>LNEG01000125.1 GCA_001464865.1 Burkholderiales bacterium Ga0074133
AGTTCGTGTTCTTCGATGTACTTGTTGATGACACGGGTCATCGCGGCGCGCAGGCCGGTCAGGTGGGTGCCGCCGTCACGCTGGGGGATGTTGTTGGTAAAGCACAGCACTTGTTCGGTGTAAGCGCTGTTCCACTGCATGGCCACTTCCACGCCGATGTGCGTGCCGGGGATGCCGCCATACGTTTCGGCCGGGCGCTCGCCTGCGGCGTAGAACGACGTGGGGTGCAGCACCGTCTTGCCCTTGTTGATGAACTCGACAAAGCCGCGCACGCCGCCGGCGCCCGAGAAGTCGTCTTCCTTGCCGCTGCGCTCGTCCTTGAGGCGAATGCGCACGCCGTTGTTCAAGAACGAGAGTTCGCGCAGGCGCTTGGCCAGGATCTCGTAGTGGAAGTCGTTGTTCTCTTTGAAGATGTCCGTGTCGGGCAAGAAGTGCACCATGGGGCTGACTTCAAAGCCGTCCACGGTGTTGAGCAGGCGGTCTTGTACAAAGCCGCGCGCAAACTCGATCTGGTGCACCTTGCCTTCGCGACGCACGGTCAGGCGCAGCCATTTGCTCAATGCGTTCACGCAGCTCACGCCCACGCCGTGCAGGCCGCCCGATACCTTGTAGCTGTTCTGGTTGAACTTGCCGCCCGCGTGCAGTTCGGTCAGGGCAATTTCGGCTGCCGAGCGCTTGGGCTCGTGCTTGTCGTCCATCTTCACCCCGGTGGGGATGCCGCGGCCGTTGTCGGTCACGCTGATGGAGTTGTCGGTGTGGATGGTGACCACAATGTCATCGCAGTGGCCGGCCAGGGCTTCGTCGATGGAGTTGTCGACCACCTCAAACACCAAGTGGTGCAGCCCGGTGCCGTCGCTCGTATCGCCGATGTACATGCCGGGGCGCTTGCGCACGGCCTCCAGGCCTTCCAGGATGGTGATGGCGCCTTCGCCGTAGCTTTCGCTGGCCCCTGCCTGGTTGGTGTCGATCTTGGCAACCGTGGGCTCCACATGGCCGGAGACGCCGGTGTCTTCGGGCTCGGAAGGAATGCTGTTCTCAACGGTCATGGTGGGCCTTGGGATCCGTGGAAACCGGGGTTTCCAGTGTTTTCAATGTCAAATCACGCTGTAGTGCTTGTTTTATAAGCACTACAGCTATCAAAAGCGTAGCGTAGGGGCTTGGCTGCCAAGGTGCCGCGCGCCATGCATGCGCCGGCCCCCCGCACCCCGCCGCAGCGGGCCTAGATGCGCATCGGCATCACGACATACTTGAAGCTGTCGTTGTCGGGGATGGTCATCAGCGCAGAGCTGTTGCCGTCCGAAAGCTCCACCTTCACCATGTCCTGGCCCATGTTGGCCAGGGCGTCGATGAGGTAGGTCACGTTGAAGCCGATTTCGATGGTGTCGCCACCGTAGTCGATGTCGAGCTCGTCCACGGCCTCTTCCTGCTCGGCGTTGTTGGACGCCACGCGCAGGGTGCCGGGCTCCAGGTTCAGGCGCACGCCCTTGAACTTGTCGCTGGTCATGATGGCAGTGCGCTGCAGGCTGGCCAGCAGCGGGGCGCGGCCCAGGGTCACGCTGTTCTTGTGGTTCTTGGGGATCACGCGGTTGTAGTCGGGGAACTTGCCCTCGACCAGCTTGGTGACGAACTCCATGCCGCCAAAGGTGAACTTGGCCTGGTTGTTGGCGAACTGCATCTCGATGTGGGGCTGGTTCTCGCCACCGGCGTCAGACAGCAGGCGCTGCAGCTCGATCACGGTCTTGCGCGGCAGGATGACTTCCTGCTTGGGCACTTCCACATCCAGCGTGGCGCTGGCAAACGCCAGGCGGTGGCCGTCGGTGGCCACCAGGCTCAGTTGCTTGCCCTCGGCCACAAACAAAATGCCGTTGAGGTAGTAGCGGATGTCCTGCACCGCCATCGCAAAGCTCACCTGGCCCAGCAGGTCTTTCAGCGTCTTTTGCGGCACGGCGAACACGGGGCCGAATGCGGCCGATTCCTGCACCAGCGGGAAGTCTTCGGCCGGCAGGCTCTGCAGCGTGAAGCGGCTCTTGCCGCCTTTCAGGATCAGCTTGGACTGGCTGGACTCCAGGCTCACGGTCTGGTCGCCGGGCATGGTGCGCAGGATGTCGATGAGCTTGCGCGCGCCCACGGTGGTCGTGAAGTCGCCGGTGTCGCCGCCCAGCTCTGCCGTGGTGCGGATCTGTATTTCGAGGTCGCTGGTCGTCAGCTGCAGGGCATTGCCCGTCTTGCGGATCAGCACGTTGGCCAGGATGGGCAGGGTGTGGCGCCGCTCCACGATGCCCGCCACGGACTGCAGTACCGCGAGAACCTTGTCTTGTGTTGCCTTCAGGACGATCATGTCTTCAACCTCTTGTGGTTTTTGGGACGGTGCTTGGACAGCTGCGCAGGTTGTGCCTCCCCCCGCTGCCTAACCCGCCATTTTGCCCGTTTACCGGGGGCTTCCCGCTCGGTGTCTTTCCCACGCGCCGTCAACCCTTCAGGGTCTGTTCCAGCACATGCAACTGCTGGTTCAGCTCGGTCAGCTGCTGGCGCTCGCCCGATATCTTTCGCACTGCATGCAGCACCGTGGTGTGGTCGCGCCCGCCAAACAGCTCGCCGATCTCGGGCAGGCTCTTTTGTGTCAGCTCCTTGGCCAGGTACATCGCAATCTGGCGCGGGCGGGCAATGCTGGCCGGGCGCTTCTTGCTGTACATGTCGGCGACCTTGATCTTGTAATAGTCGGCCACCGTCTTCTGGATGTTTTCCACGCTGATCTGCCGGTTCTGGATCGACAGCAGGTCGCGCAGCGCCTCGCGGGCCAGCTGGATGGAGATTTCCTTCTGGTTGAAGCGCGAATACGCCAGGATCTTGCGCAGCGCGCCTTCGAGCTCGCGCACGTTGGAGCGCACGTTCTTGGCGACGAAGAAGGCGACTTCTTCGGGCATTTCGGTGCCCTCGACGCGCGCCTTGTTGATCAGAATCGCCACGCGCATTTCCAGCTCGGGCGGCTCGATCGCCACCGTCAGGCCCGAGTCAAAGCGCGACACCAGCCGCTCGTGGATGTTGGCCAGGCCCTTCGGATAAGTGTCCGAAGTCATCACGATGTGGCTCTTTTTGGCCAGCAGGGCTTCGAACGCGTTGAAAAATTCTTCCTGCGTGCGGTCCTTGTTGGCGAAAAACTGCACGTCGTCGATCAGCAGCAGATCGAGCGAGTGGTAGCGCTCCTTGAATTCATCAAAGGTGCGGCGCTGGTAGGCCTTAACCACATCCGACACAAACTGCTCGGCATGGATGTAGAGAACTTTGGCGTCGGGCTTGTCCTGCAGCAGGCGGTTGCCCACGGCGTGCACCAGGTGGGTCTTACCCAGGCCCACGCCGCCATAGATGAACAGCGGGTTGTACAGGTGCCCCGGCATGCCGGCCACGTGCATGGCGGCAGAGCGTGCCATGCGGTTGGCCGTGCCTTCCACCAGGGTCTCGAACGTGAGGGCGGCATTGAGCCGGTTGCGGAAGGCGCCGGCAGAGGCGTTGTCGCTGCTGCTGGCGGGTGCATCCGACTGCTGCTGGCTAGTGGAAGCCTCGGGCGCGGCGGGGCGCACATAAGTACGGGCAACGGATTCGCGCTGAGCGAGCGCTAACTCCAGCGTCACGGGCTGGCCGTACAGGCCTTCCAGCAGGGCAGCGATCCGGCCCGCGTACTGGGCGCGGATCCAGTCGAGCTTGAAGCGGTTGCCCACCAGCAGCGTCACCTTGGAAAAGTCTTCGGCCACCTGGGCGATCAGCGGCTTGATCCAGGTGTTGAACTGCTGCTCGGGGAGGTCTTGCGCCAGCTGCTCTACGCACGCCTGCCACAGGCCCTGGCCTGCGTCGGAGCCAGTCGATGGAAGGGGGCTGCGGGAGTGTTCCTCGGTCATTTCAGGGAGATTCTTGTTGTGGATAGAGGAACTTGGCTGGGCCGCGGATTGTAGCTTGTCAAGGAGTTATCCACATGCAGGCGACGCAGGATACGGGGCGTGTCGGCGGGGTCGTCTGCCTGGCTGACTGCTGCCTTGCAGGGCGCTGGTCGCGCCCAGGGCTGGCGTGCAAACGGGAGCGCTCAGGGGCGGAAATCGGGCTTGCAAATGGGCTCTGAATCCGAAAGGCATTGCCAGCCCGTGTCAAGCCTGCGATAATTTTGGGTTTCCCTGAATGTGTTCAGGGTGATTTGACCCGGCGCGCCGATATTTGCGGCCCCTTCAGGTCTGCCGCCAACGCTGCCATGCAGCCTGTGCATGCAGCCTCGGGGTTCAAGAGCAGCAGTCCGGAACTGAACCTCAAGGAATAGCATCATGAAACGTACTTACCAGCCTTCCAAGACGCGCCGCGCGCGCACCCACGGTTTCCTCGTCCGCATGAAGACACGCGGCGGCCGTGCCGTTATCAACGCACGCCGCGCCAAGGGCCGCAAGCGCCTGGCTGTCTAAGGCCGATCGGTCTACAGCCTGCTCCCCGCCTGCTGCCGGTCTGTACCGACAGATGACAAACGGGGTGCCTGCATGCAACGGCTGAAAACCCGTCCGCAGTTCCAGGCCGCCATGGCGGGAGGCACTGTCTCCCGCACTGCGCACTTTGCACTGCACCGTCTGGTGCTGGATGCGGGCAGCGGTGTACACCGTTCCCCAGCCAGCGAACCCACAGGGCCCGGCTCCTTGCCGTCACAGCAAGGGCCGCAGGCCCTGTTTGCCGTGCAGGGCGTGTGGCTGGGTGCCATGGTGCCCAAGCGGTGGGCCAAGCGCGCGGTGACG
Source organism: Burkholderiales bacterium Ga0074133 (assembly GCA_001464865.1). Taxonomy (GTDB): domain Bacteria; phylum Pseudomonadota; class Gammaproteobacteria; order Burkholderiales; family Burkholderiaceae_C; genus Acidovorax. The sequence goes on from LNEG01000125.1 coordinate 4,764, forward strand.
CGCAACGCCATCAAACGCCAGATCTACACGGTCGGTGCGACGTTCGAGGCCCGGCTTCCGCAGGCTGCACACGTGGTGCGCCTGCGTACAGGCTTTGACCGCAAGCAGTTCAAAAGCGCTGTTTCCGACCCGTTGAAAGACGCGGTGCGCGCCGAGCTGCTGCAGCTGTTTGACCATGCAGCGCGCCGTTCGGCAGGCCCTGCGCCCCGCGCCCCAGCGGTAGAGGCACCTGCGCCATGATGATGCAGCGCCTGCTGATGGGCGTGGTCAAGGGCTATCGCCTTTTTCTGAGCCCGTGGCTGGGCTCGGCGTGCAGGTTCGAGCCCACCTGCTCGGTGTATTCGCTGCAGGCGCTTGAAAAGCACGGCGCGGCTGCGGGCAGCTATCTCACGGTGCACCGGCTGGTACGCTGCAATCCCTGGTGTGATGGGGGCCATGATCCGGTCCCGCAACATCTGCCGCGCGGCATGCGCCTGTTCTCGCGGCTCTCCGATTCCGACACCACCACCCAACCATCTTCACCAAAGAAGTCTTCATGAACGACATTCGCCGCACCATCCTGTGGGTGATTTTTGGCTTTTCCATGGTTCTGCTGTGGGACAAGTGGCAGTTGCACAACGGCAACAAGGCCACCTTCTTCCCCACCACTCCAGCGGTGACAGCCCCCGCCGCCAATGCGCCGGCGTCTGGCGCCGCAGGTGCAGCCAGCGTGCCGTCGGCCTCGTCGGCCTCGTCGGCCAGCGTTCCGGCACCGGCGGCAGTCGCAGCAGCAGGCGCTTCGGCAGTGCCGGGCCAGGCTGCACCCGCCGCCAAGCGCGAGCGCGTGGAAGTGAAGACCGACCTGTACCGCCTCACCTTTGATACCGAAGGCGGCTCGCTGGTGCATGCAGAACTGCTGCAGCACATCGACATGGCGGACAAGACGCGCAACTTCCTGCTGCTCGACGAAAGCGCGCAGCGCGTGTACGTGGCGCAGACCGGCCTGGTGGGCGGCACTTTCCCCACGCACAAGACGGCCATGACGGTGGTGCCCGGCCCGCGCGAACTCAAGGACGGCGAAGACTCCATCAGCATCCGCTTCGAGTCGCCCGAGCAGGGTGGCGTCAAGCTGGCCAAGACCTGGACGATCAAGCGCGGTGCGTACGACATTGCCGTGAAGCACGAGGTGGTCAACACCGGCAGCACGGCCGTGTCGCCGCAGCTGTATCTGCAGCTGGTGCGTGACGGCAACAAGCCACCAGGCGAGTCGTCGTTCTACTCCACCTTCACGGGCCCTGCCGTCTACACCGACGCCAAGAAGTACCAGAAGGTCGAGTTCAAGGACATCGAAAACGGCAAGGTCGACATCCCCAAGGATTCGCCCAACGGCTATGTGGCCATGGTGCAGCACTACTTTGCCACCGCGTGGCTGCTGGCCGACGGCGTGCAGCGCGAGCTGTTCACCCGCAAGGTCGACACCAACCTGTACTCGGTGGGCATGCTCACGCCGCTGGGCAGCATCGAGCCTGGCGCCACCAAGGCCATCGACTCGCGCCTGTTCGCCGGCCCGCAGGTCGAGACCATGATGGAAAAGCTCAGCCCCGGCCTCGAGCTGGTCAAGGACTACGGCTGGCTGACCATCCTGTCCAAGCCGCTGTACTGGCTGCTCGACCAGCTGCACAAGATCCTGAACAACTGGGGCTGGGCCATCGTGGCACTGGTGCTGCTGCTCAAGATCGCGTTCTACTGGCTCAACGCCAAGGCCTACGCCAGCATGGCCAAGATGAAGGCCATCAACCCCAAGATCATGGAGATGCGCGAGCGCCTCAAGGACAAGCCGCAGCAGATGCAGCAGGAGATGATGCGCATCTACCGCGAGGAGAAGGTCAACCCCATGGGTGGCTGCTTCCCCATCATGATCCAGATCCCCGTGTTCATTGCGCTGTACTGGGTGCTGCTGTCCAGCGTCGAGATGCGCAACGCGCCCTGGATCGGCTGGATCAAGGACCTGTCCACACCTGACCCATTCTTCATCCTGCCCTTGCTGATGACCGTGAGCTCGCTGGTGCAGACCGCGCTGAACCCCGCGCCACCGGACCCGCTGCAGGCCAAGATGATGTGGTTCATGCCGCTGATCTTCAGCGTGATGTTCTTCTTCTTCCCGGCCGGCCTGGTGCTGTACTGGCTGACGAACAACATCCTGTCGATTGCGCAGCAGTGGATCATCAACACCCGCATGGGTGTTCCCCCGCAGTTCAACCTGCCCAAGTTCAAGTGACGTTTCGCCACTGAACCCCAAGGCCGCGCAAGCGGCCTTTTTCATTCGCGTCCCCGTTAAAGTCACGCCCATGCTTGCACGCCACCACGACCCCATCGTCGCCATTGCCACAGCCCCCGGTCGTGGTGCGGTAGGCATCGTGCGGGTATCGGGCCGGGCCATTGGTGCGCTGGTGCAGGCGCTGTGCGGCCGCGCACTGAAAGCCCGCGAGGCCACCTACCTGCCTTTTCGCGACGCGCACGGACAGCCCATCGACCAGGGCCTTGCGCTGTACTTCCCCGGCCCGCACAGCTACACCGGCGAAGACGTGCTGGAGCTGCAGGCCCACGGCGGCCCGGTGGTGTTGCAGTTGCTGTTGGCCCGCTGCCTGCAGGCCGGTGCCGCCATCGACCCTGCCACCGGCCAGCCGACTTTGCCCGGCCTGCGTGTGGCCCAGCCGGGCGAGTTCACCGAACGCGCCTTTCTCAACGACAAGATCGACCTGGCACAGGCCGAGGCCATCGCCGACCTGATCGATGCCAGCACCGAGGCAGCGGCGCGCAGCGCCAGCCGCTCGCTCACCGGCGCGTTCTCGGAAGAAATCCACGGCCTGCGCGATGCGCTCATTCACCTGCGCATGCTGGTGGAGGCCACACTGGACTTCCCTGAGGAAGAAATCGACTTCTTGCGCAAAGCGGATGCACACGGACAGCTATCGAACCTGCAGGAAACGCTGGCGCGGGTGATGCAGCGCGCGCGGCAGGGTGCGCTGCTGCGCGAAGGCATCAAGGTGGTGATTGCAGGCCAGCCCAATGCGGGCAAGAGCTCGCTGCTCAATGCGCTGGCGGGGGCCGAACTGGCCATCGTCACGCCGATTGCCGGCACCACACGCGACAAGGTGCAGCAGACCATCCAGATCGAAGGCGTGCCGCTGCACATCATCGACACGGCGGGCCTACGCGACAGCGAAGACGAGGTGGAGCGCATCGGCATCGCCCGGGCCTGGGATGAAATTGCCGCAGCGGACGCGGTGCTCTTCCTGCACGATCTATCCCGACAGAATGCTATTGAATATATAGCATCAGAGGCAGATATCGAAGGGGCCTTGGCGCAAAAAGTGCCCAAATCAGTGCCTGTGATCGATGTGTGGAACAAACTCGATTGCGCCGGGCAACACCTGCCCGCCGAGCACAGCGAACAGGCCACGGTGCAGCGGCCGGCAGTCCGGCTGTCGGCGCGCACGGGCGAGGGCCTGGATGGCCTTCGCCGGCTGTTGCTGCAAGTGGCGGGCTGGCAGTCGGCCCCGGAGGGCCTGTACATTGCCCGCGCACGACACGTTGAAGCCCTGCACGCCGTGGCGACGCACCTGGACGAAGCGCAAGCCCAACTGCAGGCGCTCGGACCGGCGCTGGACTTGCTGGCGGAAGAACTGCGCCTGGCCCAGAACGCGCTGAGCGCGATCACCGGGGAATTCACGTCCGACGACCTGCTGGGCGTGATCTTCTCCAGTTTCTGCATTGGCAAGTAGCCACGCACGGCGCTGGCCCCCGTGAGGACGATGTTGTAAACGGAAGTAAACAGTGCTTGTGCGCCATCTGTAACAGGGGTACTTTCAGCGCACCATGAATCTTCCCTCCCCCGTTGCTTCCAAGGTCGACCTCAGCGGGCTCCTTGATGCCATTGCCAAGGCGAGTGCTGACGACAGCATCACCAACCCGCTGGCGCCTGCGCAGTGGGACATCCTGTCCTCCTACCTGCTGCCCGTGGTACTTCCCGCCGGGCAGGTGCTGTTCAGCCAGGGGGCCAACGACCGCACCCTGTACTTCGTGGAAAGTGGCAGCCTGAGCGTGCACTACCAGGACGAGAAAGAGCGCCTGCGCCTGGCCATCGTGGGCGCAGGTTCCGTCGTGGGAGAAGGTGCATTCTTTTCGCACCGCTCGCGCAGCGCGACCGTGCAGGCCAGCGCTCCCTGCAAGCTGTGGAGCCTGACGGCGATCCGCTTCACCGAGCTCACCAACCGCCAGCCCGCCATTGCACTGGGCCTGGCGCTGGCTGCGGGCTCGGTTCTGGCCAAGCGCCTGGGCAACCGCCGCCGCCGCGTGGCAGCCACCTGACAGACGGCTGCCAGGGCCGTCTGTGCGGGGCCTTCCCAAGGGCCGTGGCAAAGCCTGCGGCGTTAAACTCAACCCCGTTTTTCAGGCGCCGTTCCCAAGAAAGCAAGCAAGCCATGTCCCTGTTCAGTTGGTTCAGCCGCAAGCCGGCCCCTGCCAAGCCCCGTTCCGTCGCTGAACCCTCAGGTTTGCTCAACGCCGATGCCACCGTTCCCCTGAATCCGGGCCGCCAGGGTCGGCCGCTGTCGGAACAGCTGCCGCCCGAACATGCGGCCAACCGCAAGAACGAGCGCATGGAGCGCCGCGAGCTGCTCTACACCGTGGTGCGTGACGCCATGGTGCGCGCGGGCGTGCTTTCGGCCAGCTACAAGTTCAAGGTGCTGTCGCTGGACCAGCGCGGCCGCCAGTTTCTCGTGATGATGGACCTGGCCCGCGAGTACGGTGGCGAGACGGTGCGCCTGAGCGAAATCGAGGCGCTGATCGCCCAGACTGCGAAAACGCGCTATGACATCCTGGTCACGGCCGTGTACTGGCGCATCAACGACCATGTTGCAGTGGGCCTGCCCCAGAAGGGTGTGAGCCCGCAGGCCGCTGCCGGCGCTGCGGCCTTGCAGAGCGCAGCGCAGTCGCTGCGCAGGCCGCCCGTGGCAGCGGGCCCCCTGGGCGCGCCTGCCGGTACGTCCCCTGGCGTGCCCGCCATGCCAGCCGCATCCGGCGCGGCCCTGCGCCCTCCTGCTTCTGCCCCTGCTCCTTTGGCCGCCCAGCCACCGCTGGCCCGCCCGCCGGTAGCGGCAGCGGCTCCTGCCGCGATGGCTGCCGCAGTGGCGGTCGCGCGCCCGTCGCCGACCGATGCTGCGCGTACCGCATCGACACGGTTTGAACCCATTGAAGCTGACGAGGTAGCCGCTTTCAAGCGTGCGCTGGCCTCGGCTGCAGGGGCTGGCGCCGCGGCTGCCGCCGTGTCTGCCGCAGCCCGCCCCGGTGTGGCCGTGCGATCGGGTCCCATCCTTGCCCCATCGGCGCCCACGGGCTTCGAAGACACCCAGACGCCGGTTGCCGACGGTCCATCGCCCGACCTCAGCACCACACAGTACGGCGAGCTGAACTGAGCCCGGGCCGCGGGGCGGCGGCCGGCTCCTCGTTGCCCTGTGTCCTGCGTCGTTGCCGAGCCCGGTTGTTCAATGTCCCTCGAAATCGACCAGGGTGAACAGCGGCAGGCCTGAATCGCTCAGCTTCCGGGAGCCCCCCAGCTCGGGCAGATCCACGATGGCTGCACCCTCCGTCACGGTGGCGCCCAGCTTTTCAAGCAGGCGGCGGCCTGCCATCATGGTGCCGCCCGTGGCAATCAGGTCATCGATCAGCAGGACCCGGTCGCCTGCCTTGACGGCATCGGTATGCAGCTCCACCGTGGCGCTGCCGTACTCCAGCTCGTAGGTTTCCTCCACCGTCGTGAAGGGCAGCTTGCCCTTCTTGCGGATGGGCACGAAACCCACGTTCAGCTCGTAGGCCACCACCGCCCCCAGAATGAATCCGCGCGCATCCAGCCCGGCCACGATGTCTGGTCGCAAGGCTTTGTCCATGTACCGGTGCACAAAAGCATCGATCAATACCCTGAAGACCTTCGGATCCTGCAGCAGCGGTGTGATGTCGCGAAACTGCACGCCGGGCGCGGGCCAGTCGGGCACCGTACGGATGTGCTCGCGAAGATAGTCGTTGATGCTCTGGGAATGCATGGGCGGCAGGGAGTGAGGAACAGGACAAGGAGGCTGAAGGAGCGAAAGTGTAAACACCGCAGGTGGTAATGATCGCGGCACAGTCCGTGACCGCAACGCATAATGTTCATTCCGGTTACGTCTCCCGGTCGCCCTGGTCGACCTGAGTGAGGCCCGTTACAGGCCGTTCATGCCCATCACTATCCTGTTCGTTGAAAGTGATCCGCGCCATGCGCAGGCGGTAAAAGACGCGCTCGCCGACCCTTGGTCGGGCTGGACGGTCGACGTGGCCACGACACTGGCTGACACACACTCATATCTCACCACCCGCCGGCCGGATGTCGTGCTGGCGGCCGAGCGGACCATGGGCGGCTCCGCATTTGATCTGTTGCAGTCCCTGCGCGGCATTCCATCCATCATCATGGTCGGCATCGGCCACGAAACACGCGCAGCCCAGGCGCTGCGTCACGGCTTCGATGATTTCGTGGTGCAGGATTCGCAGCTGGGCTACCTCCTCGAACTGCCCGCCCAGATCGATGCGGTGCTTGAACGCCACGCCGGCAAGCGCGTGCGGGAAGAAGCAGAGGCCATGCTTGCCCGCCAGCACCGGTTGCTGCAGGCCATCTCGCAGGCGCAGGCCATGTTCATCGCGAGTGCCGGGCCGCGTGCGGCGTTCGAGGCCCTGCTCGGCGAACTCATGTCTCTCACCCAGAGCGGCTTTGGCATGGTCGGGCAGGTCGAGCGTGCTGAAGACGGCCATCCGTATCTGCGTGTGCACGCGCTGACCGACATCAGCTGGGACGAGGCTTCGCGCGCCCGCTATGCCCGCCATGCTGAAGAAGGCATGGTGTTTGACAACCTGGACTCGCTGGTCGGGGCTGCCCTGCTGACCGGGCAACCGGTGTTGACCAATGACACGTCTGGCGACCCGCGCAGTGCAGGGGTGCCGCCAGGTCATCCGGTCATCCGGTCCTATCTGGGTCTTCCCATCCATGCCTCGGGCGATCTGGTGGCCATGGTGGGGTTGGCGAACTGCCCGGGGGGCTATTCCGACGCAGACATCCGCTTTCTGCAACCCCTGCTCAGCACCATCGGGCAGATGGAAATGGCCCGCCGCGCCGAGCTGGCCCGCCGCTCCGTGGAGCAGCAGCTTGCGCGCACCAGCGAGCTCCTGGCCGAGAAAACGCGCGCGCTGGAAGGTACCCTCGCCAGCGTGTCGCAGGGTATCTCCAACGTGGACGCAGAGGGCCGCATCCGTGTGTACAACCGTCGTTATCTGGAGGTGCTGGACCTGCCCGAAGCGCTTCTGGCGGCCCAGCCGCGCGTCGAGGAAGTGGTGCGCTTCCAGCAGGAGCGCGGCGACTTCGGCCCCGGGTTCGAGCTCATAGAGCCTGCAGCCCGCGCCTATGTGGCTTCGGAGTACCCGCCCAGGGGCAAGGACATCACCATGCCGCCCCAGTACATCCGCAAGAACCCGCACGGCCGGTACCTCGAGGTGCGCACGCACGTGTTGCCCGAAGGCGGACGGGTGAGGACATTTACCGATGTCACCGACTACCTGAGCACGCTGGAGGCGTTGCGCCAGAGCGAGGCACGCTGGCGCAGTCTCACGCAGCTGTCTTCCGACTGGTATTGGGAGCAGGACGCGCAGTTCCGCTTTGTGAGGATCGATGGCAACGTGGACAAGGTGCCAGGGTCGTGGGAGGCCCATCAGGGCCTTACCCGCTGGGAGCTTCCGCGCACTTTTGCCACCGAGCACCAGTGGGCCGAGCACCGCGCGCAGCTGCAGGCGCACCAGGTGTTCCACGATTTCGAAATGCGCCAGCAGGCAGACGATGGCAGCGTGATCTGGGTGTCGGTGAGTGGCGAACCCATCTTTGATCTGGACGGCCAGTTCACCGGCTACCGGGGCGTGGCCCGCGATGTCACCGATCGCAAGCGCGCCGAGGCCGAGATTGAACGGCTGGCGTTCTACGACGAGCTGACAGGTCTGCCCAACCGCAGGCTGCTTGCGGACAGGCTCGAAAGGGCCGTTGCAGTGTGCGCGCGCGACGAAAGCCATGGCGCCTTGTTCTTCCTTGATCTGGACGACTTCAAGGGCGTGAACGACACGCTGGGTCACGACTGGGGCGATCAGCTGCTGGTTCAGGTGGGCGCCCGGCTGCGTGGCTGCGTGCGCACCATCGACACGGTGGCCCGTCTGGGCGGCGACGAGTTTGTCGTCGTGGTCGGCGGCCTGAGCGGGCAGGCGCCCGCCGCTGCAGCTGAAGCGGAAGCCATCGGCTGCAAGCTGCTGCAGTCGCTGAACCAGCCCTACCGTATCCAGGACTCTGACGTGCACAGCACGCCCAGCATTGGCATCGCGCTGTTCTCCAGCCTGGAGCTGCCGGTGACGGAGCTGCTCAAGCGCGCGGATCTCGCCATGTACCAGGCCAAGTCGCAAGGGCGCAATATGCTGTCGTTCTTCGACCCCGCCGTGCAGGCCGCGGCGTCAGAGCGATCTGCCCTTGAAGCAGCCATCCGCCAGGGCATTGGCCGCGAGGAGTTCGTGTTGCATTTCCAGCCCGTGGTGAACGAACGCGGCGCTGTGCAGGGGGCCGAGGCGCTGGTGCGCTGGCAGCATCCGCAGCGCGGCATGGTGGCACCCGGAGAGTTCATCCCTCTCGCAGAACAGACCAGCCTGATCCTGCCCCTGGGCCGGCTGGTGCTGTCCATGGCTTGCCGGCAGCTCGCCCGGTGGGCCAGTGCGGGCGTGCAGCCTGCTGCCTCGTGGACTGTGGCGGTCAACGTGAGCGCGCGGGAGTTCAGGCAGGCCGACTATGTGGACCAGGTCAAGGCGGTGCTCCAGGAAACCGGCGCCGATCCGCGCCGCCTGAAGCTTGAGCTGACCGAAAGCCTGCTGCTGCATGATGTGGAAGAAAGCATCCTGAAAATGCAGGTCCTGCGCGCGCTGGGCGTCGGCTTTTCGCTGGACGACTTCGGTACCGGATATTCATCGCTGAGCTACCTCAAGCGGCTGCCGCTGGACCAGCTCAAGATCGACCAGAGCTTTGTGCGTGACGTGCTGACCGACCCTAACGATGCGACCATTGCATGCACCATCATCGCCCTGGCGCGCAGCCTGGGGCTGGATGTGGTGGCGGAGGGCGTGGAGACCGAAGGGCAGCGCGCTTTCCTGCTGCAAAACGGCTGCCGCAAGTTTCAGGGCTACCTGTTCGGCCGCCCGGGTGCAGCCGACCTGTTGCACGTCGCATAGGGATTTGCCAAAGCGTTGCGTCCGCCTGTGGCCTTTGGGCTCAGTGCAATTGCGGCAGATGCTGCCTTTGTCTGCGCGTGGATGCTTGTCTGGCGAGCGGACCTTCGCGGGGGCATCCCATCACGTGCGTTCCAGCCGCTGGAACAGCCCGCCTGCCAGCCTCGCCACCCGCCCATCCAGTTCAAGCGTCAGCAGTTCGACCTGAAGCGTTGCGGCATCCATCCCTGTCCGGGCCACCAGAGCATCAATACCCATGGGGTCAAAGCCCAGTGCTGTGAGGAGCGGGCCCTCGGGCAGGTTCGCCAGGCCGCTTTCTCCGGGTGGGGCGTTATCCGGGGCGCCGCACGGCGCGGCGGTTGGCGGAAGCCGCAGCTCTTCCAGCACATCCTGCGCCGATTCCACCAGCTTGGCCCCTTGACGGATGAGCGCATGGCAGCCCCGTGACTGGGGGGAATGGATGGAGCCCGGAATGGCGAACACTTCCCGTCCCTGCTCGACAGCCGTCCGTGCCGTGATCAGTGACCCTGAGGCGAGAGCGGCCTCGACCACCAGCGTGCCCTGCGACAGGCCCGAGATGATCCGGTTGCGTTTGGGGAAGTTGGGTGCCAGCGGTGGCGTACCCAAGGGGTATTCGCTGACCAGAAGGCCCTGCGCGGCTATCCGCCGCGCCAGGTCCAGATTTCTGCGGGGATAGACACGGTCGAGGCCTGTGCCTACAACAGCGATGGTGGGTGGCGTGCTTGGCGCCTCGGTCTGGCCGGATGCCTCCAGAGCGCCCTCATGCGCCGCTGCGTCGATGCCCAGTGCCAGCCCCGAGACAATCACGAAGCCTGCGTCCCTCAGCGCGCGGGCGAACTGACGGGCGTTTTCCGCACCCTGAGCGGTGGGGTTGCGGCTGCCCACCATCGCGAGGCTGGCCGTGGCCGGAAACGGGTTGTGTGCCAGCCACCGCGCAGCGCCCATCATGTAGAGCAACAGCGGGGGATCTTCGGTATCCAGCAGCGACTGCGGGTATCGGGGGTCGCCCAGTGTGATCACTGCGCGCGCCACTCCATCGGCTGTCGCGTCGTGCTGCAGCCAGGTCCAGGTGGTTTCGACGAGCCCGGCCAACCCCTCGGGCACCTGCACCAGCGCCCTCGCCTGCGCTGGAGTGCTGACCTGCGCCAGTACGGCTTCAGGTTGAACGAAGATGGATTGCGGCAGCCCGAAGCGCGCCAGCAGGCGCCTCGCAGCGGTGTTGCCCACCCCCGCCGTCAGCGTGAGGCGCAACCATGCACCAAGCTCCTCGAGATCCATCAGGTTTTGTGGGGGGCTTTATCGGCGTTCAGCCAGCGCCGGTGCGCAGCCAGGGCCGCTTACTTGGGGTTGACCAGCCGGTCACCCACGCGCACGCCATTGCGGATCTCCAGCAGCAGCGCATACGACACACGGTCGAACGTGCGGAACACCATCGCCGTGCCGTTGTCTTCATTGGGCAGCTTGATCGTGACGCCCTTGCCGTCCGTGCCGTCCTTGACCCGGCTGTCCCTGGACAGCAGAGACAGAACGTGGCCGGGTTCGACCCCATCCTGCGTGCCCACGCTGATGGCGACCACCTGGTTCTGGGCTGCAAAGGCTACCGCCGAGCTGCCGTAGATGGACACGACGCGCGCCTCCACCTCAAACTGCGGCGCACGCGGCGTGTAGGTCGTGAAGGCCCGGGGCGGGGTGGGCAACAGGCGGTCACCGGCCCGGATCTCTTCCTTGGTGGCCGTGAGATCGACCGTGGCCGGTACGTACTCGACCGTGTAGCCGCCCCGGCCGTTGGGTACGTCTTCAAATCCTTCGCCGCGAACCAGCTCAGCCCTGCCGAGGTACTGAGCTTCGTAGCCGAGGATTTCGCCCGTGGCTGGGTGCTTCAGGGCCACGGCATCACGGAACACGCGGAACTGGCGCTGCTCGCCCAGTTCGGCTTTGAGTTCCGAGCCCTGCTGGCTGCGCACATAGGCCCGGTCCCCGCTTGCCATCAGCACCCGCTCCTCGGTCGTTGCCACGATCCGCGGTGCCTGCTGCAGCAACGCCGCGTCCACCACCAGCGGCTCCACCAGGAACGGTTCGATCAGATGGGGCTTGAGCGTGGGGAGTGCGGTGTCACCCAGGCTTTCCGTGCGCGTGCGCGGAGAGACGCGCACGGTTTCGGGCTCGGTAGAGCCCGGACGCGTGGTGCTCAGGCGTGCATAGGCGCCGTCCTTGTCCAGGTACAGCGTCTGTCCCGGGAAAATGAGGTGCGGGTTGGGAATGGCCTTGAGGTTCATCCCCCACAGTTCGGGCCAGCGCCAGGGGCGCTTGAGGTACATGCCCGAGATGCCCCACAGGGTGTCGCCGCGCTTGACGGTGTAGCTGTCCGGGGCATTGGGAGCGAGCTCGGACAGCGGGATGCCGCGCTCGGACACCTGTTGCGCGGTGGCGCGCTGGTCTCCCGAGACGGAGTGGCCTTGTGCATGGGCCGACAGCGTGCACAGCGTTGCGCCAGCAAGGATGGTGAGTGCGCCCAGAGCGTTCCGCCGCATGCTGGTGAATGCTGTCATGTTGTTCCTCTTCTCATGCATTGTGAAACGCCCCTCGCGCGCGCCGCAGTCCTCGCGGCATGCGAACCGCCGGGCACGTTCGTTACAAACCTTCTTAGATTCTCTGCTCAAGCCCTTGATTCGGCAACGATTATTGCCCTGCAGGCCTGCCAGTGCGGCTAAAAGTGGCGAAAATAGCGACAGCTAATCCCGATCTCCATGGCAATCCTCCCCATTCTCTGTTACCCCGACCCCCGCCTCCACAAGGTCGCCCAGCCTGTCCACGAAGTGGACGGGCGCGTCAAGGCGCTGGTGTCGGACATGCTCGCCACCATGTACGACGCCCATGGCATCGGGCTGGCGGCCACCCAGGTTGACGTTCACGAACGTGTGGTCGTGATCGATGTCTCGGAAGAGCGCGACCAGCCCCTGGTGCTGATCAACCCCGAGATCGTCTGGGCCAGTGAAGAGACCCATGTGAACGAGGAAGGCTGCCTCTCGGTGCCCGGTATCTACGACGGCGTGGAGCGTTTTGACGCAGTGCACGTGCGGGCCCTCGATGCGCAAGGTCAGTCGCGCGTGATCGAGGCGGACGGGTTGCTGGCCGTCTGCATGCAGCACGAGATGGATCACCTCATGGGCAAGGTGTTTGTGGAATACCTCTCGCCGCTCAAGCGCAACCGGATCAAGACCAAGATGATCAAGCAGCAGCGCGGAGCCCGCGACTGATGTTCGCTGCTGCTGCGCCTGGCGCGCCGCGCCGTCCGGCAGCCTGGCCGTTCGCGCTCGGGTGTGCGGTGGCGGCCCTTCTGCTCGCAGGTTGCGCGCTGCCAGCACGCGAAGCCCCTGGTGCGCTCAGGAGCGACGTGGTGGCCAGGCTGGGCCCGCCCCAGGCGGTGTATGCCCTGCCATCGGGTGAGCGGCTTCTCTACACCGAGCTGCCGGCAGGTTTTGCAGCGTACAACCTCGACTTTGACGCCGCCGGGCGGCTCGTGCGCAACGAGCAGGTGCTCACACAGTCCCGCTTCGAGGCCCTTGCGGCCAGCGGCTGGACAGCCCAGGACGTGCAGCGCACCTTCGGCCCGCCTGTCCTCGTGGAGCGGGTGGCACGCTTTGACGGTGACATCTGGACGTACCGGTTCCGGCAAAACTCTGATTCCCGCCTGGCGCACGTGCACCTGGACCGCCAGGGTGTTGTGCGGCAAGTCATCTTTACCGACGAGTTGCCCAATTTCGACAACGCGCGCGACTGACGGCGGGTGACGGATGTGCGGCAGCCAGGCAATGCGCAGGGTGACCCGCACGACGGGTGGTGACCGAAGCCACCGCGTGTGCCCGCGCTACGGGTCTGCACCCTGGGGACCCTTGCAATGAATTTCGCCGCCACCCGCCCCGCGGTTGCATCGTTTCCCCGCCGTGCCGCGCACCACAACCTTCCTTCCTGTTGATTCCCCTACGGACCTCGCCCATGAAAGTGATCTTTGCCGGAACGCCCGAGTTCGCCAGCGCCGCGCTGCAGGGCCTGCTGCAGGCGGGCTTCTCGGTCCCCCTGGTGCTCACGCAACCTGACCGCCCCGCGGGCCGGGGCATGAAGCTGCAGGCGTCGCCCGTCAAGCAGTGTGCGCTCTCTCACGGCATTCCCGTCGCGCAGCCGCGCAGCCTGCGCCTGGACGGCAAGTACCCGGGCGACGCTGCGGCAGCGCGGGATGCACTGCTAGCTGCGCAGGCCGATGTGATGGTGGTGGCCGCCTACGGGCTCATCCTGCCCCAGTGGGTGCTGGACTTGCCGCCCAAGGGGTGCCTCAACATCCACGCCAGCCTGCTGCCCCGCTGGCGCGGCGCGGCGCCCATCCACCGTGCGATCGAGGCGGGGGATGCGGAAACCGGCATCACCATCATGCAGATGGACGCCGGTCTCGATACTGGCGACATGCTGCTCACCGAGCGGCTGCCCATCGCGCTGGCAGACACCACCGCCACCCTGCATGACCGCCTGGCCGCCCAGGGTGCGCAGCTCATCGTGCAGGCCCTGCAGCTGGCAGCCAGTGGTGGGCTGCGCCCCACGCCGCAGCCGGCCGACGGCGTCACCTACGCGCACAAGATCGAAAAAGCCGAAAGCACCATCGACTGGTCGCTCGATGCTCCGGCCATCGCGCGGCGTGTGCGCGCCTTTGATCCGTTTCCGGGCGCCAGCACCGGGTGCGCCGGTGAGACCATCAAGGTATGGTCTTGCGAAATTGATAGCACTACAGGCAATAAAAACCTGGACCCGGGGCAGATTTTGTCTGCAAACGGCCAAGGCGTGACGGTGGCGTGCGGCCAAGGCGCCCTGCGCCTGACCACGCTGCAGCGTCCGGGCGGCAAGCGCCTTTCAGCTGCGGATTTCCTGCGCGGTTTTGATCTGCAGCCCGGCATGCAGCTGGGCGCGATGTCAGGGGCGGCGCCGGACCAGGCAGGCGCATGAGGCAGGGCTCTGGCGCGATGGCCGCAGTGCGGTCCACGGTGCAGCATCCTTCCTTTCGGCAGGCCGTGCAGGACATGGCCGGTACGTCCCTGGGCATTGCCGCCTGGGGGCTGGTCACGGGCGTGGCCATGGTCAAGAGCGGCATGCCGGTGGGCATGGCGCTTTTCATGTCGCTGGCGGTCTACGCGGGCAGCGCGCAGCTGGCGGTGATCCCGCTGATGGCGGTGGGTGCGCCGCTTTGGGTGATCTGGCTCACGGCAGCGTGCGTCAACCTGCGCTTTGTCATCTTCAGCAGCATGTGGCGCAGCTACTTCGCGCACCTGCCGCTTCGCCAGCGTCTGTCCGTGGGCTATTTCAGCGGTGACGTGATCTACGTGGCTTTCATGAAGCGCTTCCCCGAGCCGCGTCCGCAGCCGGAGCAGATCCCCTACTTCTGGGGTGCCGCGTCCACCAACTGGCTGGCGTGGCAGGTGCCGTCGATTGCGGGCATTCTTCTGGCCAATGCCGTTCCGCTGTCGTGGGGGCTGGGGTTTGCGGGCGTGCTGGCGCTGCTGGGCGTGCTGCTGTCGCTGCTGTTCGACCGTGCCACATGGCTGGCTACCGGTGTTGCCGCGACGGCTGCCATTGCCGCATTCGCCCTGCCGCTCAAGCTGAACATTCTGGTGGCCATTGCGGCTGCCGTGGCGGCCGGGCTGCTGATGGAGGCGGTGGACCGCCGCCGCCGTCACCCACGGGTGGTGCTCGTACCCCCTGACAGCACGCTGCCGCCCCAGGAGCGCGCCCATGTGCAGGATGGCGAGACAGTGCCCCTGCGCGAGGAGCGTCATCCATGAACACGCTGGTGAACACGGACTGGTCCTGGGTCGAGCCCGCCATTGCCATTGCCGGGCTGGCGGTCATCACCGTGGTCTCGCGCGCTTTCTTCATGATCCCGCAGCGCGAACTGCCCCTGCCCGACTGGCTCAAACGCGGCCTCAAGTACGCGCCCCTGGCGGCGCTCACGGCCGTGATCGCACCTGAAATCCTGATGGCGCACGGCGAGCTCATCGGCACGTTCAGGGATGCGCGGATACCCGCCGTGCTCTGCGCCACGGCCTACTATTTCTGGCGCCGGGGCATCCTGGGCACCATTGTGGTCGGCATGGCGGTGTATCTGCCGCTGCACATCGGCTGGGGCTGGTAGCCACGGGACCAGGCCCCAGTCACAAGGGGGCAAGGCACCGGCGGCGGTGGCCGCGCGTCAGGCCCATGGAATCCCGGTCACTAAAATGGCGGCCTCCAAGCCTCCTTTTTCCCCTTCTGCCATGAACATCCTCCGCTTCTCCGACCTGTGCGCCCAGGGCAAGGCCCAAGGCCAGCGCGTTTTCATCCGTGCCGACCTCAACGTGCCACAGGACGATGCGGGCCGCATCACTGAAGACACGCGCATCCGCGCTTCGGTGCCATGCATCCGCATGGCGCTGGATGCGGGCGCGGCCGTCATGGTCACCAGCCACCTGGGCCGCCCCACCGAAGGCGAGTTCAAGCCCGAGGATTCGCTGGCCCCCGTGGCGGCGCGCCTGTCGGAGCTGCTGGGCCGCGACGTGCCGCTGGTCAGCCACTGGGTGGACGGCGTGAGCGTGGCCCCCGGCCAGGTCGTGCTGCTGGAAAACTGCCGCCTGAACGTCGGGGAAAAGAAGAACAAGGAAGACCTGGCACGCAAGCTCGCCGCGCTGTGCGATATCTTCGTGAACGACGCGTTCGGTACCGCCCACCGCGCCGAGGGCACCACCTACGGCATCGCCCAGTACGCACCGGTGGCCTGCGCGGGCCCGCTGCTGTCGGCCGAAATCGACGCGCTGACCAAGGCCCTGGCCCATCCGCAGCGCCCGCTGGCCGCCATCGTGGCGGGCTCCAAGGTCTCGACCAAGCTCACCATCCTCAAGAGCCTGGCCTCCAAGGTCGACCAGCTCATCGTGGGTGGCGGCATTGCCAATACTTTCATGCTGGCCGCAGGCCTGCCCATCGGCAAAAGCCTGGCCGAGCCGGACCTGCTGGAAGAAGCCCGCGCCGTGATGCAGGCCATGAAGGCCCGCGGCGCCGAGGTGCCGATCCCCACCGACGTGGTCACGGCCAAGACCTTTGCGGCCGACGCCCCCGCCACCTTGAAGGCGGCCACTGACGTGGAAGCGGACGACCTCATCCTGGACATCGGCCCGCAGACCGCGGCGCGGCTGGCAACGCAACTCAAGTCGGCCGGCACCATCGTCTGGAACGGCCCGGTCGGCGTGTTCGAGTTTGCCGCCTTCGAGAACGGCACCCGCGAAATCGCCCACGCCATCGCTGAATCGCCTGCCTTCAGCATTGCAGGCGGTGGCGACACCCTGGCCGCCATTGCGAAATACGGCATCGAAAAGCAGGTGGGTTACATCTCCACTGGCGGCGGCGCGTTTCTGGAAGTGCTGGAGGGCAAGACGCTGCCTGCCTTCGAAATCCTGGAAAAGCGATTTGTTACGCTTTGATTAATCTGATTGCAATTGCATAAATCCCCTGCCTGGTGCTTTGCGCACGGGCAGCGGAAGTTGTGACCAAAAACAACGAAATGTGTGTGCTGGTCGCCACTTGAATCAGGTTTCTCTTGTTTTTGTTGTGTATCCCGCCCAGAATTATTTTTAAAGTCGGCGGGATGCAATGGCATTTCTGCCTCTCTTAGGTCCGTAGGAGGGAACCATGAAGTTTTCAAAAGCAGTCAGCTTGGCGATTCTCGCCGGCGCTGTCGCCACCTTGACTGGCTGTGCATATCGTTCGCCCATTCCCCTTGCGGAAAATTTCCAGCTGACCGTGCAACCCAAGGTCCGCTCTGCGGGGCATTGGGAGATCCTGTCCCAGGACGTGGTTTCGCAGACGCTCGGCACGTTGGAGAAGGCCGGCATTGCGCCCGGTACGCAGCTGCATGTGGCCTTGCCGCCTAACCCCAGCGCGTTTGACCTGGCGTTCCGCGACTTCCTGATCACCCGCATGGTCCAGAGCGGCGCGCCGGTGCTGCAGAACCCTGGCCAAGCCCTGGACGTGACGTATCACACCCAGCTGGTCCGGCACAACAGCCCGCGCCCGCACTTCGTGCCCAACCAGCTGACCATGATCGCCGTGGGCCTGATGGCCGCATACGGTCTGCGCCATGAGCATCTGGACGCACAGCTGCTGGCCACGCTGGGCTTCACCTCGCTGGCCGACTACGGTTTGAGCGTTGGCTCTGGCGGCCCGACAAACACCGAAATGATCCTCACGACCACGGTCACCCGTGGAGGCCAGTACGTAGCACGCAAGACGGACGTGTACTACCTCGAGAACGCGGACACCCCGCTTTTCATGCGCCCCTCGTACAGGAACGTCAACATGAAGGTAGTTTCCCAATGAAAGTCACCGCATCCCTGACGGCGCTGGCCGCAGCCGCCCTGTTGGCGGGCTGTGCAAACACGGCAGCGCCTGTGCGCACCGAGCCTACCTACCAGGAGGCGGCCAGCAGCCCCTTCCTGAACAGCAGCCGCGAGGCCGTGGGCAAGCTGACGGCAGGCTTTGACCTCAACACCCTGGGTGGCGGGCCGGTGCTCGTGGCCACCGTCGTGAACGTGAACGACCTGAGCCGTTCTGCCCCGCTGGGCCGGACGCTGTCCGAACAGTACGCGTCGCAGATGGCCAACAGCGGTTTCAACGTCAAGGAAATCAAGCTGCGCGGCGATGTGTTTGTCCGCGAAGGCGCGGGTGAACTGCTGCTCTCGCGTGAGA
The DNA here is from genome assembly GCA_001464865.1 of Burkholderiales bacterium Ga0074133. Classification (GTDB taxonomy): domain Bacteria; phylum Pseudomonadota; class Gammaproteobacteria; order Burkholderiales; family Burkholderiaceae_C; genus Acidovorax. Next base: position 22,854 of record LNEG01000125.1, read on the forward strand.
TCAAGGACATTGCCCGTAGCCACAACGCGTCGCTGGTGGTCGTAGGGACCTACTCTGCCGCGGCCAATTTCACCTATGTGAGCCTGAAGCTCGTGCGCACCGAGGACAGCCGCATCGTGGCTGGCCACGACTACGCGCTGCCCAACGACCGCGACGTGATGCGCCTGCTGGCCGTTCCACGCTGACGCATCGCACCTGCCGGTTGCTGCTGCCCTCGCTGCTCGGCAACCATCCGCTCCAAAAGGCCGTCTCGACGGCCTTTTTTCATGGGTGGCTCATCTTCTCGAGGCCCGCTGAACGGCCGTGCAACGAGCGTTCGATGGTGCCCACCTAAAATCACGCCCCATGACCTTTACCGACATGCTGCGCAGCGCCACGGCGCAGAACCAATCCCTGCTGTGTGTGGGCCTGGACCCGGAGCCGACACGGTTTCCTGCAGGGATGCAGGGCGACCCGCGCAAGATCTATGACTTCTGCGCGGCCGTGGTCGATGCCACGGCAGACCTCGTGTGTTCCTTCAAGCCGCAGATCGCGTACTTCGCCGCCCATGGCGCCGAAGACCAGCTGGAGCGGCTGATGCAGCACATGCGCTGCAATGCGCCGCATGTGCCGGTGATCCTGGATGCCAAGCGCGGCGATATCGGCTCCACCGCCGAGCAGTACGCCAAAGAGGCGTTCGAGCGCTACGGTGCCGATGCTGTCACGCTCTCGCCTTTCATGGGCTTTGATTCGATCGAGCCCTACCTGGCCTACCACGGCAAGGGCGCGTTCCTGCTGTGCCGCACGTCCAACCCCGGCGGCGACGACCTGCAGAACCAGCGCCTAGCCAGCATCGAAGGCCAGCCGCTGATGTACGAACACGTGGCGCGCCTGGCGCAAGGCCCCTGGAACAAGAACGGCCAGCTTGGCTTGGTGGTGGGCGCCACCTACCCGCAGGAGATCGAGCGCGTGCGCAGCATTGCGCCCACGCTGCCCCTGCTGATCCCCGGCGTGGGCGCCCAGGGTGGCGATGCGGCGGCCACGGTGCGTGCCGGCCTGCGCACTGACGGGCCGATCATCGTGAACTCGTCGCGCGCCATCCTGTACGCATCGCGCGGTGACGACTTTGCGGCGGCCGCGCGCGCAGAAGCCGTGCGCACCCGCGCGGTGCTGCAGGCGGCCCAGGCAGCGGCCGGGTACTGACGCCTGGCACGCCCGCCGCAGGCGGCGTTGCTGCGGGCGCCCTGGTGGGGGCCAGCGGCTTTTTTACCTGATGGCGCGCACCGCCCCGCGCGCTTTGACCCCGGAGCCCCGCGATGCAGCTCAAATGGCTCGAAGACTTCATCGTGCTGGCGCAGGAGCGCAGCTTCACCCGTGCGGCCGAGCTGCGGCATGTGACGCACCCCGCCTTTGGCCGGCGCATCCGTGCGCTGGAGGCCTGGGCGGGCACGCCGCTGGTCGAACGCGGGGGCGGGCCCGTCACCCTCACCCCGGCGGGCCAGAGCTTTCTGGAAACCGCGGCCAACCTGGCGCGCAGCCTGACCCAGGCGCACGAAGAGCTGCAGAGCCTGGCCGGGCGCCAGGGCCGCACCATCACGCTGGCCACGGGCCGCACGCTGGCGCGCACCGTGGTGGCCGACTGGCTGGTGCGCCTGCAGCCGGTGCTGCAGGGGGCCGAGGTTTGCGTGCGCACGCGGTCGCTGGCCGACACGGTGGCCATGCTGGAGCGCAGCGAGGCCGACTTTTCCCTGGTCTACCACCACCCCACGCTGGCTGTGCGGCTCGATGCCCGGCAGTTCAGCCACGTCACGGTGGCGTCCGACCGGCTGGTGCCCGTATCGCGCGCCACCGCCCAGGGCCAGGCGCAGCACCGCTTCGGCCAGGGCTCCGCGCTGGTGCCCTACCTGGCCTATGCCCCGCAACTGGCGCTGGGGCGGCTGGTGGAAGACCATCTGGCGCAAAACCCCCACGCCCCGCGCCTGCAGCGGGTGGTGGAATGTGACTCGGCCGATGCGCATTACGAATACGTGCAAAAGGGTCTGGGCGTGGCGTGGCTTCCCTGGTCCATGGTGCATGCGGATTGCAAGGCCGGGCGGCTGGCACCGGCGGGCGATGTGCGCATGGAGGTGCGTTTTGACGTGCGCCTGTACCGCCCCAAACGGCGTCTGGGCCCGCTGGCCGAAGCGTTCTGGAAAGCCATGGCGCAACGCTGACGCTTTTGCGGCAAGGCGTCGCCGCGGCCTGGGCACCCCGCGTGGCGGGCCTCCGCGCGCCAGCGCCGAATTCCGAGGGTTAACCCCCCGCTCTCAACGCAAACCAGCACCAGTCCGTGCTGTTTCGGCACCACGGCCAGCCTGCGGGTTTTTGACAATCAGGGCACGGCCAGCGCTGGCCCACGCGCCCTGCGATGACCCCGAAGGCCCCGCAAAAGCAAGCAAGTGCCCTCCACAAGGAAACCCCATGCCCACCACCCGCCTGACTTCCCCCCGCCGCACAGCCCTGCTCTGCGGCCTCGCCCTGCTGTCCACAGCGGCGCCCGTGTTCGCGCAGGACGCTGCCTGGCCGTCCAAGCCCATCACCATCGTCGTGGGCTACCCGCCCGGCGGCAGCACTGACCTGACCGGCCGCACCGTGGCCACCGAGCTGAGCGCCAAGCTCGGCGTGCCGGTGGTGATCGAGAACATCGGCGGTGCCGGTGGCGCCATCGGCGCGCAGAAGGTGGCCAGCGCCGCGCCCGATGGCTACACCTTGCTGGTGGGTGCCAGCAACGAGATCGCCATCAACAAACTGGTGACCAAGAAGGTCAAGTACGACATCAAGGACTTCACCGCCATCGGCCTGATTGCCTCTCAGCCGCTGGTGCTGGTGGCATCGCAGGGCGCGGGCGTGAAGAACCTGGCCGAGTTCACGCAGAAGGTCTCGAAGAACCCCGGCAAGTTCAGCTACGGCAGCTCGGGCGTGGGCACCTCGCTGCACCTGGCGGGCGAGATGGTCAAGGAGCAGGGCAAGCTGTTCATGACGCACATCCCCTACCGCGGCGTGGCGCCGCTCACCAACGACCTGATGGGCAACAACCTGGAGTACGGCGTGTTCGTGCTCTCCAGCGGCCTGCCGCACATCAAGAGCGGCAAGGTCATTGCGCTGGGCACCACCGAGGCCAAACGCTCGGCCACCACGCCCGAGATTCCGGCGCTGGCCGAAACCGCGCAGTACAAGAACGTGGACATCGGCGTGTGGTTTGCGCTCATGGGCCCGGCCAACCTGCCCAAGCCGGTGTTCGACAAGCTCAAGAAGGCGCTCAACGACAGCCTGCAGTCGCCCGAGTTCAGAAAGAAGATGGAATCCAGCGGCTCCACCGTAGCGGCCACCACGGTCAACCTCGACCAGTTCCTGGCCACCGAAGTGGCCAAGTACAAGCAGATTGTTGACTACGCAAAGATCGAAGAATGAGCCACCCCGACGACAACCGCACCGTGCAGCCCCTGCACTTTGAACTGCCCGCGCCCGACATCAGTGCCTGGCGCGCGGGCAACACCGGCACCGAAGGTGTGTGGCGTTTCGACTCGGGTGTGCCCGGCCGCCGCGTGATGGTCAGCGCGCTCGTGCACGGCAATGAGCTGTGCGGCGCCTGGGCATTGAAGGGCCTGCTGGAGGCCGGCGTGCGGCCCCTGCGCGGCACGCTCACGCTCGCGTTTTGCAACCTCGATGCCTTCGACCGGTTTGACGCCGCCCACCACGATGCCTCGCGCTTCACCGACGAAGACCTCAACCGCCAGTGGCTGGACGAGCGCATTGATGCCGCCGATACGCGCGAACGCCGCCGTGCCGCGGCCTTGCGCCCCTGGGTCGCCCAGGCCGACTGGCTGCTGGACATCCACTCCATGCACGAGCCCTCGGCACCGCTGCTGCTCACCGGCATGCAGCCGCGCAACCTGCAGCTGGCGCGCGCCATGCGTTCGCCCGAGCACATCGTGGTCGATGCGGGCCACAAGGACGGCGTGCGCATGCGCGACTACGGTCGCTTTGGCGCGCTGGCCGATGCGCCGGGCGATGACACGCGCTCGCTGCTCATCGAATGCGGCTTCCACGGCGACCCGGCCAGCCGCGCCGTGGCGCAGGACCAGTGCGTGCGCTTCATCGAACAGGCGGGCGTGCTGGAGGCCGACGCGCTGGCGCAGCAGCTGCCCGGCTGGCGCCTGCCCGACGCACCGCGCCAGTGGGCCCTGGAAGTGACCGGGCCGGTGGTGGCCACCAGTAGCGCCTTCCGGTTTGTGGCGCCATTCACGGGGCTGGAGGTGTTCGAGAAAGCCGGTACGGTGATCGGCGACAACGATGGCGTGCCCGTGACCACGCCTTACGACGACTGCGTGCTGGTGATGCCATCGGTGCGCCAGGCCCGGGCGGGCGTCACGGTGGTGCGCTTTGCGCGGCGGCGGGTGCTGTAGCAGCCCCCGGCCACGGCGATGCACGCTTTCGCCCTGGCACCGTCGCTGCGTGGCTGGCGCCGTACTGCTATTGAATAAATAGCAAAACAGGCAATTTACTCAGGGACCTCAGGCCGTTTTTGCCTGAAACCGGGGCCCCAGCAACACGCAGGCCAGCGCAACCACGATGAAGGCAATGCCCGCCCATTGCCAGGGCGCCACCGTCTCGCCCAGCACCAGCCACCCGGCCGTGAGCCCCACCACCGGCACGGCCAGGCTGAAGGGCGCCACGCGGTTGGCCGGGTGGCGCTGCAGCAGGTGGGTCCACAGCGCGTTGCCGACGGTGTTGGCAGCCCACCCAAGGTATGCCACGGCGGCCCAGCCCGACAAGGGAACATTCGCCAAAGCTTCCCACTGCAGCCAGCGGGCGGCATCAGGGTCAAAAATGGCCGACAGCACGATGAATGGAACGATAGGCACCAGGCTGCTCCAGATCACAAAGGCCAACGGGTCGTAGCCGGGCGCTGCGTTTTGCGCCAGCCGCGCCACGATGTGGGATGCAGCCCACAGGGATGCGGCGCACAGGGTGAGCACCAGCCCCGCGACCGTGGTTGCCGCTGCAGCACCGGGTGCTTCAGGCCCCAGGTGGTGCATTCCAAAGCACACCAGGCCAAGGGTTGCCAACGCCATGCCCCATACCAGAGGCCGGCCGGGCTTCTCGTGGAGAAATGCAAACGCGAACAGCGCGGTGAAGAACACCTGCGTCTGAAGCAGCACACTGGCCAGGCCGGCCGTAATGCCCACCTGCATGCCAATGAACAAAAAGCCGAACTGTCCCACGCCCTGCAACATGCCGAAGCAGAGCACCCAGCGCCAGTTCACACGGGGCGGCGGGATCATGAGGAGCAGCGGCAGCGCCGCAAAAATGTACCGCGCAGCCCCCAGCTGAAACGGGGTGAAGCTGCGCAGCCCCCACTTCATCGCCACAAAGTTCACGCCCCACAGCACCACCACCAGCAGCGCCGTCAGCAGGTCGCGCGGGCGAAAGGGGGTGGCCGGCGCCGGCGCGGGGGCCGTCACTGCGCCGCCCGCGCGGCTTCCAGGTGGGCCTGCACCCGCTGGGCGAGCGCGATGTCGCCCGGGGTGTCGGGCATCCACCTGTCCACGCTGCGGGGCCTCTCCTCGGCATCCACCGCCGTGTAGGCGGCCACGCAGTGCACCACGTCGTGCAGGGCGCCGCCCTGCACGCTGCCGCTGCGCACATCCAACACCAGGTTCAGCGTGGCGTCCTGGGTGTAGGCCAGCCGGGCATGCACCTCGACCAGATCGCCGGGCCGGATGGGCTGCAGGAAAGCGGCACTGCCCACAAACTGCGTGATGCACGGCCCGCGGGCCCAGGCGCTGGCGCAGGCAAAGCCGGCCTCGTCCACCCAGCGCAGCACCGTGCCACCCGGAATGCGGGCTGCCGATGGCGACGTGGTGGGGTGCGATGCAAGAAAGCGCAGCGTGATCGATTGCATGGGCGGGTTCCGGGGCCGGGGTGTCGGCGCATTATCCCCAGCAGGTTCGCCGCCGCAGCGCCCCGCCACCTCCAGCGGGCGCGCCGGGGGAACAGCCGGTGCAATGCGCCAGCGGCTATGCGGGCAGCATGGCTGGATGGGATGGGTAGCCCCGCGCGCAGACCCGGCGGGCAGGCACATTCCGGCACCCATCGTGCACGTAGAACCCACCACTCACCTAGCGCCGACTTGACCCCGGTCAATACTTTGGCGACAGCACGCGCCTACAGTCGAAGCGATACTTTCGGTTACATCCACCCTTTCGCGCCCCGGCGCCAGCGTGCCTCATGTCCCTGCTCCACCGTCTCAACCTGCTCCAGAAGTTCCTGATTCTCGGCGCCCTCGGGCTGCTGATGAGCGCCCTGCCCACAGGGCTATACGTGGCCGATGCACTCGGCACTATCGCACACGCACGGCAGGAGGCCGCAGGCATTGGCCCGGCGCAGGCCATCACCCAGCTGGTCCAGCGGGTGCAGGTACACCGGGGGCTCTCGGCCGGCATGCTGGGGGGCGATGAAGCTTTGGCCGGGCGCCGTCCCGCTGCGCGCGATGCTGTGGAGAAAGTGATTGCCGAGACCGCCGAAAAGCTCAATGACGCCAACATACCCGCACCCCAGATGGCGGCATGGACCGAGGCCCTGACCACCTGGCGCGCGCTCGAGCAGGCCGTGGGCGCCCGCAGCCTGGATGCGCCGCAGAGCACTGCGCGCCACACCCAGCTCATTGCGTCGCTGCTGCGGCTGAGCGAGGCCGTGGTGCACAGTTACGGCCTGCAGATCGACCCCGACGCGCAGACGAGTGCGCTGGTGCAGGCCTCGCTGATCCAGGCGCCCATGCTGGGCGAAAAGCTGGGTGTGCTGCGTGCGCAGGGCGCCGGCGCGCTGGGCCGCGGCGAGCTCTCGCCCCAAGCCAAGGGACAGATGCTGGTGCTGCAGCAGCGCGTGGTGGAATTGCAGGGCGACACCTTCCGCGGGCTGGACCGCGCATTGCAAGGTAACCCAGCATTCGCGAAGCAACTGGCTGAACAGTCGAAGACCATCCAGGAGCAGATCGCGCAGTCCCTGCAACTGGCCGAGCGCGAAGTGATCAACGCTACCGAATTCAAGCTGGCCTCGCGCGACTATTTTGATGCTTTCACCCGCACCATCGACGCACTGAACAACCTCAACACCAGCGCCCTGGGCCTGCTGGACGCGGCGCTGCAGCAGCGCGTGGCCGAAGAGCAGCGCAGCCTGGGCCTGATTGCGGCCGGCCTGCTGCTGGTGATGGCGCTGACCAGTGCCATGGCCCTGGTGTTCGTGCGCTCCATCACCGTGCCGCTGTCGCAGGCGGTGCAGCTGTCGCGCGCGGTGGCGCAGGGTGACCTGGGCGAGACCCGCGTGCAGCACGGCACCAACGAAGTTGGCCAGCTGCTGCGGGCGCTGCTGCAGATGCGCGGCCAGCTCACACACGTGGTGCGCCAGGTGCGCACCGGCTCCGAAGGCGTAGCCACGGCCAGCGTGCAGATTGCGCAAGGCAACACCGACCTGTCGGCCCGCACCGAGAGCCAGGCCAGTGCGCTGGAGCAGACCGCGGCGTCGATGGAGCAGCTCAACGCCACCGTGCGCCAGAACGCCGACAGCGCCCTGCAGGCCAGCCAGCTGGCCGCCAGCGCCAGCAAAGTGGCCGTGCAGGGCGGCGAGGTGGTGGCGCAGGTGGTGGACACCATGCACGGCATCAATGCCTCGTCGCAAAAGATCGCCGACATCATCGGCGTGATCGACTCGATTGCCTTCCAGACCAACATCCTGGCGCTGAACGCCGCGGTGGAAGCCGCCCGCGCGGGCGAACAGGGCCGCGGCTTTGCCGTGGTGGCCACCGAAGTGCGCTCGCTTGCCGGGCGCAGCGCCGAGGCCGCCCGCGAGATCAAGACCCTGATCAACGACAGTGTGGAGCGCGTGGCCCAGGGCAGCGTGCTGGTGGACCGCGCCGGTGACACCATGAAAGAAGTGGTGGGCTCCATCCGCCGCGTGACGGAAATCATGGGCGAGATCAGTGCCGCAAGCCGCGAGCAGAGCCAGGGCGTGGCGCAGGTGGGCGAAGCCGTCACGCAGATGGACCAGGTCACGCAGCAGAACGCCGCGCTGGTCGAAGAAATGGCCGCCGCCGCCAGCAGCCTGCAAACGCAGGCGCAAGACCTGGTGAAGGTGGTGTCGGTGTTCCGCCTGGGCCACGATGCCACCCCTGGCACGCAGCCAGGAGTGCTACAAATACAGTAGCTATAAAAGACCGATGCACTAGCACGTTGGGCCAATTGGGCCCGAAATTGTCTGCCTGGCGCTGCACAAGGCCCCTGCGAAGGCCTTGGGGTTGCCCTGGCCGCCCGCAAAAGGCCCGCCAAGAGCCCGCTAAAGGCCCCCGGGCCGCGTGATCCCCAGCGCCGCCAGTTCCTCATCGGTGAACACCCGCGAGCGCGTGTGGAAGGCCCGGCCCTCCGGCCCCTCCAGCGAAAACGTGCCACCCGTGCCCTCGATCACATCCAGTATCAGCTGCGTGTGCTGCCACGTCTGGTACTGCGCACGGCCGATGTAGAACGGGCAGCCGCCCACATCCCCCAGGTACACGTCGCCCGCGCCCATCGTGATCTCGCCCTGCAGGTAGCAGTTGGCCGCGCTGTTGTCGCAGCAGCCTCCGCTCTGGTGAAACATGAGCCCGGGCCCGTGCTTGGCTTTGAGGAATTCAACGAGTTCAAGCGCTGCCGCTGTGGCAATGACTTTGTCGACCATGGGTGTCTCCAGCGTGCAAATCAACAAGCGCGGCAAGTTGGAACAACGAGCCGCGCCCCCAGGGCATCCAGCGGTTCACAAACCGTTCCTGGCTAGGCGCGTCGTCGCAGACAGTGGCAGCGCCACGGCAAGACGGCGCAACGACGCCAGGGACGGTTTTTGGACCGCCACCCCCATCAGAAGAAGCCGAGCTTGTTTTCGGAGTAGCTCACCAGCAGGTTCTTGGTCTGCTGATAGTGGTCCAGCATCATCTTGTGCGTCTCGCGCCCGATGCCCGACTCCTTGTACCCGCCAAACGCCGCGTGCGCCGGGTACGCGTGGTAGCAGTTGGTCCACACGCGCCCGGCCTTGATGGCGCGGCCCATGCGGTAGGCCACGTTGCCGTTGCGGCTCCACACGCCCGCGCCCAGGCCGTACAGCGTGTCGTTGGCAATCTCCAGCGCCTCGGCCTCGTCCTTGAAGGTGGTCACGGCCAGCACGGGACCGAAGATTTCTTCCTGGAAGATGCGCATCTTGTTGTGGCCCTTGAACAGCGTGGGCTGCACGTAGTAGCCGCCTTCCAGGTCGCCGCCCAGGTGGGCCTGGCCGCCACCGGCCAGCACTTCGGCACCTTCCTGCTTGCCCAGGTCGAGGTAGCTCAGGATCTTGGTGAGCTGCTCCTTGCTGGCCTGCGCGCCCATCATGCTGTCGGTGTCGAGCGGGTTCTGGTGCTTGATGGCGGCCACGCGCTTGAGCACACGCTCCATGAACTTGTCGTAGATCGATTCCTGGATCAGCGCCCGCGATGGGCAGGTGCACACCTCGCCCTGGTTGAAGGCAAACAGCACCAGGCCTTCGATGGCCTTGTCCAGGAACGCGTCGTCCTTGTCCATGATGTCGGCAAAGAACACGTTGGGGCTCTTGCCGCCCAGCTCCAGCGTGGCGGGGATCAGGTTGTTGGCAGCGGCCTGCGCAATCACGCGGCCGGTGCTGGTCGAGCCGGTGAAGGCAATCTTGGCAATGCGCTTGCTCGTTGCCAGCGGCATGCCTGCTTCACGGCCATAGCCGTTGACGATGTTGAGCACGCCGGGTGGCAGCAGGTCGGCAATCAATTCGGCCAGGATGAGGATGGAGATCGGCGTGGACTCTGCAGGCTTGAGCACCACGCAGTTGCCGGCGCCAATAGCGGGGGCCAGCTTCCACGCCGCCATCAGGATGGGGAAGTTCCACGGAATGATCTGGCCCACCACGCCCAGCGGCTCCTGGATGTGGTACGCCACGGTGTTCTCGTCGATGTTGGAGAGGGCGCCCTCTTGCGCGCGCACGCAGCCCGCAAAGTAGCGGAAGTGGTCCACCGTGAGCGGGATGTCGGCATTCAGCGTCTCGCGGATCGCCTTGCCGTTGTCCACCGTCTCGGCATAGGCCAGCAGCTCCAGGTTCTGCTCGATGCGGTCGGCAATCTTCAGCAGGATGTTGCCGCGCGTGGCGGCGTCGGTCTTGCCCCAGGCGTCGGCAGCGGCGTGGGCGGCGTCCAGCGCCAGTTCGATGTCTTCGGCGGTGGAGCGGGCGGCCTGGGTGTAGACCTTGCCGTTGACGGGCGAGATCACGTCAAAGTACTGGCCCTTGACCGGGGCGACAAACTTGCCGCCGATGAAGTTGTTGTACTGGGGCTGGTAGGCGATCTTGGCGCCTGCGGTGCCGGGGGCTGCGTAAACGGTCATGGTGCTTGTCTCCTGCGGATGGATGCGGGTGTTGTGGTCATCGGTGCGGCCTGCACGGCACGCCGCCCGATGCACACCTCTACTCAAGAGGCGTGCCAGCCGATCCACGCAGTGCAGGGCGTTGAATTCATTGGGTTTTCTGGCCGCAGCACCCGTGCGCGCTGCGCCCTGCGTCCGCCTGCGGACACCGCTGCGGCGCGACACCTGTCACACAATGGAACAGTCGGACAGTGCAGGCGCCTGTATTTGCCCATCGTGCTTGCCGCGCTCCCCCGGGATTGCCATACTCGTTCGCAACGACAAGAGGGGCAGCATGACCCCGCACGGAGACAACGCGTGCGAAGCAGTTCATCCCCTTCCCCAGGCCTTTACCCAGGCCTTGCCCCGGGCGGCCCGCTGGCCCTGCGGCAGGCGCGCCAGCACCTGCTGGAGTTCGGCCATTGCCCCAGCGGCCTGCTGGACGAGCGCCTGGCCCGCTCGTGGGCGCGCAGCGCCGCCGCGGGCCTTGCGCCCACCGGCCGCGCCGCAGCCACCGACCACGCCAGCACCGGTACGCTGCGCCAGGCGCTGGCACACAACCACGCGCTGCTGGCGCATTCGCGCCCGGTCATGGAATACCTGTTTGAGCAGGTGCGCCACAGCCAGAGCGTGGTGGTGCTGGCCGACCGCAGCGGCATGCTGATGCACACCCTGGGCGACCCGCACTTTGTCGGCAAGGCCGAGCGCGTGGCGCTGACCAGCGGCGCGTCGTGGCACGAAGAGCACCGCGGCACCAACGCCATCGGCACCGCGCTGGCCGAATGTGCGGCGGTGGAGGTGCACGCGGGCGAGCACTACCTGGAGCGCAACGGTTTCCTCACCTGCGCGGCCTCGCCCATCCTCTCGGCCACGGGCGAGCTGCTGGGCATCCTCGACATCTCCAGCGACCACCGCAACGGCCACGCCCACACGCTGGGCCTGGTCAGCACCGCCGCCCGCATGATCGAAAACCGCCTGCTGGTGGCCACCTGCAAGCGCCATATCCGCCTGCACCTGCACCGCGAGCCCGAGGGCATTGGCAGCGTGGCCGAAGGCATCGTGGCGGTGTCGGCCGATGGCTGGATCGTGGGCGCCAACCGCACGGGCCTGGCGCTGCTGGGGCTGCACGCGGGCGACGTGGGCGCCACGCCGCTGGAGCGCGTGGCCGATGTGCGCCTGGATGACCTGCTGTCGCACCACCGCCGCCGGCCCCAGCAGCCGCAAGCCCTGCGGCTGCGCGGCGGTGCGCTGCTGTTTGCGCAGGTGCAGCTCGATGCTGCGGTCTGGCCTGCCGTGCCATCAGCCGCGCGGCCCACGGCGACCGAAGCCACCGCCGCGCCCGCCCACAACGACGCCCTGGCCCGGCTGGACACCGGCGACACCCGCTGGCGCGCTGCCGCCGACAAGGCCCGCCGCGTGGTGGCCAAGCCCATCCCCGTGCTCATCCAGGGCGAATCGGGCGTGGGCAAAGAGGTGTTTGCGCGCGCCCTGCACGCCAGCGGCCCCCGGCGCGATGCGCCCTTTGTGGCCATCAACTGCGCGGCCATTCCCGAGAGCCTGATCGAATCCGAACTCTTCGGCCACGTGGCCGGTGCCTTCACCGGCGCCCGCAAGGAGGGCCACCTGGGCCGCCTGCGCGAGGCCCATGGCGGCACGCTGTTTCTCGACGAAATCGGCGATATGCCCCTGGCCCTGCAGACCCGCCTGCTGCGCGTGCTGCAGGAGCGCAGCGTGACACCCGTGGGCGCCAGCCGCGCGGTGCCGGTGGACTTTGCGCTGGTCTGCGCCACGCACTGCCAGCTGGCGCAGGCGGCCGAGCAGGGCCGCTTTCGGGCCGACCTGTACTACCGCATCAACGGCCTGACGGTGCAGCTGCCCGCCCTGCGCGAGCGCACCGATTTTGCGGCGCTGGTGCAGCAGCTGCTGGCCGACCTGGCTGCCGAACAGGGCCTGCCTGCCGATGTGCAGGTGGCGCCCGACCTGCTGGAGCGCCTGGCCGCCTACCCCTGGCCCGGCAACCTGCGCCAGCTGGCCAGCGTGCTGCGCACGGCCTGTGCCATGCTGGCCGAAGGCGAGGACACGCTGGACTGGCAGCACCTGCCCGATGACATTGCGCAGGCGCTGGACGGTGCGGGTGCTGCCCTGGCCCCGGCCCCTGCGCCCGCGGCCCGGGGCGCAGTGCTGCCGCCGCAAAGCCTGCAGGAACTGTCGCACCACGCCATCGACCAGGCGCTGCAGCATGCCCGCGGCAATGTCTCGCAGGCCGCCCGCCAGCTGGGCATCAGCCGCCAGACGCTGTACCGCAAGCTCGCCGGGCGCACGCACTGATTTCGCTATTCAAAAGTAGCTGTTTTCGCTGGTATTTCTGCAGCTCCGGCCCGTTTTGACGCTTGGTTTGCCTGCCACGGGTAGATGCTTTGCCTTGAGCCTGGTCGAAGTAGCTGCCTGGCCGTTGCCCCGGCTTCGACAGGCTCATCCCGAACGGGTTGCCGGGTCTACCGCATGCAGCACCACCCGCGCCCGCAGCCCCTGGCCGGAGGCGCTGTGCAGTTCCAGGCGCCCGCCATGCGCGCGGGCTACGCGGTCGGCAATGGCCAGGCCCAGCCCGGCGCCGGGGCGGCCGCTGCGGGCGGCCTCGCCCCGGGCAAAGGGCTGGCGCACGCGCTCCAGTTCGCTGGCGGGCAGGCCGGGGCCGTGGTCCTGCACCTCGATCCAGACGGCGTCGCTTTTGCTACCCGTGCGCAGCACCACGGGCGGCGCGCCGTGGCGCCAGGCGTTCTCCACCAGGTTATCGACCGCGCGGCGCAGGGCCTGGGGCTGTACGGGCGCGAGGGGCGGTGCGCCCAGCTCCAGCGCCACGCTGCGGCCATGGTCGGCCTGCGCCTGGGCGATGGCCTGGGCCAGGTCGTCCAGCGCGGCACGGTGCAGGGGTTCGGCTTCCTGCATGCGGGCAAAGTGCAAGAACTGTCCGAGGATCGCGTCCATCTCGTCCATGCTGCGCACCATGCCCGTAGCCAGTTCTGGCTCGATCTTCGGGCCGGCAATTTCGACGGCCAGGCGCAGCTTGGTCAGGGGGGTGCGCAAGTCGTGCGACACGCCTGCCAGCATCAGCGCCCGCTCCTGGTCGGCCTGGGCCAGGCTGTGGGCCATGTGGTTGAAGCTGCGTGCCACGGTGGCGATCTCGGTGGGGCCGTCCTCGGGCAGAGTCCCGGGCGGCAGGCCTCGGGCCAGGCGCTGCGCGGCCTGCACCACGCGCTGCAGCGGCTGGTTGAGGTGGCGTTGCAGCCACCACGCGCCCGCCAGCGCCAGCACCATGCTGGCCAGCGTGGCCGTGAGCCAGGCGCCGGTGAACTCGCGCGTGGGGAAGACGTTGGGCAGGTTGAGCCAGTATTCCGTTTCCTCATGCACCACGCGCACCGACAGCACGCCGCTGCTGTCGCGTCGCCACATGGCGTCTGCAGTTGGGGTGGTGCGTGTGCCCTGCGCTTCATCGAGCCGCCGCACCACCGTCCGTACAAACCGCCGCTCCAGCGGCGAAAGCACGGCGCGCCAGGTGCCCGGTGTGTCCGCTCCGGCCTGTGCCAGCGGGGCCTGCTCGTTGAATGCCTGCACAAACGCGTGTCGCTGCGCCTGCGGCAGCGCCTGCAGACCGGCGCGGATGGCGGCCACGTTGCGCGCCACGCCATCGGCCACCTGCGCCACGCGGGGCTTGAGGATCATGTGCCGCACCAGCACCGCCGCACACAGCTGCCCCAGCACGATCAGCACCGCCATCAACAGCAGGTTGCGCCCCAGCAGGCTGCGGGGCCAGACGCCTCGCGGCGCAGTGGCCAAAGCGGGCGCGGTCATGGCCTGCCCCCGCTGGCAGGCGCAGCCCCATCGGGCACAAACACATAGCCCACACCCCACACGGTGCGGATGTGGCGCGGCTGGGCCTGGTCGGCCTCGATGAGCTTGCGGAGCCGCATGATCTGCACGTCAATGCTGCGGTCGGTGGCCGTGTGGTCGGGGCCATAGGCCAGGGCCATGAGGCGGTCGCGGCCCAGCGGGCGCTGAGGGTTTTGGGCCAGCGCCAGCAGCAGGGCGAATTCGCCGGTGGTGAGGGGAATGTCCGCACCCACCTTTTCCAGCCGCCGCTCGGCAGGCAGCAGCACAAAGTCGCCAAACGCCAGCCGCCCCTGCACGCCGTACACACCCTGCGGCCCGGTGTGCGCGCCCAGCATGCGCTGGCGGCGCACCATGGCCTGGATGCGTGCCAGAAGCTCGCGCGGGTTGAAGGGCTTGGGCAGGTAGTCGTCTGCGCCCATCTCCAGGCCCACGATGCGGTCCACCGGGTCGCCCCGGGCCGTGAGCATCAGGATAGGAATGGTCTCGCCCTGCGCGCGCAGGCGGCGGCAAATGGACAGGCCGTCTTCCCCCGGCATCATTACGTCGAGCACCAGCACGTCAAAGCGCTCGCGTGCGAGCAGCACGTCCAGCGGCCTCGCACCGTCCACCGTGCGCACGGTGTAGCCCTGGTCGCTCAGGTAGCGCTGCAGCAGGGCGCGTAGGTCGGGCTCATCATCGGCGACCAGGATCTTGGCCAGAGTGTTGGACATGGGGCGAAGGGCAACGTGACAAGGGAGGCGGTGTGGATGCAATGGTAGGCGCTACAAAGCCCGCGCGCAGCCGTGGCGGCGGGCGTTACGGCAGGCCATGCACACCAGGCATGACAAGGCATGACGGGCCTGCAGGCGCTTGTCATGGTTTGTCATACATCGGCACGTTCCTGCCATCCAGGGCTCACACCTGGAGCCCACAGTACAGCCATGCCACACGCCAACGCAAACGCCAAAGCCAAAGCCAAAGCCAAAGCCGATGCAAACCCCATGAAGTCGATCACCATGCCCTCAATCACCCGCCCCGCCGACCATGGCCTGCTGCAACGCCCCGTGCTGGCAGCAGGTGTCTTTGTGTTCTCGGCCTTCACCGCCCTGGGGTTCAGCGCCGTGCTGGCGCTGGCCGCCCCGGCCGATGCCCAGGCCCGCACCCGCCACAGCGTGGAACACAACACCGACGGCAGCACCACTGCGCGCACCGGCGTGGCCCGCAGCGGAGCGAACGGCACCGTGCTACGCGGCCGCACCGCCACCGCCGATGGGCAGGGCAATGCGAGCTTGACAAGCCGTGGCGTTGCTGTGGGCGCGCAGGGCGGTATGGCCACGCGCCAAGGCAGCACCACCCGCAGCGCAGACGGTAGCGCCAGCCACGCAGGCACCATGTCAGCCCAAGGTGTGCAGGGCAGTCTGCAAAGCAGCGGCGGGGCTACCCGCAGCATCGACGGCACCTTCACGCAAGCCCGCAGCACCACTGCCACCAGCGCGGCCACGGGCCACAGCGTGCAGGCGCAAAGCAGCTACAGCAAGGACAACGGCCTGAGCCGCAGCGCTACATGCCATGACGCCAGCGGCACGGCGATGGCCTGCCCCACGCGGCCCTGAAGTCATCAGGCCGTTTCCCTGATTTACCCCACTCGCCATCGAGGAGCCTTCCATGTCCCTGCGCCCTTGTCTGACCGTGGCCTCCCTTGCGCTGCTCTCACTGGCCGCTGCCAGCGTGCAAGCCCAAAACACCGCACAAAACGGCGGTCGTCTGCGTGCGCTGATCGCACAGAAGCAGGCTGCGGCCGCTGAAGCCGCCTTGCCTGCGGGCGTGCAGCGCATTGCCGACGTGCCCTATGGCACAGAGCCGGCGCAGCGCATGGATGTGTATGTATCCACCAGCCCCACCACGGGAACCAACAGCCCGGCAGCCAGCGCCGTGCGTGCGCCGGTCATCTTCATGGTGCATGGCGGCGGCTGGCGTCACGGTGACAAGGCCCTGGGCCGCGTGGTGCAGGAGAAGGTGAACCGTTGGGTGCCCAAGGGCTTCATCGTCATCTCCACCAACTACCGCATGCTCCCCGATGCCCCCGTGGCCGTACAGGTGCGCGACGTGCAGGCCGCCCTCATGGCCGCGCAGCAGCGCGCGGGAACGTGGGGCGGGGACCCGAACCGCTTCATCCTCATGGGGCACTCCGCTGGTGCCCACCTCGTGTCGCTGCTCAACGCGCGCGCGCCGCAGGCCCTGCGCGAAGGGGCCTGGCCCTGGCTGGGCACGGTGTCGCTCGATAGCGCCATGATGAACGTACCCGCCCGCATGCGCGTCCCGCACCTGCCTCTGTACGACGACGCCTTTGGCTCCGACCCGGCGTACTGGGTGGCCATGTCGCCCTTTCACCAGTGGACGGTGGGCGCCCCGCCGATGCAGATGGTGTGCTCTACCCAGCGGGCCGACGACCCCTGCCAGCAATCCGACGCCATGGCCCGCCACGTGCGCAACCATGGCGGTCGCGCCGAAGTGCTGCCGGAGGACCTGGACCATGGCGAGATCAACGCCCAGCTGGGCCTGGACAGCGACTACACGCGCACCGTGGAGGCCTTCATGGGGTCGCTGGACGCCGAGGTGGCGCGGCGGCTGCAGTGATGCCAGTAGATTTGATATTTAATCAATAGCTTCCAGTGCTTATGAGATAAGCGCTGGGGTTCATTTTCATGCTGAACGGGCCTTGAGATAGGGCGCTAGGTACCGCCCCGTATGGCTGGCCGGGTTGGCCGCCAGTTCCTCGGGCGTGCCCACGCCCACCACGGTGCCACCGCCCGCGCCGCCCTCGGGGCCCATGTCGATGAGC
This sequence comes from Burkholderiales bacterium Ga0074133, assembly GCA_001464865.1. GTDB lineage: Bacteria > Pseudomonadota > Gammaproteobacteria > Burkholderiales > Burkholderiaceae_C > Acidovorax. Next base: position 40,008 of record LNEG01000125.1, read on the forward strand.
CAGTCTGCCGTTTTGATCACGTCGAGGTTGTGCTCGATGATGACGATGGTGTTGCCCGCATCGCGCAGCTGGTGCAGCACCTTGAGCAGCAGGTCGATGTCGGCAAAGTGCAGGCCGGTGGTGGGCTCATCCAGGATGTAGAGCGTGCGGCCGGTGTCGCGTTTGGACAGCTCCTGCGCCAGCTTCACCCGCTGCGCCTCACCGCCCGACAGCGTGGTGGCGGCCTGCCCCAGGCGGATGTACGACAGGCCCACATCCAGCAGCGTCTGCAGCTTGCGCGCAATGGTGGGCACGTCCTTGAAGTAGGCCGCGGCGTCCTCCACCGTCAGCTCCAGGATCTGGGCAATGTTCTTGCCCTTCCACTGCACTTCCAGCGTCTCGCGGTTGTAGCGCTGGCCGTGGCAGATGTCGCAGGGCACGTACACGTCGGGCAGGAAGTGCATCTCCACCTTCACCACGCCGTCGCCCTGGCAGGCCTCGCAGCGGCCACCGCCGGAAGATTGCGACACGTTGAAAGAAAAGCGCCCCGGGCCATAGCCTCGTTCCTTGGCCGTGTTGGTCTCGGCCATCAGCTCTCGGATGGGGGTGAACAGGCCGGTGTAGGTGGCCGGGTTGCTGCGCGGCGTGCGGCCAATGGGGCTCTGGTCTACGTTGATGACCTTGTCGAAATACTCGATGCCCACGATCTCTTCGTGCGCAGCCGGCTCCTCGTGCGCGCGGTGCACCTGCCGCGCCACGGCGGCGTACAGCGTGTCATTGACCAGCGTGCTCTTGCCCGAGCCCGACACGCCGGTCACGCAGGTGAGCAGCCCCACGGGGAAGTCCACCGTGACGCCCTTCAGGTTGTTGCCGGTGGCACCCGCCACGCGCAGGGCCTGCACGGCGCCCTGGCGTGCATGGTGTTCGGCCATGCGCTCGGCGCGGCGCTTGCTGGCCTCGGTCTGCGGAAATCGCGATTTGGCCTTAGCCTCGACCACGGGCGCGGGCTGGTCCAGCACGGGCAGCCAGGGCGTGCGCCGCTTTGGCACGGCAATGGTGCGCGTGCCGGACAGGTACTGGCCCGTGAGCGACTGGGCGTTGGCCCGCACTTCGTCGTACGTGCCCTGCGCCATCACGCGCCCACCGTGCACGCCCGCGCCGGGGCCCATGTCGATCACATGGTCGGCGGCGCGCATCATGTCTTCGTCGTGCTCCACCACGATCACGCTGTTGCCAATGTCGCGCAGGTGCTGCAGCGTGGCGATCAGCCGGTCGTTGTCGCGCTGGTGCAGGCCGATGCTGGGCTCGTCCAGCACGTACATCACACCCGTCAGGCCCGAGCCGATCTGCGACGCCAGGCGAATGCGCTGCGCCTCGCCGCCCGACAGCGTCTCGGCGCTGCGGTCCAGGCTCAGGTAGCTCAGGCCCACATCGTTCAGGAACTGCAGGCGCGTGGCGATCTCGCGCACCACCTTGTCGGCAATCTCGGCCTTGGCACCCGTCAGCTGCAGGGCCTTGAACCACGCGTGCGCGCCGCTCAGTGTGGCGTGGCTCACCTCAAAAATGGCGCGGGCCTGGTCGCCCTCGCCCACCTTCACATGGCGGGCCTCGCGGCGCAGTCGGGTGCCCTGGCATTCGGGGCAGGGCTGCGTGCTGCGAAAGCGCGCCAGGTCCTCGCGCACCACCACCGAGTCGGTCTCGCGGTAGCGCCGCGCCATGTTGGGGATGATGCCCTCGAACGGGTGCTTCTTGGTGTGCACCTTGCCCTTGGAGGCCCCGCTGTCCATGATGTAGGTGAAGGCGATTTCCTCGTCGCCCGAGCCGTACAGGATGGCGTGCTGCACCGGCGCAGGCAGCGATTCAAAGGGCGCTTCGATGTCGAATGCGTAGTGCCGCGCCAGGCTCTCCAGCATCGCAAAGTAGTAGCCATTGCGCCGGTCCCAGCCCTTGATGGCGCCGCTGGCCAGGCTGAGCGTGGGGAAGGCCACCACACGCACCGGGTCGAACACCTCGCGCTGGCCGATGCCGTCACACGATGGGCACGCGCCCATGGGCGAGTTGAAAGAGAACAGGCGCGGCTCCAGCTCGGCCAATGAATAGCTGCACACCGGGCAGGCAAACTTGCTGCTGAACAGGTGTTCCTGGCCCGAGTCCATCTCCAGCGCCAGCACGCGGCCGTTGCCGTCGTGGCCGCCCACGCGCAGGGCCGCTTCGATGCTCTCGGCCAGACGCTGGGCCAGGTCGGCCCGCACCTTGATGCGGTCGATCACCACGTCAATGTCGTGCTTCTCGGTCTTCTTGAGCACGGGCAGGTTTTCGTGCTCGTAGGTCTGCCCATCCACCCGGAACCGGATGTAGCCCAGCGCCTGCATCTGCGCAAACAGCTCGGTGAACTCGCCCTTCTTCTCGCGCGCCACGGGCGCGAGGATCATCAGCTTGGTGTCCTCGGGCAGTGCCAGCACGGCATCCACCATCTGGCTCACCGTCTGCGCCGCCAGCGGCAGGCCGTGCTCGGGGCAATAGGGCGTGCCCGCACGGGCGTACAGCAGGCGCAGGTAGTCGTGGATCTCGGTCACCGTGCCCACGGTGGAGCGCGGGTTATGGCTGGTGGCCTTTTGCTCGATGGAAATCGCTGGCGACAGGCCTTCGATCAGGTCTACATCGGGCTTGTCCAGCCGCCCCAGAAACTGCCGCGCGTAGGCCGACAGGCTCTCCACATACCGCCGCTGCCCCTCGGCATACAGCGTGTCAAACGCCAGGCTCGACTTGCCCGAGCCCGACAACCCCGTGATCACCACCAGCTGGTTGCGCGGGATGTCCAGGTCGATGTTCTTGAGGTTGTGCGTGCGTGCGCCGCGGATGCTGATGCGCGCCTGCGCCAGCGCAGCACCCAGGTACATGCCGTTCGGCGAGTCGCTGTGGTCGGAACGCGGGGGAGTAGGACTGGTCACGGTGGGCGGGGGCTCAAGGCTGGGCAACCGGACATGATAACCAGCGCCCCCTCAGTTGAGGTCCGCACGGTGCCGGCGCGCATGCATCGCGCCGTTGGCATCCGTACGTTTGCTTTCAATTTGGCCCGCATTCAATGTATCGTCATGTCGTAACCGGTTGATACGATGCGGCCCGAATTCCATCCTTTGGCCCTTGCTGGCCTATTCGACGATGCTGCGCGGCGCTGGCGCTGGCTGACGACACCACATGAAGAAAATCCTCACGGCCTTGCTGGGCCTCCTCGTACTGCCTTGTGCCTTCGCAGTGAACTACGCGATCCAGGATGGGGGCAGCGATGGTGCCTGCCCCAACGCGTGGCCGCCCTCCATCGTTGGCAATTACGTCGAGAACGGCACGCTCAACGGCGTACCGCGTTATGACGGCAACGGCTGGTATTTGTACCGTGCGTCGGTTTTTGGGGCCAATACCTGGGTCGTCAGCAACGTGCCCGGAAGTACGGACCTGAACAACAGCACGATTGCTTTCTATCTCGGATCTGAGAGCACCACCCCACCCACCGGCACGGGCTATGCCAAGACCAACTCGGCCTGCGGCAAGATCAACGTGCAGCAAGGCGTGGCGGTGCCTCCACCAGACGCACCGCAGCTCTACAACCTCAACTCCGGGACGCCCCCGTACGTGTCATCGGGCAAGGCCACCATGTACTGGTCTGCGGTGGCGGGTGTCGTGGGTTACAAGGTCGACGTGGCGACTGACGCGGCGTTCACTGCATTTCATCCTGGCTACAACGGGCGGGTCGTTACGGCTTCACCCACCCCGCCAACGTTTCTCGAGGTCGACAACCTCACGAGTGCAGGCACAACGTATTACTTCCGTGTGCGTTCCTACACCGGCGCTGGAGACAGCGCGCAGTCGAACGTGATCAGCACCACGACCGTGCCAGCCTCACCGGCGGTCCAGGCCGCCACAGATGTCCGGGCCAACCGCTTCACCGCCCAATGGAGCGCCGCTGCGGGGGCTGACAGCTATCGACTGCAGGTCTGCACGGATGCGGGGTTTGGCAGTTGCGTGGGCGGCTACAACCCGGCGGTGCTCGGGGACGCCACACAGACATTGGTGTCGGGCCTTGCACCCAACACCACCTACTACTACCGGGTGTCCGCCGGAAATGTCAACGGCACGAGCGCGTACTCCGCCAGCACCAGCCTTACCACCAACGCTTTGCCCACGCTTGGGGGCACTTTCACGACGGCAGGCGCAGTGAATGACAACGCGACCATCGCGCCCTTTTCTGGTGTGACCGTGACCGACGTGAACGCAGGGGCGCTGACCGTGCGCATCACCTACGCTGCGGCAAATGGCACCCTCACAGGAACAGGGCTTACAGGCATCGCTGGCAACTACACCGTCGCAGGCGCCAGTCCTGCCGAGGTCACGGCACGCTTGCAAGCGCTGGTGTTCCATCCAACCTACGGCCAGGGGCCTGTGGGTACCACCGTCACCACCACGTTCACGCTGGTGCCCAACGATGGCATCGACAACGGGAGCGGCAACAGCTCGACAGTGGTGGTCACGACGATGACCAACGTGGCCCCCGCCTTTGTGGCTGGCACGACCAGTCTCACCGTGGGTGCCAACAGCAGTGCCAACGATGTCAAACCGCTGCTCGCTGTCAATGACTCGGACGCCGGGCAGACGCTCACCTGGACAGTGCAAACCGCGCCCAGCCATGGGTCCGTACAGTTGACGGGGACGGCAACAACGGCAGGTGGATCCGGCATCGCTCCATCAGGCACCATCACCTACACGCCCGCTGCTGGCTATGCTGGCAACGACAGCTTCGTCATTCGTGTGAGTGACAGCTTCGATTCCGCCTTGCGCACCATCACCGTCACCGTACAGGCGGTGGCGCCTGCAGCGCCCTTGATCGGCACCGCCACAGCGGGAGACGGAGAGGCCAGCGTGACCTTTAACGCGCCTGCCAGCAACGGTGGATCGGCCATCACCATCTACACCGCCACCGCCAACCCGGGCGGTGCATTCGGTACATGCGCCGGGCCGGCGGCCTGTGCTGCAACCGTCGCTGGCCTGACCAATGGAACGGCCTACACCTTCACCGTCACTGCTACCAACAGTATCGGCACTGGTCCGGCGTCTGGCGTATCCAATTCCGTGACCCCAAAGGGCAGTCAAACCATTACTTTTGCCAACCCCGGCGCACAGAATTTTGGAACGACGCCCACGCTCACTGCTACGGCAGCATCCGCAACCGGGACCAGCGGTCTGACCGTCAGTTTCACTTCGTCAACCACCGGGGTCTGCACGATCACCAGTGGCGGTGCACTCACGTTTGTGACGGCGGGCTCGTGCACGATCAATGCGGATCAGGCGGGTGACGCGGCTACCAGTGCAGCGCCGACCGTGACACAAACGTTCACTGTCAGTGCGACAGTGCCCGGCGCTCCCACGATCGGCACTGCAACCGCCGGCAATACCCAGGCAACGGTCACTTTCACACCACCAGCAAGCACCGGCGGTGCGTCCATCCTGGCTGGGGGCTACACCGCGACTGCCAACCCGGGCGGCGCAACGGGTACGGGCTCTGGTTCGCCCATCACCGTGACCGGCCTGATCAACGGTGTGGCGTATACCTTTACCGTGACGGCCACCAACGCGGCAGGGGCCGGTGCAGCTTCGGCCGCATCCAACGCGGTCACGCCGGCGGCGCCCCAGACCATCACGTTCAACGCCCCCGGTGCGCAGAACTTTGGCACCTGGCCCACGCTCACGGCGACTTCCTCGTCGGGGCTGACGGTAGTGTTTACCTCGTCCACCGCGAGTGTGTGTACGACGACCAGCGGCGGTGCGCTGATGTTCTTGTCCAGCGGCACCTGCACCATCAACGCTGATCAGGCTGGCGACTCCAGCTATCTCCCGGCCCCGCAGGTCAGTCGCAGCTTTGCGGTCAGTCCGGCGGTACCTGGCGCCCCCAACATCGGCACGGCCATTGCTGGTGACACCCAGGCCTCCGTGGCATTCACCGCGCCGGTCAACATCGGCGGCTCTCCAATCACGTCCTATATTGTCACCGTCATCCCTCCAGACGTGGCGCCCGTCACCGGCGCCAGCTCGCCTATCGTCGTCACGGGTCTGACCAACGGACAGGCTTACGCCTTCCGCGTCACTGCCGAGAACGTAGCCGGTGTCGGCCCGGCCTCTGCGGCATCGAACTCCATTACTCCCAAGTCCATCCAGACCATCACCTTTGCCAACCCGGGCGCCCAGAGCTTCGGCGCCACGCCCACTCTTGCGGCAACAGCCGACTCCGGCCTGACAGTGGACTTCACGTCCTCCACACCGGGTGTGTGCACCATCAGCTCGGGTGGCGCCCTTACGTTTGTGGCGGCGGGCGCCTGCACCATCAATGCTGACCAGCCCGGTAGCGCCACTTACCTGGCGGCCCCTCAAGTCACCAACACCTTCACGGTGAACCCCATGCTCAGCATGAGCGGCACTGTGCCGGGCATGGCGGGCACCGCTACCGCCACGCTGACAGGGGGTGGTCCGGGTTGCACGCTGGATTCCGCCAACACCCGCTTCATGGCCGCAGTCTCTCTGCCAGCTGGTCGCACTGCTCCGCATGGCGGGTTCGAGTTCCGGGCCACGGGTTGCACCGGCAGCGTCACCGTGGCTCTGGCCTACCCGGACCCCCTGCCTGCGGGCGTGGCGTTCTGGAAGTTCGGCCCCGCCACGTCGGCCGCCGCAAGCAGCTGGTTCCAGTGGTCCGGCGCCACGCTCAGTGGAGACCGGCGCACTGTGAGCTACACCATTGCCGACAACGGCGTGGGCGATGCCGACCCCGCCACCGGGGTGCTGCGAGACCCATTTGTGCCCGCGCTGGGCGGTGCTGCCGATGCGGTGGGCATCCCGGTGGATGCACCTTGGGCGCTGGCCTTGATCAGTGCGTTGATCGGCTGGTTCGGCTGGCGCCGTACTGGGCGCGCTGCGCCTTCAACACAAGGCTGAGTCGGCGGCAGCGAGGCACGCAGCAGCAGCCGGCCCTTTCTAGCCTGCAGGGGGCGGTGTTGACCGCCCTTCACATCACCATCGGTCGCCAGGCTCTGCTGCCCATGGGATCACCAGGCCCCGGGTGCACACGCCGGGCAGTTCCCATCCGGCGGTCGCATCCCACGGCATCGCGTGTTCACGGGATGTGCAGGTGCCCAGGGTTCGCATAACGTCCGGGCCATGTTGCAACCCGCACGCCTAGCCCCTTCCCTTGCACCGCCAGTCGCGGCCGGCATGTTCGAGTTCGGCGGTCCGACCTGCCAGCCTGGCGTTCGCGAACTGCTGGACGGGATCGCCTTGCGCGCCATCCAGCCGGGCGACGAGGCCTGGCTGCATGCAATCTTCAGCTGCACGCGCGATGCCGAGCGCCAGCTGCTGGCATGGCCGCACGAGGCCTGGCAGGCCTTCGTGGCGCAGCAGTCCGCATGGCAGCAGGCGCAGTACCAGGCACAGTGCCAGAACCCCGCGTTCGACCTGGTGCTCTTCCACGGACAGGTCGCGGGCCGGCTTTACGTGGACCGGCGCCGCGATGAGATCCGTGTGGTGGACATTGCACTGCTGCCCGCATTTCGCGGCCAGGGTATCGGCAGGCGTTTGCTCCAGGCACTGGTGGCCGAATCGGATGCCTGCGGCCAGCCTCTGGCGCTGCAGGTAGCGCGGCACAACCCCATCCTGGCGTACTACCAGCGGCTGGGCATGCAGATGCAGGACGACCTGGGGGAGCACCTGTGCCTGACGCGTCCCTGCAGGACGGCCGCCCCGCCGTCGGCCGACGCATTCCTGGATGGCGTGGGTTCGGACTTCCGGCTGGTGCACCCCGAAGCAGGGTACCTCGCCACGCTGCGGCTGGAGCGGGTGCAATCTTGGCAAGCCGGAGCGCTGCAGGGCTGCGCGGTGCATTTTTCAGGGCCGGACATCCAGCGCACGGCCCCTGACACCTATGGCCTGGAGCATCGGCAACTGGGACGGTTTTCGCTGCGTCTGGGGCCTGTACAGCGCGGCGGCGATGGCGCATGCCGTTACGAGGCACTGATCACCCGCATGCATTCACCCACAGAGCAAGGAACCTGACATGAGCGATGCATTTCTGGGCGAAATCCGCCTGCTTGCCAGCGCCATCGTGCCGAGCGGCTGGGCCGTGTGCGACGGGCGCCAACTGGCCGTGGCGGACAACACGGCGCTGTTTGCCCTGCTCGGCAACGCCTATGGCGGCGACGGCAGCCAGACCTTTGCGCTGCCCGACCTGCGCGGTCGCCTGCCGATCGGAATCGGACAGGGGCCCGGCCTGAGCCCGCGTAACCTGGGCGACGCATTGGGCGAAGAGCGCGTGACCCTGGCGGTGCAAGAGATGCCACCGCACACCCACGCACTGCAAGCGGGCGGCGCGGCCACCAGCAACGTGCCGCGGGCGCTGGTTCCCGCGGCGGTGGAGGGCTTCAACCTGTATGCCACGGCGGTTGCAAATCCGCAGGTGCTGGCCACCGGGACGGTACAGGCCACGCAGGGCAGCGAGCCGCACAACAACGTGATGCCGTCGCTGGTGCTCAATTTCATCATGTGCCTGGATGGCGCATCCCCGAACTTGCAATGAGAGGACAAGGCGATGGACCGCTTCATCGGTGAGATCCGTGCATTTGGCTTTGGCCGTGTTCCGCAGGGCTGGGCCGCGTGTGACGGCCGCCTGCTGGCAATTGCACAAAACCCCCTGCTGTTTGAACTGCTGGGGCGGCGCTATGGCGGGGATGGTGTCAGCCAGTTCGCGTTGCCCGACCTGCGCGGACGCACACCCATCGGCTGTGGCAACGCGACCAACGGCATGGCCGTGAAGCTGGGGTCGCATGCGGGAGATGAAGGCGTTGCCCTGACCAGCGCGCAAGTCCCTGGGCACAGCCACGCACTGATGGGGGCCACTGCGGCAGCGAGCACGGGCGTGCCCGCGGGTGCAGCGCTTGCGCAGCCTGCCGGGGCAGCGTACGCCGCCCCCAATGGCACGTACATGTCCAGCGAAGCGGTGGCGGTGAGCGGAGCCGGCCTGCCGCATTCCAACATGCAACCCTCGCTCGCCGTCAACTGGTGCATCGCCATTGACGGTCTGCGTCCCCCGCGCTGATCGCTGCAGGAGCTGACCATGGCCGATTCATTTCTCGGAGAGATCCGGGCCTTCGCATTCGATGGCGCCCCCGCCAACTGGGCCCCGTGCCGCGGCCAGCTGTTGCCGATCGCGCAGAACAATGCGCTGTTTGCATTGATCGGCACCAGTTTCGGCGGTGACGGAAAAAGCAACTTCGCACTGCCGGACCTCCAGGACCGCGCTCCCATGGGGCAGGGGACCGGCCCCGGGTTGAGCCAGCGACACCTTGGGCAGGCGGTTGGCTTCGCAGAGCACGCGCTGCGGCCCCAGGAGATGCCCACCCACAGCCACGCGCTCGTCGCCGCTGGTGCGCCGGCGAATTCTGCTGTCCCGTCATCGGCGGTGTTTGCGCAGGGCGGTTCATTCGGCTCGCGCCCCACGCCTGCCCCTACCTATGCAGCCGTGGAGCCCGATGTGCCCATGGCCGCCGAGGCCCTTGCCCCCTTTGCCGGCGGCGGGAAGGCGCATAGCAATACCCAGCCCTACCTGGCGCTCACCTTCTGCATCTGCATCAACGGCATATACCCATCGGCCGCTTGAGCGCACCGGGACCTGTTCTGCCATGCTCCACCTGCAATTCCTGACCATGCCGTTTCCCGGAGTGCGCCACTGGCTGTGCCTTGCAGGCCAGCGCTTGCGGCGGGGAGTCCTTGCCCTGCTGACCGGATGCTTCGCGCTGGCACTGCCTGCGCACGCAGCTGTCACCCCGGGTGCGCAAGGATTCGGCACTGGCGATCCGGAACTGGGCCTCATCGGCGAGCTCAACGGCATTGCGTTCAATGGGCTGGTCGCGGGGGACGGCCAGGGGTGGGTGTACGGCAAGGCAGACACCTACACCTCCTGCAACAACTGCGCGGGCCGCGGCGGGTTTGCGCTGGCCGAGAACGGCGGGGCCAACACGCCTTCGGTGGCATTCTTCCGTGCGGCAAGCCCGGGAGACCGCTTTGGCGTGAGCGGCGTGCGCATCTACAACCCCAGCGCTGCCAACACCGGCATGACCGTGCGCGGCTACCGCAATGGGAGCGTGGTGCAGACGGTGTCGCTCACGCTCACCCGCATCTCCCCGATGCTGGTCACATACGACCTGGGTCTGACCGATGTGGACCAGGTCAGCTTCACTTCCAGCCACGACTGGTTTTTTGCCATCGACGACCTCGGAATTGCGCCGCGGCCCGCCGTGAGCGGTGTGTCGCCCGTCGGTGGTGCGGGTGGAAGCACGGTCGTGATCACGGGCAGTGGCTTCGCAGCCGCCGGGTATCCGGCGGGCACGGTGGTGCGGTTTGGCGCGGCCACGGCTGCTGCCACGGTGGACAGCGATACGCAGATCACGGCCACGGTCCCGGCAGGGGTGGGCACGGTGGACATCACCGTGACCACCGCTGGCGGCACCAGTGCCACGGGCAGCGCCACGCAGTTCACCTATCCGCTGGCGTCGCAGAGCATCAGCTTCGCTCCTCCTGGCCCACAGAGTTTCGGCAGCGCCCCCACCCTGGTGGCGACAGCCAGTTCGGGCCTTCCGGTGAGTTTCAGCACGGCGTCTGCAGGCGTGTGCACCATCACCGCGGGGGGGCTGCTGAATCTTGTAGCCACCGGTAATTGCACCATCCACGCCGACCAACCGGGGAACAGCAGCTACAGCGCTGCGCCTCGGGTCTCGCAAACCTTCGCCGTGCAGCCCGTGCCGCCGGGTGCGCCCACCGCGGTGGGCGCCACCGCGGGCGATGGCGAAGCCTTCGTCGTGTTGACGGCCCCGGCCAGCAGTGGTGGCGACCCCATCACCAGCTACACCGTCACGTCCAGTCCGGGTGGTATCGCTGCGACCGGTACGACCTTGCCCATTCGAGTGTCAGGACTGACCAACGGCCAGGCGTACACCTTCACCGCCACGGCGACCAACGGAGCGGGCACAGGCCCCGCGTCGGCAGCCTCGGCCCCGGCAACGCCCCGCAGTGCGCAGACCATCAGCTTCAGCAATCCGGGACCACGCAGCTTTGGCACCACAGGCACCCTCACCGCCACGGCCAGTTCCGCTTTGCCCGTGGCCTTCAGCTCTGCCACGCCCGGCGTATGCGCCATCACGTCGGGCGGTGCGCTCAGTTTTCTGACTGCGGGCACTTGCACCATCAACGCCAACCAGACCGGCAACGCCAGTTTCTTGCCCGCTGCGCAGGTGGCGCAAACCTTCCAGGTCAACCCGGTGCTGGGCCGGGCCAGTACCGTGCCCGGCATGGCGGGCTTCGCCAACGCAACGCTCAGTGGCGGGGGCGCAACCTGTACCCTGGTGGCCGGGGACACGCGCTTCATGTCCCCGGCTCCGCTGCCTGGCGGGCGCAGCGCACCACACGGCGGGTTTGAATTCCGTTCGGTCGGCTGCGTGGGCAGCGTGACCATCACCATCGCCTACCCCGAGCCATTGCCGGTCGGTGTGGCGTTCTGGAAGTTTGGCCCTGCGAGCCCGGGAGCCGCCAGCAGCTGGTTTGCGTGGAGTGGCGCCACGCTCAGCCCCGACCGGCGCACGGTCAGCTACACCATTGCCGACAACGGTGCAGGCGATGGCGACCCGGCCGTGGGGGTGGTGCTCGACCCGTTCGTCCCTGCGCTGGGCGGCGCGGCCGATGCGGTGAGCATCCCTGTGGATGCCCCCTGGGCGCTGGCGTTGATCAGTGCACTGATCGGCTGGCTTGGCTGGCGCCGGACAACACGCGCGGCGCCCTCGGCATAGAGCGAAGCGGGGTCTCGCCCTGCCATGGCCCAAGGCGCGCGCCGCATGGCAGGCGGCACGGTAGCGTTCGCTGCTTTGTTGTGCAAAGCAGCGGCGCCACCCCTCAAAACCGGGGCGCTGTGTTCACTGCGCCCCGCCACACCGGCCAATGGGCGAAAATCACGCCTTTGCTCCACTTGGCCTCAAGCGCACACCGTGCCGGATTCCTCCCCCTCCCTGTCAGATACCGCCGCGCAGCCGCCGTCCCCCAGCACCCGCATGACCGCCCTGGAGCGCCGCTCCAGCGTCAGCCTGGCGCTGATCTTTGCGCTGCGCATGCTGGGCCTGTTCCTGGTCTTGCCCGTGTTTGCGCTGGAGGCCCGCAAGTACCCGGGTGGCGATGATCCGGCCCTGGTGGGCCTGGCCATGGGTATCTACGGGCTCACGCAGGCCGTGCTGCAGCTGCCGCTGGGCATGGCGTCCGACCGGTTCGGGCGCAAGCGCGTCATCGTGCTGGGGCTGCTGGTGTTTGCCGGTGGCAGCCTGCTGGCGGCGCTGGCCGATTCGCTGACCGGACTGCTGGTGGGGCGCGCCCTGCAGGGCGCCGGGGCGGTGTCTGCCGCCGTGACGGCGCTGCTGGCCGACCAGACGCGTGACGAGGTGCGCACCAAGGCCATGGCCATGGTGGGCGGCAGCATCGGCCTGATGTTTGCGGTGGCCCTGGTGGCTGCGCCGGTGCTCACGGCGGCGTTCGGGCTGTCGGGCCTGTTTGCGCTGACCTGCCTGCTGGCGCTGGCCGGCGTGGCCGTGATGCTGTGGTGGGTGCCGCCCGAGTCCGGCGCGCTGCGGCAGGCGCCGCGCGGCCGGCTGGCCGAGGTGTGGGCGCACCCCGATCTGCTGCGCCTGAACCTGGGCGTGTTCGTGCTGCACACCGTGCAGCTGTCGATGTGGGTGGCCGTGCCCGCCATGCTGGTGCAGGCGGGCCTGGACAAGGACCACCACTGGCAGGTGTACCTGCCCGCCGTGGTGCTGTCGTTTGTCGCCATGGGCGGGCTGTTTGCGCTGGAGCGCGCGGGCCGCCTGCGCGGCGCGCTGCTGGGCTCCATCGGGCTGGTGCTGGCCGTGCAGGCCGGGCTGTGGTGGCTGTCGGCCAGCGGGGCCACGCCCACGCTGTGGCTGCTGGGGCCGCTGCTGTTTCTGTTTTTCTGCGGTTTCAACGCGCTGGAGGCCAGCCAGCCCAGCCTGGTCTCGCGCATGGCGCCGGCCCATGTGCGCGGTGCGGCGCTGGGCAGCTACAACACGCTGCAGTCGCTGGGGCTGTTTGCGGGCGGTGCGCTGGGCGGTGCGCTGGTCAAGTGGGCGGGCGCGCCGGGCCTGTTTGCCACCACGGCCGCGCTCACGGCCCTGTGGCTGGTGCTGACCTGGCCCTTGCGGCCCGTGGGGCGGGGCCGCGCCCGCTGACAAGGCGCAAGCCCGGGAAGGCGCAAATGCTGACCCACAGCCGGTGGGTGTTGCGGCACAATGCTGCGCTCTGGCGCCCGGAATTCCCTCAAATCCGGCGCTTCCTCCGTTACTTTTCAAGGCACTCTCATGGCATCCGTCAACAAAGTCATCATCGTCGGCAATCTGGGCCGCGACCCGGAAATGCGCACCTTCCCCAGCGGCGACCAGGTGGCCAACGTGACCATTGCCACCACCGACAAGTGGAAAGACAAGCAGTCGGGCGAGATGAAGGAAGCCACCGAATGGCACCGCGTGGTGTTCAACGGCCGCCTGGCCGAGATCGCCGGCCAGTACCTGCGCAAAGGCTCGCAGGTGTACGTGGAAGGCTCGCTGCGCACCCGCAAGTGGACCGACCAGAGTGGCGTGGAAAAGTACAGCACCGAGATCCGCGCTGACCAGATGCAGATGCTGGGCAGCCGCCAGGGTATGGGCGGCGGCCAGGGTGGTGGTGGCCAGCAAGGCGGCGGCTACGACGATGGCGGCTACGGTGGCGGTGGTGACCAGGGCGGTGGTTACGACCAGGCCCCGCGCCGCGCCGCAGCCCCGGCTGCCCGCCCGCCAGCCCCCATGCAGCGCCCCGCCCCTGCCCCCGTGGCACAGGCGCCCCGCGCTGCCTCGGGCTTTGACGACATGGACGACGACATTCCGTTCTGATCGCCGCTTTCAGCGTTCAGCGTTCAGAAGAAACGGCTCGGGGCGTAAGCCACCGGGCCGTTTTTTTGGCGCAGCGGCGTGTAGCCCTGCGCACCCCGTTCACTCCATGGCTGCAATCACCCCGCCGCCCAGGCACACATCGCCGTCGTACAGCACGGCGCTCTGGCCGGGCGTCACTGCCCACTGGGCCTCGGGGAACTGCAGCGCAAAGCCTTCGGGGGCGGCTGTCAGGGTGCAGGCCGCATCCTGCTGGCGGTAGCGCGTCTTGGCCGCATAGGCCCCGGGCGCGGGTGCATGGCCAGCGCACCAGCTGGCGTCCTGTGCCGTCAGGCGGTGCGACTGCAGCCAGGGGTGGTCGTGCCCCTGCACCACCTGCAGGGTGTTGCGCACCAAATCCTTGCGGGCCACGAACCACGGGGCGTGCTCGCCGCCACCGCGCTGCGCGCCCTTTTCCTTGATGCCGCCAATGCCCAGGCCCTGGCGCTGCCCCAGCGTGTAAAACGACAGCCCCACATGCCGGCCCACCTTGCGGCCGCGCTCGTCTTCGATGGCGCCCGGCGCGTGGCTGATGTAGCGGTTCAGAAATTCGCGAAAAGGCCGCTCGCCGATGAAGCAGATGCCGGTGGAGTCCTTCTTGCGCGCGTTGGGCAGGTTGATCTCTTCGGCAATGCGGCGCACTTCGGTCTTGTGCAGCTCGCCCACGGGGAACAGCGTCTTGGCCAGCTGCGCCTGGTGGAGCCGGTGCAAAAAGTAGCTCTGGTCCTTGGCCGGGTCCAGCCCCTTGAGCAGCTCGTGCAGGCCGGTGGCGGGGTTGTGGCGCACGCGGGCGTAGTGGCCGGTCGCGATCTTCTCGGCCCCCAGGCGCATGGCGTGGTCCAGAAACGCCTTGAACTTGATCTCGGCGTTGCACAGCACATCGGGGTTGGGCGTGCGGCCTGCCTGGTACTCGCGCAGGAACTCGGCAAACACGCGGTCCTTGTAGTCGGCCGCAAAGTTCACATGCTCGATTTCGATGCCGATCACATCGGCCACGGCCGCGGCGTCCACGAAGTCGATGTTGGACGAGCAGTATTCGCTGTCGTCGTCGTCTTCCCAGTTCTTCATGAAGATGCCGACCACCTCATGGCCCTGCTGCTTCAAGAGGTAGGCGGTCACGGCCGAATCCACGCCGCCCGAAAGGCCGACGACCACGCGTTGTCTGGTGCTTGCTGTCATTGGCCTGATTGTATTTTTTGTGCGTGCCAGGCTGTGCGGGCGGGCCGCAAAGGCCTCCGCTGCACAGCGCCCCGCGCCTTCACGCCGCGGGCGGCGCGCTGCGGCGGCGGTGCAGCGCAAGCCAGATCAGTGCGGCACCTGTGAGGGTGATGGGCGCGAGCGAGCCAGCGTTCAGCAGCGTCCAGCCCTGCGTGGTGACCAGCACGCCTGAAGAGAAAGCGCTGAGTGCCAGCGTGGCGTACACGCAGAAGTTGATGGCGGCCTGGGCGCGGTCTTTTTCCTCGGGGCGGTAGGCCGTCATGGCCAGCGTGGTGCCGCCCGTGAAGAGGAAGTTCCACCCCACCCCCAGCAGAAACAGCGCAATGCCGAAGTGCCGCAGCTCCACCCCCATCAGCGCCACGGCCACGCAGGCAAAGTTGAGCACCACGCCCGCGCCCATCACCGGCAGCACGCCCACCCGCTTGATGAGGTGGCCCGTGAAGAAGCCTGGCGCAAACATGCCGATCACATGCCACTCCAGCACCAGCGCCGAGGCATCGAAGTCAAAGCCGCACACCTGCATGGCCAGCGGCGTGGCAGCCATCAGCAGGTTCATCACGCCGTAGCCCAGCGCCGCGCCCATGATGGCCACCACCAGCGCGGGCTGGCGCAGCAGCTCGGCCAGCGGCCGGCCCTGTGCGGGCTGCCCGGCGGCGTTCAGCACCACGGGCTGGGCCTCAAACCGGATGGCCGCCATGCACACCATGGCCAGCAGCGCCACGCCCATCAGCGCAATGTAGGCACCCGCAAACGGCACCGGGAACATCGTGCGCGTGGCGCTGGCCAGGTTGGGCCCGGCCACCGCGCCCAGCAGGCCACCGGCCAGCACCAGCGACACGGCCTTTTCGCGGTAGTCGGGGGTGGACAGCTCGGCCGCCGCAAAGCGGTACAGGCCGCCGTTGGCGCTGTAGTAGCCCGCCACCAGCGTGGCCGTGCACAGCAGCCAGAAGTTGGCCGAGAACGCCGCCCACGCGCACAGCCCGGCCGATGCCACCGCCACCACCAGCCCGATCTGGAACGACACCTTGCGGCCCCAGCGCATCTGCGTGTGCGCCACCAGCGGCGTGGCCAGCGCGCCGCCCACCACGTAGCCCATCACCGGCAGCGTGGCCATCCAGCCAAAGGGCGCCAACTGCAGCCCCACCAGGCCGTTGATGGCGATGAAGACAACGTTGTTGGTGAGAAAAAGGCCTTGGCACAGGGCCAGCAACCAGAGGTTCTTGTTCACGGCAGGGCGGCAGCGCGCGTTGAGAAGGGAAGGGATGGTGTGGGCACGGCCGCAAGGCACGGCAGGTGGTGCTGGCGGGACGGTGCCGCACGGAGGCGCAATTTCATTGCTCTGGCATTGTGCACCGCGGTGGGGGCATATCCGTGGCGCTGTGCGGCAGGGTGGCAGCGAGGGTTCAGGCGTTATCGTGCAAGTAGTCAAGCAGCTGCACTGACTTCGCGTTTTTTGGCGTGACGCCTGCCAGGGCAAGAGCGACCTCTGCGCGGGGAAACTTCCTGATGAGTTTGGAGTAGTCCTCAAGCTCCCGTGGCGCGTACTCTTGGTTGAGCAGCTTCGCCGTTGCGCAGAGGACTTGGCCACGCTCTGACGCGGTGATGCTGGCGAGTTGCTTCTTGAGTGCTCGCGCCAGATTGCTCTTGATCAGCTTGCCGAGCGGGAGCATGGGATCACGTTCGATGAGTTCGCAAGCCAGGGAAATAGCCTGCGTATCGCCGGCGGCCACGGCGGCTTTCACGCGGCCGAACATTTGACCGACCCAGATGGCCGGGTGCTCGTGTTCATCAGGAGGCCGGTAACCGCGAAGTCGCGGGCCGAGCATGTCGAGTAGTTGGTGCTCCATGCGCTCGCGCGGATTCAATCTTGATGCCTCACGTTGGCGCGCCGCTTCAGCGAGGGGTTGGGCCGCACTTGCGGCGAACGAATGCAGCATCCGGGATTTCTGAAGCCCGCGAATGCTCGGCGCAGCGCTTTCGGGGCGTCTGTCTTGCAGACGTAGCTGCCCTCGGCATTCATGCTTCTTCCACGACCACAAGCGGAACAAATGCGCGCATGGCGATGCAGGCCAGTGCGAACCCCAGGACGAAGACGGCAGCGACCATCAAGTTGGGTGAGGCAGCCGAAGCGACGAGGCCAAACGGAAAGAATACAAGCTCAGACACCAAAGCACTTCTCGTGCTTGCCGGGTAAAAGCCTGCGCCACAGGCCTTGCATCTGGCAGGCCACCAAACCGTTGCGCACCAAACTCGCAGCTCGGCGCGACCGTGAGGGTGATGGCATTGGGGACAGTCGCTCATGGGCTGCGGATTGTTCTCTGCGTGGCTTGACGGTCGACGTGAGAGGGTGACTGTTCAGAATCCAAGTATAGAAATTCAGCCATACCAGGCCAGCGCAAGCTGCGCAGACTACATCGGGCAAGCCGATTGCTCCCAGCAGCCGGCTTTGAATACGAGCAGGCTCCCATCGCCGCTGCTTGCATGGGCAAACACTGACCATTGGTGGGCGCCCCCTCCATGGCTGAGAAATCGTCGCGATCCAGCCCTTACCCCAACCACCCCTTCGGCACCTTGTCCGCCTTCTTCTCGACCGGGTTGGCCAGCAGCCACTGCGCCGCGTACTGCCGCATGAACTCCTTGGCCTTCTCCGGCCGGGCCGTCAGCCACGCGTCGTAGGCGCCTTCGTTCAGGATGGCGGGCATGCTCTTTTCGCTGCCCGGCTGGCCGTAGCGGTGCAGCAGGGCGTGGTTGTTGGCGTTCACCGTGAGCAGGCAGTAGCTGATGATGACCTCGCCATCGGCGCCCTGCCAGCGCGCCCACAGGCCGGCCACGCCCATGGGTTTGCCGTCCACGCGGGCCACGCGGGTGGGGATGGCTTTGCTGCCGTTGCGCAGGTCGTCTTCGTAGAAGGCCTGCATGGGCACGATGCAGCGCTGGCCGTTCAGCCACGCGTCGCGGAAGGCGGTGCCGGTGGAGGCGGTGTCGGATTTGGCATTGACCAGCTTGGGCGCGCGCAGCTTGGCGTCGGACGCGGACTTGACCCAGTGCGGTACCAGGCCCCACTGCGCGGGCACCAGCACACGGGTGGTGTCGGGCGCGGGCTTGTCGGCGGCCCCGGCGGCCGGCGCGCCGTCGGTCATCTCGGTGGGGGCATCGGCCACTTCAGGCGGCTGCTCCGGGGCGGGCGTTTGTGGCGCGGCGGCGCCTGCGGGGTGTGCCAGCGCGGCGGCCGTGGTGGCGTGCACGATGAAGAAGCCCGGCTTGCGCGGCCACAGGTGGCGCTCGCCCAGGGCGGCAGGGGCATCCACCGCGAACGCCTCGCGGTAGGTGTCGGCGTGGGCCAGGGTTTCGTAGTGGGTGCTCATCGGGCGATGGTACCTGCGGTTTGCCGGGTTTTTGGGCTGAATCAGCCGCAGGTCCAGCATTTAATTGCCTTGGCAGCTATTGATTTAGTAGCAAATTGGGGCGATTGCTGCCCATGGCGCCGGGGGGCATGACACGCATGCAGCCGCGCTCCCGCCCGGTCGATCCACATCATGCGGCCCTGCGGCTGGCCTGCGCCCGCCTTCGCCGCGCCGCTGGTGCGCCGTTAATGCGCCGGTTTTGCGGCGGTTCAGGGCTTGGCAGCCCGGCAGCGCGTGGCGATACTGGCAGGTGCCGACATCGGTGTGTCGCGCCAACCCTGTGAGGTCATTCCCATGCACAAGATTGCACTTGCCCTGGCCGCGGCGGCCCTGCTGCCCGGCGCTGCCAGCTTGTCCCACGCCCAGGTGCAGAAGATGCGCCCCGGCCTGTGGGAACACAGCGTCACCATGAAAAGCCAGAGCGGCCAGATGGAGGCCGCCATGGCGCAGGCGCAGAAGTCGCTGGCCGACATGCCACCCGCCCAGCGACGCCAGATGGAAGAAATGCTGGCCCAGCAGGGCGTGAGCCTGGGCGCCAAGGCCACCACGGTCAAGGTGTGCGTCACCCCCGAGCAGGCCGACCTGGACCGCCTGCCGCCCGCGCAGGATGGCTGCACGCACAAGCTGCAGCGCACCAGCCCGAACACGCTGTCGACCACCTTCAGCTGCCCGGCGGCGCAGGGTCGCCCGGGCTCCAGCGGCAGCGGCACCATGACGATGAGCAGCCCCACGGCCTACACCGGCCGCTACAAGGTGGAGACGCAGACCGCGGGCAAGCCCGAGCAGCTCGACATGGAGCAGACGGGCCGCTGGCTTGCAGCCGACTGCGGGGCGATCAAGCCCGCGCGCTGACGCCTGGCGCCGGCCTGGCCGGGGGGGCCATCACCACCCGGTTGCGGCCCAGCGCCTTGGCGGTGTACAGGGCCTGGTCGGCCCGTTCCAGCGTGTGGTCGATGGTGTCGCCGGTGCGGTGCTGCGCCAGCCCGGCAGACACCGTCAGGTGCAGCACGCCGGCGGAGTGCGTGATTTCCAGGGCCTCGACCGCCTGGCGCACCCGGTCGAGCAGCTCGCGCGCATCCTCGGGCCCGGTTTCAGCCAGCATCAGCACGAACTCCTCGCCGCCCCAGCGCGCCAGCACATCGGTGTCGCGCACACTGGCGCGCACGGTGCTGGCAAACGCCTGCAGCGCGCGGTCGCCGGTGGAGTGGCCGTGCGTGTCGTTGACGGGCTTGAAATGGTCGATGTCGAGCTGCGCCAGCATCAGCGGCCGGCCGGTGCGCAGCGCACGGCGCTGCTCCAGCGCCATCAGGTCCTGCATGGCGCGGCGGTTGAGCAGGCCCGTCAGCTCGTCGCGGGTGGCCAGTTCGCGGTTGACGGCCAGGGCTTCGGCCAGGGCCTCGCGCTGGCGCTGCAGCTTGGCGCGGATGCGCTGGATGCGCAGGTTCAGTGCAATGCAGCCGCCCAGCACGATGAACACCATCAGCGCATACGCGGTGTCCAGATAACCTGAGGTGCTGGCGCTGAAGCGCGTGCTCACGGCAATGGCACAGCCGAACGCGGTCAGCGCATACACGCCGATGCCGACCACCTCTGCCATCGTGAGGGCAAAGGTGCCAAAGAAAAGGATCATGGCCAGCACGCTGGGCACGATGCCCCGTGCCTCACCCGCCAGCACGTACGCCACCGCGCCGCTGGTGATGGTCCATGCCATCTGCGGGATGGTGAGGGACGGATCGTTCAGCTGCGCTGTTTTCCCCGAGCGCACAAATGCCGTCATCACCAGCAGCCCGCACACCGACATGGCCGCCCACCAGCGCACGGCCGTGACGTTCATGGTCTGCGTGGCCTCGGCCAGCAGCAGCATCACGCCTGCACTGTTGGCCATGAGCAGCAGCGCCAGCAGCGCCATGCTCACCAGCGTGCGGCGGCGCGGGTCGGTGGAAAGCGCGGCATTGGTGACGCGCTGCCACACACGGGCGATGGGGTGTTTCATGCGCCGTGGCAGCGCAGCCGCTGCAGACCCGGGGCGAGGTTGCACCGCACGCCAGCCATGGCGATTGCAGCGGTGCGGGCAGTGCGGCAGCCCGGTTTATCACGCGCGGCCCTGGTGCGCTGCAGGTCACTGCTGTCCCTGCCGTCACCGCCGCGCACGGCACGCGGCCCCCGGGCCGAAGGCGCCGAGCAGGGGGTCGGGCAGTACCGCGCTGACATGGCAGTGGCTGGTGGAGGTGTGGGGCCGGAGACGCTGATGGAGGGTGGGGCAGCCGGGCGCAGGGGTTGCATCGCCCGGCCCCGCAGCATCGGCAGGTGGCTGCAGTGGAAAACCGCGCGAGTGTTGGCCCCTTGGGGACAATACAGAAGTTGGGGTGCTGCGTCTACCCACCCGAAGTGGGGATGTGTAATCCGGGGGACTGTCCCGGTCTGCGCGAGGCGCAGCGGGTGGCCCGGTCAGGACAGCACGAGTGCCGCGAGTGCCGCCAGCGGAGCGGTTTCGGCGCGTAGCACGCGCGGCCCCAGGGTGACGGGCGCAAAGCCGTGCTCTGCGGCCAGCGCTTCTTCGGCAGGGCTCAGGCCGCCTTCAGGGCCCGACAGGAACAGCACCGCCCGCCCGTCCTGCCCGGCCACGGCCGTGTGCAGCGGTACCGTGCCCGCGCGCAGCGACAGCAGCAGGCGCTGCGGTGGCACGGCGGTATCAGCAGCACCGGCAGCATCGGTGCCCGCGCCTGCGCCTGCGCCGTGGTGGCGCACCCAGCCGGCCAGGTCCGCGGCCGGGTGCACCAGCGGCACGCGGTTGCGGCCGCATTGCTCGGCAGCCGATATGGCCACGGCCTGCCAGTGGGCGATCTTCTTGTCGGCGCGCTCGCCCTTGAGCTTGAGTACGCTGCGCTCGGCCATCAGGGGCGTGATGCTGGCCACGCCGAGTTCGGTGGCCTTTTCCACCAGCCAGTCCATGCGCTCGTTGGCGGTGATGCCAGCCAGCAGGTGCACAGCGCGTGGCGCCTCGCGTTCGATGGCGTGGTGGGCGCCCACGCGCACGCGCACATCGCTGCGGCCCATGTGGACCACGGTCGCCTCGAACTCGCCCCCCGGGCTGCCGGGTACCAGGCCGCCATCAAACAGCGTGATGGCGTCGCCCGGCTGCAGGCGCAGCACCTGCACGTGGCGGGCGACACTGGGCGGCAGGTCCAGCTCGGTACCGGTGGCCAGGATGGCGGGGCAGTGAAAACGGGGCATTTGCTACTATATTAATAGCTGTCGGGCATGATAAATCAAGCACCACAGCCCAGTTTGACTCAAAAACGCCTTGCAGCGGCTGCTGCAGGGCTTGCGGACCCATTACATGCGGCCGTAGGCAAAGCCCGTGACAGGCTCGGTGCCCTCGATCTGGTCAAGCATCTTGAGCAGCGGCCCGAGCTGGCGGTAGCGGTTGGCCGTGGCGCGGATGTAGCCCATGAAGCGAGGCGCATCGGCCAGGTACTTGGGCTTGCCGTCGCGCAGCGTCAGGCGCGCAAAGATGCCGGCCACCTTCAGGTGGCGCTGGAGCCCCATCCACTCCACCGCGCGGTAGAACTCGCCAAAGTCATCGCCCCAGCCGCTGGCGCTGTTGGCGCCCAGCAGGCCGGCCTTGCGCGCCTTTTCCCAGTAACGCACCGTAATGTCGATGACAAACTCTTCTTCCCAGCTGATGAACGCATCGCGCAGCAGGCTGGCAATGTCGTACGTGATGGGGCCGTACACCGCGTCCTGGAAGTCGAGCACGCCCAGCGGCGCGCCGGGGCTGGCAGGCGCCATCAGATTCCGGGTCATGAAGTCGCGGTGCACATACACGCTGGGCGCGGCCAGGTTGTGCGCCACGATGATGTTGAACGCGCTTTGCAGCGTGGCCTGCTGGGTAGCGTCGAGCGTGACGCCGCGGTGCTGGGCCAGGTACCAATCCGGGAACAGCGCCAGTTCGCGGCGCAGCAGGGCCTCGTCGTACGCGGGCAGCACGCCGGGCTGCGATGCCTTTTGCCAGTCCAGCAGCACATCGGTGGCCTGCTGGTACCAGGCGTAGGCGTCCTGGGGCCGGGCCGGGTCCAGCAGTTCGATCAGCGTCTGGCTGCCCAGGTCAGACAGCAGCATGAAGCCGCCGGCCTGGTCCCACGCCATGATGTGTGGCACGTTCAGGCCTGCCCCTGCCATCAGCGCCTGCACCTGCACGAAGGGCGCGCAGTTTTCCTTATCGGGCGGGGCATCCATCACGATGCGGCTTTCGCCCGTGGCGCTGTCAATGCGCAGGTAGCGGCGGAAGCTCGCGTCGGCCGACGCAGGGCGCAGGCTGGCGGGCAGCAGCTGGTGCGTTTGCGCCAGCGGCCCGAGCCACGCATGGAAGGCCGCCTCGCGGGCCGGGTCGGCCCAGGTGACCAGGGCTTGGGAAGGAGCGGCCGGGGCGGTGCCCGAAGGCAGACCGGAGGGCAAGGGGGAGGAGGGGTGGCTCATGGATAATCCGATTTTACAAACCCGCCCCTGCGCAGCCGTGCAGGGGTGCCGCTTCGTCTGCCTTTGTTGCCCATTCCACCCCACGTGCCCCGCCGCCAGCCTCTTCCCGCGCAGTCTTCCTCCTTTCGGACCGTGCCCGTCCGGGGGACCCTGCGCGCAGGCGCCCGGCCGCCCGTGCCGCGCACCCTGGCCTGCGCCATTGCCCTGGCGTGGTGCGGCCTGCCGCTGGCCCATGCCCAGGATGCCGGCGCCCCGGCCGCCAGCGGCTGGGATGCCCCGCCTGCGCTGCGCTCATCGCCCCTGCTGCAAGAGCGGATTCCGGACGCGGTGCGCTCACAGCTGCCGGTGTTTGTGCGTGGCGACCGCGTGAGCGGCCAGACCGACCTGAATGCCGTGATCGAAGGCAATGCCGAGTTGCGCCGCGGCGACACCGTGATCCGCGCCGACCGCCTGGACTACAACGTGCCCGACGACCTGGCCCGGGCCCAGGGCAAGGTGCGCATCAACCGCGCGGGCAACGTGTACGAAGGCACGGCGCTCGAGCTTCGCGTGGATGCGTTCGAGGGTTTTTTCAGCGATGCACGCTACCGTTTCCTGGCCAATGGTGCCCACGGCGAGGCCACGCGGGTGGACTTCATCGACCGTGACCGCGCCGTGGTGCACAGCGCCACCTACACCACCTGCGAGCGCGGCAACGAGGCCAGCTGGCAGCCCGACTGGGTGCTGCGCGCAGGCACGATCCGCCTGGACAACGAAGAACAGGTGGGCACGGCCGAAGACGCGGTGCTGGAGTTCAAGGGCGTGCCGGTGCTGCCCATTCCGTACATCACCTTCCCGCTGTCGGACAAGCGCAAGTCGGGCCTGCTGCCCCCCACCATCGGCCTCGACAGCCGCGATGGCGTGGCCTACATGCAGCCCTACTACTGGAACATCGCCCCCAACCGCGATGCCACGCTGCGCGCAGCCCTGATGACCAAGCGCGGGGCCAACCTGGGCGGCGAGTTCCGTTACCTGGAGCCCTCCTACAGCGGCCAGTTCAGCGGCGACGTGATGCCGTCGGACCGCCTGCGCGACCGCACGCGCTGGAGCGTGTCGGCGCAGCACCAGGGCACCTTCGCCACCGACATCGGCGCGCTGGGCCTGAACATCAACGTCAACCGCGTGAGCGACGACAACTACTGGCGCGACTTCGGACGGGCCTCCGAGGCGCTGCGCCAGCGGCTGCTGCCGGGCGACGCCACGCTGTCCTGGGGCGCCAACGACATGTCGGCCACAGTGCGCACCCTCAAGTGGCAGACGCTGCAGGACGTGAACGCGCCCATCGTCCCGCCGTACGACCGGCTGCCGCAGCTGCAGTGGCGCTATGCGCCGTCGCAGCTGGGCGGCGGGCTGGATGCGAGCGTCGAGCTGGACACCACGCGCTTTCAGGCAGCCCGCGCGCTGACAGGCCAGCCCAACGCCCACCGCAGCTACGCCATGGCGCAGGTGAGCCGCCCGTTCCTGTCGCCGGGCGGTTTCATCACGCCGCGCATGCAGGTGCACGCCACGCAGTACCAGTTTGATACGCCGCTGGCCAACGGCGACCGCTCGGCGGCGCGCGCGCTGCCCACGTTCAGCCTGGACAGCGGGCTGGTGTTCGAGCGCGATGCCAGCTACTTCGGCCGGGCCTTCTTGCAGACGCTGGAGCCGCGCGCCTTCTACACGTACACGCCCTACCGCGACCAGAGCCGCCTGCCGGTGTACGACACGGCCGCCAACGACTTCAACTTCGCGACCATCTACACCGAAAACGCCTTTGGCGGCAACGACCGCCTGGCCGACAACAACCTGCTCACGCTGGGTGTATCGACCCGGCTGCTGGACCCCGCCACCGGCGCCGAGGCCGCGCGCTTTGGCAT
>LNEG01000126.1 GCA_001464865.1 Burkholderiales bacterium Ga0074133
CCCAGCGCCACGCCCGCACCAAACATCGGCCAGAACAGGTCGGGCCAGACGGAGCCGGGCGCCAGTGCCCCCCGGGCGATGACGGGCAGGAAGGTTGCGGTGACGATGTACCCCAGCCCCGCCAGCCCGTAGGCGGTGGCCAACAACGCGCGCTCGGGTGTGCTGCTCGGTGCGGGCACGGCTGCGGCACCGGCATCGGTGGCACCGGCCGCCGGTGCATCGCTGCCGCGCAGCACCGGCCACGCCAAAGCCGCCAGCAGCGCAGCCAATATGGCAAAGGTGGCCCAGCCGGCTGCGGCGCTCCAGCCGGCAGCCACCATCGCGCCCACGGGCAGCCCGGTGACGACGATGCCCAGCCCCGGCCCGCAGAAGATCAGCCCACCCAGCGCAGGCTGCCCCAGCCGCGCCAGGCGCGCCATGCACCAGTTGGCCGTCCCCAGGAACACAAGAGCGCTGGCCACGCCCGCCAGCAACCGCAAAGCAGGCCACACGCCGGGCACCGGCAGCGCCAGCAGGGCAGTGAACAGCGCCGTGGCCACCAGCCCCCCACGCGCCAGCGCCGCGTTGCCCGGCACCAGGCGGGGCGCCCGCCGGGCGAGCCAGGGCAGCGCCATGAACAACAGGGCGCCCGCCAGATAGCCCACATAGTTGGCCGCCGCGAGGGCGCTGCCGGCGGGGATGTCCACCACGCCGTCGTGCAGCATCATGGGCAGCAGGGGCGTGAAGGCAAAACGGCCGATGCCCATGGCCGCCGCCAGCGCAGCCATGCCCGCCAGCGCCACCTGCAGCGCAGATGCGCTGGCGTGGATGGCTTGGGGCTTTGAAGGGGATAGATCCATCGCGGGTAAGGGCACGGTGGCCGGGCAGGCAGGGTTGCCGGTATCATCTTAAACAAAGATCGTATTCCATACATTCATCCTTTTTGCAGATGAACCCGCACACCCCGCCACTGGACCTTGCCGCGCTGCACATCTTTCGCACCGTGGCGGCCGAGGGCAGTGTCACGCGTGCAGCCGAGCGCCTGCAGCGCGTGCAGTCGAACGTGACCACTCGTGTGCAGCAGCTGGAGGCCGATGTGGGCGCCCCGCTGTTTCTGCGCGAGGGCAAGCGCATGGCGCTGACGCCCGAGGGCCACACGCTGCTGGGCTACGCCGACCGCTTGCTCGCATTGGCCGATGAGGCACGCCAGGCCCTGCGCCTCGGCGTGCCCGCAGGGCGGCTGCGCCTGGGCTCGATGGAAAGCACCGCCGCCAGCCGCCTGCCGGCTCCGCTGGCCCGGCTGCACCGGCAGCACCCGGGCGTGGCGCTGGAGCTGTCGACCGCGCCCACGCGTGAACTGGTCGAACGCCTGCGTGCCCATGCACTGGATGCCGTGCTGGTGGCATGGCCCCCCGGCCTGCCGCCCGACCCGGCGCTGGAAACACTGCCGGTGTTCACCGAAGAACTTTTGCTGGTGCTGCCGGCACGCCACCCGCTTGCCGGGCACCCGGATGATGTGCAGCCCGGAACATTGGCGGTGTTCAAGCCCGGCTGTACCTACCGCCGCATGGCGCAAGACTGGTTTGCCGCGCGCAGCCAGCCCATGCAGCCGCTGGAGCTGGGCTCGTACCACGCCATCCTGGCGAACGTGGCGGGCGGTGGCTGCGCGGGCGTGGTCCCGCGCTCGGTCCTGAGGCTTTCGCCGCAAGCGCGGCACCTGGCCGTGCAGCCCCTGGCCACCATCGACACGCTGCTGGCATGGCGGCAGGGCTACCGGTCTGCGGCACTGGATGCCCTGCGGGACATGCTGGCCGCGGCGTGAGCCCGGCCCGGACTGCTGCGCCCCTCTTTTTTGCACCTTCACACCCCCCCACCACACCCTCCCCCCGGAGTCTTCCGTATGCCCGCGCCAAGCCTCGTCCACGCACTGTCACTGCGCCTTCCCATCATCCAGGGCCCCATGACCGGGTCCGACACGCCTGCGCTGGCGGCCGCTGTGTCTGCCTGCGGGGGGCTCGGCATGCTGGGCTGCGGCATGCGATCGCCCGATGCCATGGCCGATGCCGCAGCGCAAGTGCGGCAGGCGACGGACCGGCCTTTCGGCATGAACCTGTTCGTGCAGGAGACACCCGCCCCGGATGCCGCCACGGTGGCCGCAGCCCTGGAGCGACTGGCGCCGCTTTACAGCGCGTTCGGCCTGGCACCCGCCACGCCCGCGCGCTGGTGTGAAGACTTCAACGCGCAGCTGGATGCGCTCATCGCCGCCCGCCCTGCCGTGGCCAGCTTCACCTTCGGCATCCTCAATGCCGCGCAGGTGGAGCGCCTGCACGCTGCGGGCTGCCATGTGATCGGTACGGCCACCACCGTGGCCGAAGCGCTGGCCTGGGCGGATGTAGGCGCCGATGCCGTGTGTGCATCAGGCATGGAAGCCGGAGGCCACCGCGGCACGTTTCTGGCGGCGGGCGGAACGCCGGGCGCGCAGCCATCGCTGGCCGACTTTGCCGCCGCCATGGTGGGCACGCTGCCGCTGGTGGCCGAGTGCGCAAGCGCCCTCGCCCCACGCGGTATCCCGGTGGTGGCGGCCGGCGGCATCATGGATGGCCGCGGCATCGCCGCCGCCCAGGCGCTGGGTGCCGACGCCGTGCAGATGGGTACCGCGTTCCTGGTGTGTGACGAGTCGGGCATCAGCGCTGCGTACCGCGCCGCACTGCAGGCAGCCACGGCCACCGACACGCGCACCACGGGCGCACTCACCGGCAGGCCAGCCCGCGGCATCGTCAACACGCTGATGGAGCGCCTGCACCCTGACGAGGCCCATGTGCCTGCCTACCCCGTACAGAATGCCCTGACCGGCGCGCTGCGACGGGCCTGTGCGCAGGCGGGCCGATCCGACTACCTTTCGCTGTGGGCCGGACAAGGTGTTGCAGCCGTACGGCCGATGCGTACGGCGGCACTGATGGAGTTGCTGGAGCAGGAGTGGCGCGCGGCGCGGGCGGGCATCGCCGGATAAGCCGATTCGCTGCATGGGTCTGGCAGTGCATGCGCTGCCTACAATCGCAGCACTGTTTTCGTACCCATGCTGCACATCATCGCCAACCCTTTCACCCTGACAGAGTTTCTGCTGGACAGCCTGCCTGCGGACCAGCGAGCCCGTGTGCAGGTGCACCCCAAGCGGATCAAGGGCGTGGCGTATTCACTGCTGAAGGCGGCGGACGCATGGCTGCCGTTCCGGCTGCCAGGCTTTCGCCCGTTTCCGCAGCCTTACCTGCAGGCACTGCAAGCCATCCCGGCCGACGCTGCGGTATTGATATTCGGTATCGAGAACATCAAGGACTTGCGCATCATCCGCAAGTACCTGCAAACACGCCGCGTGGCCGTTTTCACCTGGAACCCGGTCATCGACTACCAGCAGGATCACCGCATGCGGCGGATCCATATCGGGCAGCTGAAGGGCCTGGGCTTCAGCGTGTTCACCTTCGATCCGGAGGATGCGCGCCAGTATGGCCTCACGCTCACGCAGCAGGTGTACCGCCAGGTCGATGCGCACCGCCAGGACATGCCTGCCGATTGGGACATCTACTTTCTGGGTCAGGACAAGAACCGGTTCGATACCCTGCGGGCGCTGGGCGAGCAGTGGCAGGCTGCGGGCCTGCGCACGCGCCTGCAGATGGTGCCCGAGCCCGGCCGCAGCTATCCGGCCACGCCTGCCGTCGAACTGCTTGCCCGCAGTATCGATTACCAGACCAACATTGATGCCATCAACCGCTCACGCTGCCTGCTGGAGATCACGCAGGCCAATCAGAGCGGCCTGACGGTGCGTTGCCTGGAAGCCCTTTTCTTCGGCAAGAAGCTCATCACCAGCAACCCAGCGGTGAAGGACCTGCCCTGCTACGACCCGGCGCGGTTCTTCATCGTGGGACAGGACGACGCCCACGGGCTCGGGGCGTTTCTCGATGCGCCGCTGCCTGACCTGCAAGATAGAGCACTGGATGCATACGACTTCCGACGTTGGCTTAAGCAGTTTGACGAAATGCCTATACATCAATCAAAAACCGCTACTGCGCGCTGCATTTGAAGTGGCCGGACCTGCATAAACACATGAAACTCTATGCCGCTCTGCTGCCTGCGGCCATCACAGCACTCTTTCTCTTCTTTCCGGTGAGCTTGGCGCTCGCCAGCATTCTGATGCTGGTCATTCTGGTGCTGTGGCTGTTCGCCGGGAACTTCCGCGAACGTTGGCTCACAGTGCGCGATAACCCGGTCGCATGGGCGGCGCTTGCCATGTACGGTTTGGTCCTGATCGGTGTGCTGTATTCCCCGGCCGACTGGGATGCGATCAGCCTGCACTTGACCAAGTACCTCAAGCTGCCATTTGCCGTCGTACTGATGACTGTCATCATCAGCGACAGGCTGCAGCAGCGATGCCTGGATGCTTTTATGTGGGCCATGGGATTCGTGCTGGCATCCACCTGGCTCAACGTATGGTGGGATCTGCCCTGGTCCAAGACCCACAACCAAGGCTGGCACGTCACGCACCATGTGTTCGGTGACTACATCACCCAGAACATCATGATGGCGTTCACGGTCCTGGTGGCGCTGGTGCGTATGCTGCATGCGACCACGGTCTGGCAAAGGGTCGGCTGGGCGGCGGTGTCGCTGCTTGCCAGCGTCAGCATCACCCACCTTTCCGAAGGTCGCACGGGTTACCTGCTGCTGTGCGTGATGCTGGCGGTGTTCGTGTTTGCAGCCCTGCGGGGCCCGAGCATGTGGTTCGCAGCCATCCTGGGGGCCTGCCTCACGGCTGGCGTCCTGGTCAGCTCGGACCTCGTCCGCGAGCGAGTGGTGCTGGCCTACACCGAAGTGGTGCGGGCCAATGAGGAAAAGGCCACATCCGTCGGTAACAGGGTGTACCTTTACCGAATCACGCCGCTGCTGGCTGCCGAAGAACCGTTGCTGGGCCATGGCACAGGCGCCTACCATTCGCAAATCTGCCGCTTCGTCGATATTCCCGAAGGCTGCCACGGCTGGATCACCTGGCATCCTCACAACCAGTTCCTGTTCTTTGCCGCGGACCACGGCGTCCCGGGCTTCGCCGCCTACATATTCTTGCTGCTGGGCATGGTGTGGCTGGCGCGTCGCGCCCAAGCCCCCGAGGCACGTGTACTGCTTATCGGCCTTGCTGCGCTGCTGGCCGTGAACAGCATGACCAACTCCCCGTTGTGGAGCGCCAGGGAGAGCCACTTCTTCACCTACATGATGGCACTCCTCAGCTCCAGAATCCTTGCCAGGCCCGCCGCCCGCCAGACGCCCCTGCAACACCAGACAGGACAGGGCAGGTAGCACGCATCAGCCCTTGCCGATAGCCGGCACACGATCCAGCGGCAGACAAGACACTTTCATGAAACATTCCCAGCTACCCCCCGTCCACACCATGCACTGGGACAACATCCCCGATGTCGTCCTGCAAAAGCAGCGCGAAGTGTTTTCCACCCTGGGCGTGCCGCTGCAGCAGGAGGCAGCCCACCGCATTCCGCACGGCACCTGGATGAACAGCGTGATCGAGCGCATGCAGTCGCAAGACATCGTCATCTTTTGTGACATCGATGCATTTCCCCTCAAGCGTGCGGGCTATGAAATGGCGGTGGCCCATGCCGAGGCAGGGGCGATCTTCGGGCTGTCCCAGTTCTCCAACCACAAGAAGACCACCGAAACCTATGCGGGACCCATGTTCATGGCGTTTCGCAAGTCGGTGTGGGAACAGCTGGGCCGGCCGGACATGAAATCGTCGTCGGCCTGGGACGCCGCCGAGGGCATGTCGGTCCTGGCGCGCGAGAAGGGCGTGCCGCTGGTGCTGCACAAGCCCACGGCCACGCTGATCTCCAAGTTTGCCCTGGGCAACGAGGGCGTCTTCGGTATCGGCACCTTCTACGGCGACAACGACTTCTTTCACCTGTTCGAATCCCGCGAGCCAGCCTACGAACAGCTGCTGGTGGCCGTGGCCGACGACGTGATTGCGCAGCGGCCCCTGCAGTTCGCCCGCTACCTGGATGCCGCGATGGCGCTGCAGCAAGGCGGCATGCCAGTCCAGAAAAAGAAGCGGCGCTGGTGGCGGCGCCTGCTGGGCTGAAGCGGGTGGTGCGCACCATGCCCCTGCCGCTTGTCTTCATCAACCTCGACCGCGATGCCGAGCGCCGCGCGCGGCTGCAGGCACAGCTGGATCAGTTGCCGCTGCCGAGCCAGCGCTTTCCGGCCGTGTGGTGGGCCGATGTGCCCGCCACGCAGGCGCAGCGGTGGTATAGCGATGCGCTGAATGCGCGCCAGTATTACAAGCCCCTGCGCAACGGCGAAAAGGGCTGCTACGCGAGCCACATCGGTGCCTGGCAGCAATTGCTGGCGAGCGACGCACCCGCGCTGGTGGTGCTGGAGGACGATGTGCGCCTGACCCCGCAGTTCGCCGAAGTGATCGAAGCCATCGCCGCGCTGACGGAACCCTGGGACATGGTCAAGCTGCTGGGCCGCGACCGGGAAAAGACACGTTCGCAACGGCCGCTGACGGCCAACACCCTGCTGGTGGATTACGCCCGCGTGCCCAGCATGACCGCGGGTTACGTGATCAGCCGCGCCGGTGCGGCCCGGCTTCTGGAGTCTCGCCAGCCTTTTGGCCGCCCCATCGACGTGGACCTGCGGTTCTGGTGGGAGTGCGGCGATCTGCGCATCCTGGGCGTGTCCCCGGCGGCCATCGAGCTCGATGACACCAGTCTGGTCAGCTCCATCTGGGACGAGCGCGACACGCTGACGCCCGCACAGCGCTGGCGCAAGTTCCGGATGAAGCTGGCGCTCACGCTGGGTAACGCCTGGCACCGCCGGCACCTGCCCAGGCTCTAGGAGCCTTCAGTGACCGCTGGACACCTTTTCGCCAGCACGCAGGCGGTATTCAGTACCGCAATACGGGCATCGCGCATGCCCCGTGTGGCCGACATCCAGGTACACGCGGGGGTGGCTGCTCCAAAGTGCTGTGCCCGATTGCGGGCTCGGGCAGGCGATGCCGCCCCGCGAGTCGAGGTCCTTGGCTTGTAGTTCAACGATTTTTTGAGACATTGCGTCGTTTTCCAGTGATCAAAAAGAGGTGCAAGCCCTGCAATGCCACACTGCACGGACGGGCCGCATTATCGCGCGCGCGCCTGCGCGATCTCGCGAAGGTAGAAGGCCTGCACTTCGGCCGTCTTGGCCTCGACGCCGAACGCCCCCATGGGGCGGTTGCTGCGCGGCGGGCGTTGCGCGCACTGCGCCTTCAGGGCCTCAGCCAGTGCCGCGGCGTCTTCCAGGGGCACCATTTGCGCACCCAGCGCAGCGCTCAGGTGCCGGGCTCCCTGCGTCTGCGTGGCCACGATCGGGAGCCCCGCCGCCATGGCCTCCAGGAAGACCAGCCCAAACGGCTCGTCGCGTGCAGGGCTGACAAAACCGTCGAACGCAGCCAGCCAGTCGGCTGGTTGCTCGGAAAAACCCGGCAGGATGACGCGGGGCACGCCGCGCCGGCGTAGCGCTTCCAGTTCCGCCCCACGACCCACGATGACCAGGTGGGCGCCAGGCAAACCGGCACGCTCGAAGGCATCCAGCAGCAGATCAAAACCCTTGCTGCGGTCCATGCGCCCCAGGGCGCCAAACACCCATGCATCTGGCGCAATGCCGTGCTGGGCGCGCAAGCGCTGGCGTGCATCCGCGGCAGGCCGGTAGGGCAGCGTCCAGTTGTCGATCTGCGTGGTGTGTGCCCGAAGCGGCGCGGGGATGGCATCCATCTGCCAGCTGGCAATGGCCACCAGCGCATCCAGCCGTGCGTGCTGCTGCGGTTTGTAGCAAATGTGCAGGGTGGCCACCCGTAGCACCCGTCCCTGAAGCCCGGACAGCCCGCCCAGGGCCTTGCACCCGTCGCTCAGGTGCGCATGGGCCACGTCCGGGCGCAAGCGCCGCACCAGGCGGCGGGCCTGCCACCGCCCCAGCCACTTGCCCACCCACAGAATCCGCACCCGCGGGTCCACCCGGTGCGCATACCCGCCGGGCTGGCCGCTTTGTGCCGACCTGCGCAGGATCAGTGTGACCTCGTGGTGCTCCGACTGCGCATTGGCCAGCTCGATGGCGTGCCGCTCGCTGCCGGCAAAGCTGCTGGTCAGGAGCAGGTGGACGATGCGCATAAGGGGGGTCGCTTGATGCCGGTGTGCCGCAGCGCCAACGGCCTGGCCGAAACCCCGCGCTGACGGCGTAAGGCGGGGCTGGCGTTGTGCTTCAGGTCTGGGTCAGACCTTGGTAAGCCAGTGGGCGTACTTGGGATTGCGGCCGTTCACGATGTCAAAGAAGGCGCTCTGGATTTTCTCGGTGATGGGGCCACGGCTGCCCACATAGTCATCCTTGCCAAGCGCAATGCGATCGAGTTCGCGGATCGGCGTGACTTCAGCAGCGGTGCCGGTGAAGAAGGCCTCGTCGGCAATGTAGACCTCGTCGCGCGTGATGCGCTTTTGCACGATTTCCAGGCCCAGGTCCTTGGCGATGTGGAACACGGTGTTGCGCGTGATGCCGTTCAGGGCGCCGGCCGACAGGTCGGGCGTGTAGATCACGCCGTTCTTGATGACGAAGATGTTTTCGCCTGCGCCTTCGGACACAAAGCCGGAGCTGTCGAGCAGCAGGGCTTCGTCGTAACCATCATCCAGCGCTTCCATGTTGGCCAGGATGGAGTTGGTGTAGTTGCTCACCGCCTTGGCCTGCGTCATGGTGATGTTGACGTGGTGGCGGGTGTAGCTGCTGGTCTTGACGCGGATGCCGCGCTTCATGCCCTCTTCGCCCAGGTAGGCGCCCCAGGCCCAGGCTGCCACCATCAGGTGGATCTGGTTGCCCTTGGGGGAGACGCCCAGCTTTTGCGAGCCGATCCAGGTCAGGGGGCGCAGGTAGCAGGACTCGAGCTTGTTCTCGCGCACCACGGCGCGCTGGGCGTCGTTGACTTCCTGCTTGGTGAAGGGGATGTTCATGCGCAGGATTTTGGCGCTGTTGAACAGGCGCTCGGTGTGCTCTTCCAGGCGGAAGATGGCCGTGCCGTCCACCGTGTTGTAGGCGCGCACGCCCTCAAAAGCGCCGCAGCCGTAGTGCAGCGTGTGGGTCAGCACGTGGATCTTGGCGTCGCGCCAGTCGACCATCTGGCCGTCCATCCAGATCTTGCCGTCACGGTCGGCCATCGAGGGTACTACGGGGCTCATGGGTGTCCTTTGGTTGCTGTGATTCGCAGGGACGGGATTTTACGGGGCGGCACGGCTGGCTGTTGCGTCCCCGTCAGAGCCCTCGGCCTCGGGTCGGACCAGCGTCCACTTCGCCAGCTTGCCGCCGCGGAACTCGCAGGTGACGTGCGAGCGGGTGCCATCCGTCCAGCGGTACACCTCGGGGTCGGCCCCATCGGCGGACAAGGGTTCGCCCAGCGCCTGCGTCATGGCCACCACATGCATCAGGTTGACGCCCTCGGTCAGCCGGGCATTGAGCATGACGGCGCTGCCGACGTAGCCAATGGGCCGCTTGGCGGCCTTCTTCATCACGTTCACCAGCCGCGTGAAGTGCAGCAGGGCCCACATGACAAGGCCGCCGCTCACCGCGGCCACGCCGGGCCAGCCATAGGCGACAAAGCCGAAAACGACCAGACCGACGCCCCCCACGGGCACGAGAATTTTGCGCAGATTCATCCGTACATTGTCTTACGCCCGGCCCCCGGCACGGCTGTGGGGATTGCTTACCGGCGCGTGCGGGAACCAGGGGAACAGGCCGGCTTACATGCCCCGCACCACGTCCATGGCCTCATCCACGCGCTCGACCGCGTGGATGGTCAGGCCCTCGATGGGCTTCTTCGGGGCATTCGCCTTGGGCACCACGGCCACGGAGAAGCCCAGCTTGGCAGCCTCCTTCAGCCGCTCCTGCCCGCGCGGCGCAGGGCGCACCTCGCCCGCCAGCCCCACCTCGCCAAAGGCCAGAAAGCCGCGGGGCAGCGCCTTGCCGCGCAGGCTGGACGTAATGGCCAGCATCACCGCCAGGTCGGCCGCGGGCTCGCTGATACGCACACCGCCCACCGCGTTCACAAACACATCCTGGTCCATGCAGGCCACGCCTGCGTGGCGGTGCAACACGGCCAGCAGCATGGCCAGGCGGTCCTTGTCCAGGCCCACGCTCAGGCGGCGCGGGCTGGGGCCGCCGGTGTCCACCAGCGCCTGGATCTCCACCAGCAGTGGGCGCGTGCCTTCCAGCGTCACCATCACGCAGCTGCCCGGCACGGGCTCGCTGTGCTGCGAGAGGAAGATGGCGCTGGGGTTGCTCACGCCCTTGAGACCCTTTTCGGTCATGGCGAACACGCCGATTTCGTTGACCGCGCCAAAGCGGTTCTTGATGGCGCGCACCAGACGGAACTGGCTGTGCGTGTCGCCCTCGAAATACAGCACCGTGTCCACCATGTGCTCCAGCACGCGCGGGCCCGCCAGCGCGCCCTCCTTGGTGACATGGCCCACCAGGATGACGGCGATGCCGGTGCCCTTGGCCATGCGCGTGAGGTGCGCCGCGCATTCGCGCACCTGAGCCACCGAGCCCGGCGCGCTGGTGAGCTGGTCGGAGTACGTGGTTTGGATGGAGTCGATGACGACCACCGCAGGCTGCGTGGCCTCCACCGTGGCCAGGATTTTCTCGAGCTGGATCTCGGCCAGCAGCTGCACCTGGCTGCCGTCGATGCCCAGGCGGCGTGATCGCAGCGCCACCTGCGCGCCGCTTTCCTCACCCGTCACGTACAGCGTGGGCAGCCCGGCGCGCTGCAGCGCATCCATGGCCTGCAGCAGCAGGGTGGATTTGCCGATGCCCGGGTCGCCACCAATGAGCACCACGCCGCCCTCCACAATGCCGCCGCCCAGCACGCGGTCCAGCTCGTCGATGCCGCTGGGCGTGCGCGCCACGTCCTGGGCCTCGATGGCGGCCAGCGGCAGCACGGGCTGCGCATTGGCCAGGCCCGCGTAGCCTTGCGGCGCACTCAGCCGGTTCTTGCCCGGAGCGGCCTCGGCCACCTGCTCGATCAGCGTGTTCCAGGCGCCGCAGGACGGGCACTTGCCCAGCCAGCGCGGGCTGGTGCCGCCGCACTCGGTGCAGGTGAACGTGGTTTTTTCTTTGGCCATGGTGGTGTGGATGGGCGGACGCGAAAGCAGGGGCAGCCGACTATAGCGACCCGCCCCGCACGCATCGGCAACAGCCCGTACGATGGCAGGCTTCGCACCGCCGCAGGAGTTCCGATTGCAGACCCCCACCAACCTTTTCAAGCAGGCCATGGCCCAGAGCCAGGCGCAGATCGGCCTGTGGCTGGGCCTTGCCGATGCCTACAGCGCCGAGATCCTGGCGGGCACCGGCTACGACTGGCTGCTGGTCGACGGCGAACATGCGCCCAACGACCTGCGCTCCATCCTGCACCAGCTGCAGGCAATAGCCAGTGCGGCCAGTGCGGCCAGCGCCCTGCCGCCCGGCGCGCAGGCGCCCCACCCCATTGCGCGCGTGCCGGTGGGTGACACCGCCCTCATCAAGCAGTACCTGGACCTGGGCGTGCAGACACTGCTCGTGCCGATGGTGGACACCGCCGAACAGGCGCAGCAGCTGGTGCGCGCAACGCGCTATGCGCCCGAAGGCATGCGTGGCATGGGCAGCGCGCTGGCCCGCTCGTCGCGCTGGCAGGCATACCCGCAGTATGTGCATGAGGCCAACCAGCAGGTGTGCCTGCTGGTGCAGGCCGAGACGGTGGAGGCCATGGCTCACCTGGATGCGATTGCAGCCACGCCTGGCGTGGACGGCGTGTTCATCGGCCCGGCCGACCTGTAGCGTCCATGGGCCACCCCGGCAACCCGGGGCACCCCGACGTGCAGGCGGCCATCCACGACGGCATTGCGCGCATCCGGGCCGCAGGCAAGGCCCCGGGCATCCTTGCCACCACCGAATCGCAGGCGCGGCAGTGGCTGGCCGCGGGTGCCTTGTTTGTTGCGGTGGGGGTGGACACCATGCTGCTGGCCAGCGCTGCGCAGGATCTGCTGGCGCGGTTTCGGCCCCCGGGCGCCTTGCCTGCCGCCGCGCACAAGCCCGGCTACTGATGGCATCTGCGCGCATATTTCCTGAATTGAACAAAGGCTCGATGACGATGAAAGCATGTATCTACGGCGCTGGCGCCATTGGCGGCTGGCTGGGCATGGCCCTGGCGCAGGCCGGTTGCGAACTGGGCGTGGTGGCCCGGGGCGCCACACTGGCGGCGCTGCAAGCCGACGGTCTGCGCCTGCGGCGGGCGGACGGCACGCTGGCCCACACGCCCGTGAACGCGCAGGCAAACCCGGCCGACCTGGGCGTGCAGGATCTGGTCGTGCTGGCCGTCAAGGCCCCCGGTCTGCCCGACGTGGCCCGCGCGATGGGCCCGCTGATCGGGCCCGACACCATCGTGCTGACGGCCATGAACGGGGTGCCGTGGTGGTTTCTCGACGGCTTTGGCGGGCCGGCGCGCGGCCACGCCCTGCCATCGGTGGATGCCGGTGGCGAAATCGCGCGCGCCATTCCCGCCAGCCACGTGCTGGGCAGCGTGGTGCACACCAGCTGCTCGGTGGAAGCCCCGGGGCTGGTGCGCCAGCACTTTGGCAACCGGCTGATCGTGGGCGAGCCCGGCGGCAGCCGCAGCGAGCGCCTGCAACGCCTGGCCGACACGCTGCAGCGCGGCGGCATCGATGTAGAGGTGACTTCGCACATCCAGAAGGACATCTGGTTCAAGCTGTGGGGCAACCTCACGGTCAATCCCATCAGCGCGCTGACCGGCGCCACCACCGACCGCATCCTGGATGACGACCTGGTGCGCGGCTTTGTGAGCGCCGTGATGCTGGAGGCCAAGGCCATTGGCGAAAAGCTGGGCCTGCCCATCGACCAGCAGCCCGAAGACCGCCACGCCGTCACCCGCAAGCTGGGCGCATTCAAGACATCGATGCTGCAGGACGTGGAGGCCGGCAAGCAGCTGGAGATCGACGCCCTGGTAGGCGCGGTGCGCGAGCTGGGGCAGATCACCGGCACGCCCACGCCGCATACCGACGCGCTGCTGGGCCTGGTGCGGCTGATGGGACGCACGCGGGGCCTGTACACATGATTTTTGAGCGAAACTGGCTTCAAGCCCAGGAAAAATCATCCCCAATAGCTATCAAAACCATAGCATCATGACCATGACAAACCTTTCGCTTCACTATGCGCCCGGCACCTGCGCACTGGCTGTTCGCATCGCACTCGAAGAGGCTGGCGCCCCGTACGAGCTGGTCCGCGTGGACTTCGCCTCGGCCCAGCAGCGCAGCCCGGCATACCTGGCCCTGAACCCCAAGGGCCGCGTGCCGGTGCTGGTGACGGACCACGGCGTGCTGACCGAAACACCCGCATTGCTGGCCTACGTAGCGCAATCCTTTCCCGGCGCCCGCCTGGCCCCGGCCGACGCCCACGGCTTTGCGCGCATGCAGGAGTTGCACAGCTACCTTGCGTCCACCGTGCACGTCGCGCATGCGCACCGGCCCCGCGCCAGCCGCTGGGCCGACGAGCCCGACGCCATCGCAGCCATCCAGCGCAAGGTGCCGCAGAACATGACCGAGTGCTTTGATTTCATCGAACACCACTACTTCGCCCGTGCCGATCAGGACCCCTGGGTGATGGGCGCTCAGTACACCGTGGCCGATGGCTACCTGTTCACCATCGGCACCTGGCTGGAGGGGGACGGTGTGGACATTGCCCGGTTCCCGAAGGTGTATGCGCACGCACAGCGGGTGCGGGAGCGGCCGGCGGTGCAGCGCGCGCTGGCCTGACGCGCCATCCAAAAGCAAAAAGCCCCGCATCCTGGATGCGGGGCTTTTTGCTTGGGGTCGGGCACCTGAGTTAGCGCACCCATCGTTCACGCGGGGTCTGTCGAAGCGCTGCGCAGGGCTTCGACAGGCTCAGCCCGAACGGGTCGCGATGGGTCGGGCGCCTGGCGAAGTGTGGAAACGCGCCGGGTCTCCCCCTGGCTTTTCAAGCCCTCAATTCACCTTCAGATACCGCCAATCAATGCGGTTGTCCGCACGGTGGATCACATCCACCTTCTTCGTCGCTGCCCACGGGATCACCTGGTTGTACAGCGGGATGTGCGTCACCAGCTCGTGCTCCTTGATCAGCGCCTGCTCGATCAGGTTGTTGCGGGTGGCAGTGTCCGTTTCCTTCTTCACGCGCTCGATCAGCGCATCCATCTGCGGGTCGGAGAAACGGCCCAGATTGAAGTTGCCGTCGCCCCCTGCGCCGGGCGAGCGCACCAGTGACTGCAGGCTGTAGAACGCGTCAAACGTGGGCACGCCCCAGCCCAGCAGGTAGATGCTGGCCTCGTTGCGCTGGATCATCGGGAAGTAGGTGGCAAACGGCAGCGAGCGCAGCTTGGCCTTCACGCCCACCTTGGCCCACTGCGACGTGATGGCCTGGCACAGCTGCTCGTCGTTGATGTAGCGGCCCGCGCTGCAGGCAAAGTCCACTTCGAAGCCATTCGGATAGCCCGCGTCGGCCAGGAGCTTTTGCGCGGCCTTGGCGTCAAACGGGTAGCGCACGTCGGCCTTTTTGGTCCAGCCGTTGACCTGGTTGGCGATCAGCGTGCCGGTGGGCTGGGCCAGCCCGCGCATCACCACGCGCTGGATCGACTGGATGTCGATCGCCTGGTAGAGCGCCTTGCGCACGCGCAGGTCCTTGAGCGGGTTCTTGCCCTTCACGTCCGAGCCGGGCAGCTCCTCGCGGAACTGGTCCATGCCCAGAAAGATGGTGCGGTACTCGGGCCCTTCCAGCACCTTGAGACTGGGTGTCTGCTTGATGCGCGCCAGGTCCTGCAGGCTGGGGTCGATCACGAAGTCCACCTCACCCGACAGCAGGGCTGCCGTGCGCGTGGCGTCGGCCTTGATGGGGGTGTAGACGATCTCGGTCAGGTTGGTGGGGTACTTGCCCTTGCCCCACCAGTTGGGGTTGGGCTCCAGCACCACGCGCTGGTCGGGTGTCCACTGCTTGAGCTGGTAGGGACCCGTGCCCAGCGCGTTGCGGTGGGCATAGGTTTCGTCCTTGTTCTTGATGTCCTTGGGCTCCACCGACCTGTTCTTTTCGGCCCAGGCCTTGCTCATGATGCGCAGCTCGGTCAGCTGGTTCACCAGCACCGGGTTGGGCAGCTCGGAGTGGATGTCGATGGTGTAGGCGTCGATCTTCTCGACGCGGTCGATGCCCTGCGTGTACACGGCAAAGTTGGAGCTCTTGGCCTTGGCGCGCTCCAGCGAGAACTTGGCGTCGTCGGCCGTGAACTCGCTGCCGTCGCTGAACTTCACGCCCTTGCGCAGGGTCAGGCGCAACTGCGTGGGCTTGACGAGCTTCCACTCGGTGGCCAGCGAAGGCTCGGGCTTGAAGGTCTTGCTGTTGTATTCCACCAGCGTGTCGTACACCGCGCCGTGCATGGTGTTGTTCACGCCCACGTTCTGGGTGTGGATGTCCCAGGAAGAAATGTCTACCGAACGGGACCAGCGGAACGTATTGGCCTGCACGGCCAGGGGCAGTGTGGCAGCCAGCGTGGCGGCCATCACCAGAGTCTTCAATTGCATCAGGGTCACTCCAGAAGGGTCGATCAAACCAATCCGTCACTATGGCCCAGATTGCGTACCCCTGCATCGAACCATTTCTTCTTAGCTTAGAACCATCACGCCGGCCAGCACCATCATGGTGGCGGACGTCACTGCATCCAGCACCCGCCACGCGGCGGGCGACGCAAACACCGGCGCCAGCCAGCGCGCGCCGAAGCCCAGCGCCATGAACCACGCCGCACTGGCCAGCGCACCGCCCACGGCAAACGCAGCGCGCCCCCAGGTCGGGTACGGGCTGGCCATGGTGCCCAGCAGCACCACGGTGTCCAGGTACACATGGGGGTTGAGCCAGGTCAGTGCCGTCACGGTCAGCAGCGTGGTGCGCAGGCTGGCGCCGGGGCCGCTGGCAGACACCAGCAGGTGTGCCGGGCGCAGGGCACGGGCACCTGCCTGCAGGGCATAGCCCACCAGAAAGATTGCACCCGCCCAGCGCATGAACAGCGCCCATTCGGGCCGCGCGGCCAGCACGCCACCCATGCCCCATACGCCCGCCTGCAACAGCACGGCGTCGGACAGGGCACACACCATCACCACCGGCAGCACGTGCTCGCGCCGCAGTCCCTGGCGCAGCACAAAGGCGTTTTGCGCGCCAATCGCCATGATGAGCAGGGCCGTCGATGTGAATCCGTGAGCGAAAGCAGTGGTGGTCATGGCGCCGGATTGTGGGCATCGGAACTAGGTCACGCCAGCTATACTTTTTAACGATCCGTCAAAACCGCTAACGCACCATGCGCCTCGACTCCGCACAGCTCAACGCCTTTGCCAC
>LNEG01000127.1 GCA_001464865.1 Burkholderiales bacterium Ga0074133
TTGGTCTTGAAGATGGTGTCGTCGAAATTGCGCGCACCCACGTAGCCGCCGGTATTCACATCGATGGTGGTGAGCGCCTCGGTCTGGTCCACGATGAGGTAGCCACCCGACTTCAGGTCCACCCGGCGGCCCAGGGCCTTGGCCACTTCCTCGTCGATGGAGTACAGGTCAAAGATGGGCCGCTCGCCCTTGTAGTGCTGCAGCTTGCCTGCGGCAGCGGGCATGAACTCCTGCCCAAAGGCGCGCAGCCGGTGGAACTGTTCCATCGAATCGAGCCGGATGCTCTGCGTGTGGTCTCCCACCATGTCGCGCAGCACGCGCTGCAGCAGGTCCAGGTCCTGGTGCAACAGCGAACCTGCGGGCAGCTTGAGCGATGCCTCCTTGATGCGGGCCCAGGTCTTGCGCAGGTAGGCAATGTCCTCCGACAGCTCGTCGTCGGTCGAATCCTCGCCATTGGTGCGCAGGATGAAGCCGCCGCCCCCGCCCGTGGATTTGTCGCCCACCAGCGCCTGCAGGCGCGCGCGCAGCGCATCGCGTTCAGCGCCGGGGATCTTCTGCGACACGCCCACATGGTCGTCCTGCGGCAGGAACACGAGCAGCCGCCCTGCCACGCTGATCTGTGTGGACAAACGAGCGCCCTTGGTGCCAATGGGGTCCTTGATGACCTGCACCATGAGGGACTGCCCCTCGAACACCTGCTTTTCAATCGGGATCTGCGGCTCGGTCTTGCGGGCAAAGGCCGGTGGCTCGCCATCGGGCTGGCGGTGCCACACGTCGGCCACATGCAAGAAGGCCGCGCGCTCCAGGCCGATGTCGATGAAAGCCGACTGCATGCCGGGCAGCACGCGCGAGACCTTGCCCAGGTACACGTTGCCGACCAGCCCGCGCTCCAGCGTACGCTCCACATGCAGCTCCTGCACCGCGCCGTGCTCCACCACGGCCACGCGGGTTTCCTGGGGCGACCAGTTGATGAGGATGTCTTGTTGCATGGTGTCTCAGCGAAATTGTTGTACTGGCGGTCAAGCCACAGCCGGTGCCGGCTCAGGGTCAGACTGGAAAACCGGCTTCGCGCAGCAGGTTGGCCGTCTCGAACATCGGTAGCCCCATGATGCCCGAATAGCTGCCCGCCAGGTGCTCCACATGGGCAGCGGCCCGGCCCTGGATGCCATAGGCACCCGCCTTGCCAAGCGGTTCGCCAGTGGCGACATAGGCATCAATCTGTGCTTGCGTCATGGCGGCAAAGGTCACGCGCGATACCGACAGCGCCTGCAGGCGGCGCGCGCCATCCTGCAGTGCCACCGCGGTGAGCACCTGATGCTCTAGCCCGGCCAGCGCCTGCAGCATGCGCGAGGCATGCCCAGCATCGTCGGGCTTGCCGTAGATGGTGTCGCCCAGCGCCACGGTGGTGTCGGAGCACAGGATGGGCGCATCAGCCAGGCCACGGCGCACGCGGCGGGCCACGGCTGCGTCGAGCTTGAGACCGGTCACGCGCTGCACGTACGCGGCAGGTGCCTCACCCGGC
Organism: Burkholderiales bacterium Ga0074133; assembly: GCA_001464865.1. Taxonomy (GTDB): domain Bacteria; phylum Pseudomonadota; class Gammaproteobacteria; order Burkholderiales; family Burkholderiaceae_C; genus Acidovorax. The sequence goes on from LNEG01000127.1 coordinate 1,523, forward strand.
AGTACGGCTTCGATCGCCTCTGCGTCTTCCACCACGTCGCCGTCCGCGTTGGGCACCAGCAGCTGGTAGGCCACGCCCAGCTGCTCCAGCAACTGGCGGCGGCGGGGGCTTTGCGAGGCAAGGTAGATGAAGTCGGGCATACGGCAATTTTGAGTCAAACAGGGCTATGGCGCTTGCATCATAAGCACCAATAGCTATCAAATACGGAGCATCATCGGATGCGCGTACGGCAGACAGCCCGCTACGCACGGCCACCCCCATCACTCGCGGTGGTACGGGTGGCCGGCGTTGACCGACCAGGCGCGATACAGCTGCTCGATCAGCAGGACCCGCACCATCGCGTGCGGCAGGGTCAGGTCAGACAGCCGGATGCGTTCATGCGCACCCTGGCGAAAAGCCGGGTCCAGCCCGTCAGGCCCGCCAATCACCAGGGCGACGTCATCGCCGCCCAGCTGCCAGCCCTTGAGCCGCTCGGCCAGTGCCTTGGTGGTCAGGTTGGTGCCGCGCTCGTCCAGCGCCACCACGCGGGTGCCGCGGGGTATGGCGGCCTCAATGCGCTCGCGCTCGGCGGCGTAGAGGGTTTCCAGCGTCTTGGAGCCACGCGGCTCGGTTTTCACGGCCTTGAGCTCGACCTTGAGTTCAGGAGGAAAGCGTTTGGCGTAGTCGTCATACGCCGTCTGGGCCCAGTCGGGCACACGCTGCCCAACTGCCACGATGAGCAGCTTCATGGATGGTCAACCCGGATGCGAAAACGAAACAGGCCGCGCCGCGCGCCCGGCGAGACGCACGGGGCGCGTGCCGCTCAACCCTTGCGGCCCGGGGCCTTCTTGGCTGCGGGCTTGGCGCCGGTGGCTGCAGGCCTGGCCGCCGAGCGTGCCGGAGCCTTGGCGGCTGGCGACGACTTTTTGGCGGCGGGCTTCTTGGCTCCACCGGGCTTGACGACCACGGTCTTGACGGCGGTCTTTGCAGGTGCCTTCGCAGTCGTCTTTGCGGGCGACTTTGCGGGCGTCTTGGCAGCGGTCTTGGCTGGTGCCTTGGCCGGAGTCTTTGCAGCGACCGGCTTCTTGGCTACAGCGGCAACACCTGCCTTGGTGGCTGGCTTGCCGGCTGCCGACTTGGCCGCTGGCTTTGCAGCAGCCGCCGTGGCCGGGGCAGCCACCTTGGCAGCGCTCTTGGCCACGGCCTTCACGGTGGCCTTGCCGGAACGGGCGGGTGCTGCGGGTGCGGCGGCCTTCCTGGCAGGTGCTTTACCAGCTGCCTTGGCATCCGACTTGGCGGCCTTCTGGGCCGACTTCTTGTCGGCCAGGTCTGCCGCGGCGGTGGACACTGGCTTGGCCGCGCCCAGCTTCAGGCGCACAGGCACTTCGCCCCACAGTTCTTCCAGGCGGTAGTACTGGCGGATGGCGGGCTGCATGATGTGCGCCACGGCAGCGCCACAGTCCACGATGATCCATTCGCCGTTGTCCTCGCCTTCGATGCGAGGCTTGGAAAAACCGGCTTCCTTGACCGCGTCGCGCACGCTGGCGGCCAGCGCCTTGGTCTGGCGGTTGGAGGTGCCCGATGCCACGATCACCCGTTCAAACAGCGGCGACAGGTGCTCGGTGTTGAACACCTGGATGTCTTGCGCCTTGACGTCTTCCAGCCCGTCGACGATGGCGCGCTGGAGTTTGGTGACGTCTTTTTTGGCGGCGGATTCCGATTTGGTGGAGGTGGTCATCAGGCGTGGAATAGAAGGGGAATGAGTCAATATAGCGTGCAACGCAGCGGGCAGCCAGTAGGGCTGCGCCCCGGGTGTTGCGCAGGCGCGCTGCGTGGTTTTGAGGTGTTTTTGGCCTCTGGCGCAGGTGTCAGAAGCGCTGGCAGCTATTGAAATTATAGCTTTCGCGCCTTTGAAGCCTTTTACGTGGCCGCGCCGGGGCCTTCAGCCAGCCAGTCGCGTCGCACCAGAAACCGCTGCGTGAGCGCGGCTTCGGCCGAATCAGCAGCATCCGAGCGCTGGTACGACCACGACACCAGGGGCGGCATCGACAGCAGGATGGACTCGGTACGCCCGCCCGACTGCAGGCCAAAGTGCGTGCCGCGGTCCCACACGAGGTTGAACTCCACATACCGCCCGCGGCGGTAGAGCTGGAAATCGCGCTCGCGCTCGCCGCAGGGAATGTCCTTGCGCTTTTCCACGATGGGCAGGTACGCAGACAGAAAGGCATCGCCCACCGACTGCGTCATCGCCAGGCTCTGCTCGAAGCCCAGTTCCGCAAAATCGTCGTAGAACACGCCGCCGACGCCGCGCTGCTCGCTGCGGTGCTTGAGGTAGAAATATTCGTCGCACCACTGCTTGAAGCGGGGGTACTTGTCATCACCAAACGGTGCCAGCGCGTCGCGGCAGGTGCGGTGAAAGTGCACCGCGTCTTCCTCGAAGCCGTAGTACGGCGTGAGGTCCATGCCGCCGCCAAACCAGCAGGTGGGCACCTGCCCGGGGTGGCCCGCCGCGATCATGCGCACGTTCATGTGCACCGTGGGCACGTACGGGTTGCGCGGGTGGAACACCAGCGACACACCCATGGCCTCGAACGGCGCCCCCGCCAGCTCGGGCCGGTGCTGCGTGGCCGAGGGCGGCAGCTGCGGGCCGCGCACATGGCTGAAGCCGCAGCCCGCGCGCTCGAACACGCGGCCGTTCTCCATGATCTTGGTGATGCCGTCTCCCTGCAGCATCTCGCCCGGGGGCTTGCTCCAGGCATCGGCCAAAAAGCGTGCACCGCCCTCGCCTGCGCCAGCTTTGGCGGCTTCCGCAGCCTCCACCGCTTCCAGCGCATCGGTGATGCGGGCCTGCAGGCCCTGCAGATAACCGCGTACGGTGGCCACGCTCGCGGCAGGATTCAAACCAGGTTGTTGCATTTCAGTGATCCATTGCCATCGCCACGATGCGCGGCCGTTAAAACTGGCGCTGCCAAGGCGAGTGCCCCCGCGCACGGGCCGCCCCGCCGCGCCGGGGGCCTCCCCCTCTGGGGGAAGGCGCCGCAGGCGACTCAGGGGGCGTTACTTGATCGCCCTGAAGCCGATGTCGCGGCGGTACTGGGCGCCATCGAAATGGATGCCCCGGGCCACGTCGTAAGCGCGCTGCTGTGCCTGCTTGACGCTGTCGGCCAGCACCGTCACGCACAGCACGCGGCCGCCCGTCACACTGACCACGTCATCCTTGAGTTGCGTTCCGGCGTGGAACACCATGACGTCTTCCGCCTCGGCGGGCAGGCCGGTGATGCCGTCGCCCTTGCGCGGCGCCTCGGGGTAACCGTGGGCGGCCATGACAACGCCGAGCGCGGTACGGCGGTCCCACTGCAGCTCCACGGTGTCCAGCTTGCCGTCGGCGGCAGCGCCCATCACGTCGCAGAAGTCGCTTTTCAGGCGCATCAGGATCGGCTGGGTTTCCGGGTCACCCATGCGGCAGTTGAATTCGAGCGTCTTGGGCTGGCCCTTGGCATCGATCATCAGGCCGGCGTACAGGAAGCCGGTGTACGGAATACCGTCCTTTTCCATGCCGCGGATGGTGGGCAGGATGATCTCGCGCATGGCGCGGGCGTGCACGTCGGCCGTGACCACGGGTGCGGGCGAATACGCGCCCATCCCGCCGGTGTTGGGGCCTTCGTCGTTGTCTTTCAGGCGCTTGTGATCCTGGCTCGTGGCCAGGGCGACAACGTTCTTGCCATCGCACAGCACGATAAAGGAAGCCTCCTCGCCTTCGAGGAACTCCTCGATCACCACGCGTGCGCCACCCTCGTTGTGCGTCACGCCGTACTTGTTGTCCACCAGCATGAAGTCCACCGCGTCGTGGGCCTCCTGCAGCGTCATGGCGACCACCACGCCCTTGCCTGCAGCCAGGCCGTCGGCCTTGATGACGATGGGTGCGCCCAGACGGTCCACAAAGGCGTGGGCCGCAGCCGGGTCGGTAAAGGTGTCGTAGTCGGCCGTGGGAATGCCATGGCGACGCATGAACGCCTTGGAAAACGCCTTCGAGCTTTCGAGCTGCGCGGCGGCCCTGGTGGGGCCAAAGATGCGCATGCTGTGCGCACGGAACTCGTCCACCACACCGGCGGCCAGCGGTGCCTCGGGGCCCACCACCGTCAGCGCGATCTTCTCGGCCTGCGCCCAGGCGCGCAATTCGCGCACATCGGTGATCGCCACGTTCTCCAGCTTGGCGCCCAGCGCGGTGCCGCCGTTGCCCGGCGCCACAAACACCCGGGTCACCTTGGGGGACTGGGCCAGTTTCCACGCCATCGCGTGTTCACGGCCGCCGCCACCAATCACAAGTACTTTCATAGGAACCTTTGGTGAACCCCTGCTGGCACTGCACCAGCTACCAGGGGTTCGGAAAAAAACTCAATCTCAGAAACTCATCACGCCAAAAGCTGGGCACCACCGTCAAAACTGTCGCAGCCAATGCGAGGGACGCCGAGCAAGGGCCGCCCCGCAGCGAGGGCGTCGTCCCCCTCAAGGGGGAAGGCGCGCAGCGCCTCAGGGGGAGCCTCACAGTGCCGCGTTGTGATAAACCTCTTGCGTATCGTCCAGGTCTTCCAGCACGTCCAGCAACTTCTGCATGCGGGCAGCGTCATCACCGGTCAGCTCAATGGTGTTCTCGGGCCGCATCGTCACACCGGCCACCTCGGCCGTCAGGCCTGCGGCCTCCAGCGCATTTTTCACGGCTTCGAAGTCGGCCGGGGCCGTCAGCACTTCCACCGCGCCGTCGTCATCCGTCAGCACATCTTCAGCGCCCGCTTCCAGGGCCACTTCCATCACCTTGTCCTCGCTGGTGCCGGGGGCAAAGATGAGCTGGCCGCAATGCTTGAACTGGAACACCACCGAACCCTCGGTGCCCATGTTGCCACCGTGCTTGCTGAAGGCGTGCCGCACCTCGGCCACCGTGCGCACGCGGTTGTCGGTCATGGTGTCGATCATGATGGCCGCGCCGCCGATGCCGTAGCCTTCGTAGCGGATTTCCTCGTACGTCAGGCCTTCGGCGTTGCCGGTGGCCTTGTCGATGTTGTACTTGATGCGGTCGGCGGGCATGTTGGCCGCCTTGGCCTTGTCCACCGCCAGCCGCAGGCGGGGGTTGGCCGACAGGTCGCCGCCACCGGCGCGGGCTGCCACAGTGATTTCGCGAATGATGCGGGTCCAGATCTTGCCGCGCTTTTCATCCTGCCGCCCCTTGCGGTGCTGGATATTCGCCCATTTACTGTGTCCTGCCACGAGAAGTCCTTTAGTGCGGGTGTATGGATACGGGTGTCTTGATTTAATCTACCGGCGGATTTTACTTTTGTCGCACCGTACCCCCGAGGAAACCCGAAATGGCCGAACCCCTGCTGATTGCCAAGCACAACACCACCGAATGCCACCTGCTGCCGGGCCTGGCCAACCGCCACGGGCTCATCACCGGCGCCACCGGCAC
>LNEG01000128.1 GCA_001464865.1 Burkholderiales bacterium Ga0074133
GCTGGCGGCGGTGCTCAAGGAGCGGGGCCTGGACATCCCCCCCCCGCTGGCCTGCCCCACCACGCTGTGGGACGTGTTTGGCGAGCAGGGTCACCCCGTGCGCGCCACGGTATCCGACATGGGCCCGCTGCTGCTGGGCCGCATGCTCAACCTCAACGAGACGCAGCTGGGCGTGCTCAACCTGGTGTTCAAGATTGCCGACGACAGCGGCATGCTGCTGCTCGATCTGAAGGACCTGCGCGCCATGCTGCAGTACGTGGGCGACAACGCCAAGGAGTTCACCACCGAGTACGGCAACGTGAGCGCCGCCAGCGTGGGGGCTATCCAGC
>LNEG01000129.1 GCA_001464865.1 Burkholderiales bacterium Ga0074133
CATCGGAACTAGGTCACGCCAGCTATACTTTTTAACGATCCGTCAAAACCGCTAACGCACCATGCGCCTCGACTCCGCACAGCTCAACGCCTTTGCCACCGTGATCGACGAGGGCAGCTTCGAGCGTGCGGCCACCGTGCTGCACGTCACCCGTTCGGCGGTCTCGCAGCGCGTGAAGCTGCTCGAAGAACGCGTGGGCCAGGTGCTGCTGCGCCGGGCCACCCCGTGCACGCCTACCGAGGCCGGGCAGGCGCTCTACCGCCATGCGCGCGAAGTGGCATTGAGCGAGGCCGACGCGCTGGCCGCCATCGGCGGCGGACAGCGCAGCACCACGCGGCTGGCGATTGGCGTGAATGCCGACTCGCTGGCCACCTGGTTCCCCCACGCCATGGCGCAGGCGGCCGAGGGGCAGGCCATCACCTTCGACATCCATGTGGAAGACCAGGACCATTCGGCCAACCTGCTGCGCGAAGGCCGCGTGATGGCCGCCGTGACGGCCGACCCCCAGCCCGTGCAGGGCTGCCAGGTGCTGCCGCTGGGCACGCTGCGCTACCGCGCGCTGGCCAGCCCGGCCTTCATGCAGCGGTACTTTGCAACCGGGGTGACGGCCCACACCCTCGCCCAGGCCCCCATGCTGGTGTTCAACCGAAAGGACGCATTGCAGGAACGCTTCGTGCGCCGCATCACCCGCCGCAAGCTGACCCCGCCCGTGCACTGGTTGCCTGAAGCACACGCCTTTGTCAAAGCCACCAAGGCAGGGCTGGGCTGGGGCATGACGCCCGACCCCATGGTGGCGGCCTGCATGCAGGCCGGCACGCTCGTCGAACTGCTGCCCGGCAAGCCTGTGGATGTGCCCCTGTACTGGCAGTACTGGCGCCTGAACGTGCAGGTCCTGGCCCACATGACGGCGGCGGTGCGCGCCAGTGCCCACAGCGCACTGTCGGGTGGCTGAGAAGCGCGCGCGCTGCGTGCCGGGCGAACCTGCGCCGGTATCATCCGTGCCCATGCGTCGCGCCTGGATTCACCGCTTCATGGGGCTGCTGTGGCTGGCCCTGTGCAGCACGGCGGTGCTTCCATGGGCGCATGAACTGTCCCACCTGACAGAACACGCCCCGGTGGCATGGGCGCCCGCAGCCACGGGCGACACCACCGACCGGGCCAGCGACCACGAGGATCGCCAGGCTGCCGAAGGCTGCCTGGTTTGCCTGCATCTCCTGAGCGAGCACCTCGCACCCACCGGCCGCAGCGGCACAGCGCTGGCCCTGTCCGGCCCCATCGCACCGCCTGCGCTGGCAGGGCGTTGCGCCCACGCGCCGCCCGGCTGGCTCACACCGGCCACCCGCGCCCCTCCTGCTGTGACTGCCTGACCTTTTCTGTGCCCCTGTGACCCACGCAGCAGGGGCGCAACAGCCCGTTCCTGCGCCGCGTCCGACGGTTGCACGGCGCGCGGGCGTTTCCGGTTCTACGGTTCATTGCATGGGGCCTGTGGCCCCAGGAGTTTTTCTGTGTCGCTTCCTTCCAAAATGCTGCCCCTCGCGCTGGCGGCCACCCTTGCCTGCCTGCATTCCGCCGCCAACGCTGCCGGTGATTCCGTCATTATTCTGGGCGAAGTGCCCGTCTACTCGGGCACCGGCGGCGCCCTGCCGCCCACCAGCCTGCTGACCTCCGTGGACATCCTCGGGGCCGACAAGATCGAGGACAAGAACGTGATGCAAAGCTGGGAACTGCTGGGCCAGCTGCCCGGCATCCAGCTCACCGAGACCCGTATGGGGGCCGAATCCGGCAAGGCCACGTTCCGCGCCTTCAATGGCGAGGGCTACATCAACGGCATCAAGGTGCTGATCGATGGCATCCCCAGCAACGTCAACAGCGGCAACCAGCGCTTCATGGACATGATCTTCCCGCTGGAGCTGGACTACATCGAAGTGGTGCGCGGCACCAACGACCCGCGCTATGGCCTGCACAACATTGGCGGCAACATCAACTTCGGCACCCGCCAGGGCGGCAACTACAGCGATGGCCGCGTCACCGTGGGCAGCCACGCCACGCGCGAAGTGCAGCTGGCCGTGGGGCGTGAATCCGGTGGCTTTGCGCAGAACTACTTCATCGCCCACCAGGGCTCCGAGGGCCACCGCGCACATTCCGACTCTGAAAAATACGCGCTGGGCGGCAAGTGGTTCCTGACTTCGGCCGATGGCAAGGTCAAGGCCGGTGCCGTGGCCCGGCTGTACTCGCACAAGGCCGAGGAACCCGGCTTCCTGACCGCCACCGAGATGGCCCGCGACCGCAAGCAGACCGGCGCCCACAACGCCAACGACGGCGACGACCGCCAGATGCAGCACCTGAGCCTGCACCTGGACTGGCAGGCCACCCCGGCGCTGTTCGTGAGCAACAAGCTCTACTTCAACCACTACGACGATGACCGCCGCGTCACCTTCACCAACAACGCCACCCCCAGCCTCAACAACCTGCCCCGCCAGCGCCGCGTGTGGGACGAAGACCAGACCGGCCTGATGAGTACGGTGACCTGGCGCGCCAATGACACCTGGACGCTGGACGGCGGCATCCAGATCGAGCGCCAGAAGAACCTGTACCAGCGCTACCGCTACGCCTATGCGGTGCCCACGCAGTTCAGCAACCCCACGCACACCTCCAACGACGACCGCTACACGCTGAACAACGTGGGTGCCTACGTGCAGGCCATCTTCAAGGCGACCGACCAGCTCAAGATCATTCCGGGCCTGCGCCTGGACAAGTTCTCTGGCAGCACCGCCCTGAGCCCCAGCGGGGCCACCGGCGCACTGCAGGACTACGGCTGGATCAAGCAGCCCAAGCTGAGCATGGTGTACAGCGTGAACGACGCCACCAGCGTGTACGCCAACTGGGGCCGTACCTTCCAGATCCTGACCGGATCGCGCGCACCGGCCTACATCACCTCGGCCACGCAGGCCACGTTTGCGCCCTCCATCAACACCGGCACCGAGCTGGGCGTGAAGTTCAAGCCCAACCCGCGCACCGACCTGCGCGTGGCCGTGTGGCAGCAAGACGCCACCGACGAAGTGGCCAACATGCCGAGCACCGGCACCAACGTGAGCCTGGGCGAAACCCGCCGCAAGGGCATCGACCTGCAGGCATCCACCCGCATCGGCAGCGCCGTCACGCTGTGGGCCTCGCACTCGGTGCAAGAGGCCAAGGTGCGCCGTGCGTTCACCGCGTCGGGTACCTCTCTTGCGGGCAAGGAAGTGTTTTCCACACCGCGCCACATCACCAATGCCGGGGTGGACTACCAGGCCAACGAAGCCCTGCGCCTGGGCCTGCAGGCCCGCGCGCAAGGCAGCTACTTCATCGACGACCTCAACGCCCAGGGCAAGTTTGGCAGCTTTGTGCTGCTGGACTTCAATGCGCGCTACGCCCTCACTAAAACCGTGAGCGTGGACCTGCAGGTGAAAAACCTCACCAACCGCAAGTTCGCCTACGTGTGGTGGGACAACTTCTTCTGGCCCGCAGGTAGCGCACAGCCCATGTACTCGCCCGGTGCAGGCCGCTCGGCCTTTGTGTCGCTCAATGTGAAGTGGTAACCACGCAGCCGGCCCGCACCGCCGCCGGGGCCGCATGCGCTCCGGTGGTGGCCGGGGCCGGTGCACCAGGGTGCAGACCCGGCACTGCGCGGCCCCCTCGGCACCGCATGGCCGGCACCCAACGGCTGCGCGGCGGCCATCCTGGGGGTTTTTGAGTCAAATCGGCCGCTGGTCCAGGCAATATCATTGCCGGCAGCTATTATTTTTATAGCAAATGACTGCGGACCATCGCCCCACCTCCCCGGCACCGGCCATGCCAGGGTAGCCCGCTGTACCGGGCTCAGTCCATGCCGTCCACCGCCACCGGCACCCGCTGGGCCAGTGCGCACATCAGCTCGTAGCCCACGGTGCCAGCGGCCTGGGCCACGTCATCGATGGGCAATACCGCGCCGGTCGAGGCCCTGCCCCACAGCGTGACCTCGGTGCCGAAACCCGCCGCCACGCCCGCGGCCAGCACGGGCGTGAGGTCTACGGTGACCATGTCCATGCTCACCCGCCCCACCAGCCGCGTGCGCACGCCCCCCACCAGCACGGGAGTGCCGGTGTCGCAGTGGCGCGGGTAGCCATCGGCATAGCCGCAGGCGGCTATGCCGATGGTCAGCGGCTCGGTGGCGGTAAAGCGCGAGCCGTAACCCACCGTGTCACCGGGCTGCAGGTGCTGCACCGCCAGCAGGCGCGTCGAGAGCGTCATGGTGGGCTGCGGGCTGTTTTCAGGAAAGTCGGGCGCGCTGCCGTACAGCACGATGCCGGCGCGCACCCAGTCCGAGCGCAGCCGGGCATCGGTGTGGTGGCGCAGCGTGGCCGCGCTGTTGGACACGCTGCGCTCGCCCGGCAGGTCCTGCGTGGCGGCGTTGAAGGCCTCAATCTGGTGAGCAATGCCGCGCGGGCCGTCGGCATCGCTGAAATGCGTCATGACCGAGATCTCGTCGACCTGCGGCAGTGCACCCAGCCGCGCCCAGGCCGCGCGGTAGCGGGCAGGCGTGAACCCCAGGCGGTTCATGCCCGAGTTCATCTTGAGGAACACGCGGTGGGGCACCTGGGTCTTGTGGGCGGCCAGCATGTCGATCTGCTCGTCGCAGTGCACGGCGTGCCACAGGCCCAGGCGCGAGCACAGCTCCAGGTCGCGCGGCTCGAACACGCCCTCCAGCAGCAGGATGGGGCCGCGCCAGCCCAGGTGGCGCACGCGCTCGGCCTCGGCCAGGTCCAGCAGGGCAAAGCCGTCGGCACCGCGCAGGCCTTCGAACACGCGCTCGATGCCGTGGCCGTAGGCATTGGCCTTGACCACCGCCCACACCTTGGCGTCGGGCACCGACTGGCGCACCCGCTGCAGGTTGTGGTGCAAGGCGGCGGTATGGATGGTGGCAGCAATGGGACGGGGCATGGCGGTGCAGCGTGAAACGGCGTGATGGATCGGAAGAATCTACCGGGGAATACGCGGAGGATTCTGGCACTGCCGCCGTTTATCCGCGTGATATAACCGTCCGTCACCAGCCAGCGTCCCACTTTTAACAGCGCATCAGCACCGCTGATGCAGCCTCCAGCCATTCGATGAAGCGCGGTTTCTACACCATCATGTCGGCGCAGTTTTTCAGCTCGCTGGCCGACAACGCACTCTTCGTCGCTGCCGTCGAACTCCTGCGTACCGGGGGTGCCCCCGAGTGGCAACGCGCCGCGCTGGTGCCGATGTTCGCGCTCTTTTATGTGGTGCTCGCGCCCTTTGTCGGCGCCTTTGCCGACGCGCTGCCCAAGGGCAAGGTGATGTTCGTCAGCAACGCCATCAAGGTGGTGGGCTGCCTGATGATGCTGTTCGGCTCGCACCCGCTCATCGCCTACGCGGTGGTAGGGCTGGGGGCCGCGGCCTACTCGCCTGCCAAGTACGGCATCCTGACCGAGCTCTTGCCCGCATCGCAGCTCGTCAAGGCCAATGGCTGGATCGAGGGGCTCACCATCGCATCCATCATCCTCGGGGTGCTGCTGGGTGGTCAGCTGGTGGGCCACAGCCTGTCGGGCATGCTGCTGCGCGTGGACCTGCCCCTGCTGGAAACCGGGGTGGACAGCGCCGCCGAAGCCGCCATTGCCGCACTGATTGCCGTGTATGCCCTGGCCGCCTGGTTCAACACCCGCATCCCGCACACCGGCGTGGAGATGCGCCCCCTGCGCGCCGACCCCAGCCGCAGCGTGGTGGCCAACGCCCTGAACCTGCTGCCCGACTTCTGGTCGTGCAACAGCCGCCTGTGGCGCGACAAGCTCGGCCAGATTTCGCTGGCCACCACCACCCTGTTCTGGGGCGCGGGCGGCAATCTCAAGTTCATCGTGCTGGCCTGGGCCGCCGTGGCCCTGGGCTACAACACCACACAGGCCTCGGCCCTGACCGGCGTGGTGGCCATCGGCACCGCCGTGGGCGCGGTGGTGGCCTCCATGCGCATGCGCCTGGACATGGCCACCAAGGTCATCCCGCTGGGCATCGCCATGGGGCTGCTGCTGATCCTGATGGTGTTCATTAGCAACATCTGGATCGCCATTCCCTTCCTCATCATCCTGGGCGGCCTGGGCGGCTACCTGGTGGTGCCCATGAACGCGCTGCTTCAGCACCGCGGGCACAACCTTAGGG
>LNEG01000130.1 GCA_001464865.1 Burkholderiales bacterium Ga0074133
GAAACGACTTTGCGCCGATGATAGTGCGGGTTCCCGTGTGAAAGTAGGTCATCGTCAGGCTCTTACAGCCCAAACCGCCCTTCTGCTCGATCGAGTAGAAGGGCGTTTTGCTTTACGGCTCCGCAAGATTCGTCTTCTTGCAGCCAGTTGACTTTTCAAACGAGCGGTCATGCAGCTTCAGGACATTCTCTTTTCCCAGGGATTTGGTACGCGACGGGTGTGCGCGGGATTGGTGCAGCAAGGTTGGGTGTCGGTATGCGTCCCGGCGGCCCCGGGCGAACTTGCTGTGTGTACCGACGCAACCGCTGAGTTTGAGCCAGTGGGACTTGTGATGAATGTCCAGGGTGTTTCTTGGCCCTATCAAGAAAAAGCCTACGTCTTGTTGAACAAGCCCGCGGGAACCGAGTGCTCGCAGAAGCCCTCCACCTATCCCAGCATCTACACACTTCTTCCGGCTCCGCTCCGGCAGAGACCCACCAAAAGCGCCATCCAGGGGATACAGGCTGTGGGACGACTGGACCAGGACACGACGGGCATGCTACTTTTGAGCGACGACGGTCAGTTCATTCACCGGATGAGTTCACCGAAAAAACACGTCCCCAAGGTGTACAGGGTATCGGCCAAGCATGCTGTGGATCACGCGCAGATCGCGAGCTTGTTGGCGGGTGTTGTCCTTGACGACGACCCTCGGCCGGTAAGGGCCGTTGCTTGCAATTTGCTGGATGCCAATACCCTGGAGATGACCCTGACCGACGGAAAGTATCATCAGGTCAAGCGTATGCTTGCCGCTGTTGGTAACAGAGTCGACAACCTGCACCGATCCAGGATTGGGCAAATGGAGCTTCCGGAAGATCTTGCCCCCGGCCAATGGCGTTGGCTGAGTGCGTCCGAACTGGATTTGTTGGGGCCAGGTCCGCAAAAGTAAGTGACCACCGCCATCCCTGTGCCGTGGTAACCCGCCAGGCCGCGCCCGGATTCTTCCCGCTGCTTCTTGAGCCAAGTTCGCTGCTCGCGCGTCCTTCCCGCCTTACTTTCGCTCCAGATCAAGGAAAGACTGCACTGGGTGCAGGGATCCAGCAACCCGCCGCTACACTCCCAGCACCTGAAGAAAGTGATTCTGTGAAGACGACCAAGTTGAAAGCCCGTGCCTTCCTTGCATTGGCAGGGCTGTGGCTGGCAGTGACGGGCGCGGTTGCCAGCGTGCCTCCCATTTTTGTGCTGAATTCGCTGGAGGCCAACGTCAGCGTGATCGACCCGGTCACATGGAGCGAGACGGCGCGGATACCGACTGGGAAAGAACCCCACCATCTCTACCTGACGCCCGACGAAAAGTCGCTGATCGTTGCGAATGCGCTCGGTGACACGTTGACCTTCGTGGATCCGCGAACTGCCCAGATCCAGCGGACCGTGCGGGGTATTGTGGACCCGTATCACCTGCGTTTCTCGCCCGACATGAAGTGGTTCATCACGGCAGCAAATCGCCTGAATCACATTGACTTCTACCGTTGGGATGGAAAAGACCTGTCGCTGGTGCAACGTGTGGCCACATCTCGAACGCCCAGCCACTTGTGGATCGACAGCCGTAGCACCACGGTCTATTCCACAATGCAGGACAGCGACGAGCTCGTCGCCATCGATATCGCAACCCAGACGATCAAGTCGCGTGTGAAGACCGGGCCCATGCCCGCTGACGTGTATGGAAGCCCGGACGACAAGCGCGTGTTTGTAGGCCTCACGGGTGGAGATAGTGTCGAAGTGTTCGACATCACCGGCCGGCAACCGGTGAGCATCAAGAAAATCAAGACGGGCAACGGCGCCCATGCGTTCCGGGCCGCAGGCGATGGCATACACCTGTTCGTGAGCAATCGTGTGGCCAACACGGTCAGCAAGCTCGACATGAATACGCTGCAGGTGGTCGAGTCTTACCCGGTGCCGGGTGGCCCCGACTGCATGGAGGTGTCCGCAGACGGTCGGTTCATCTATGTGAGTTCGCGCTGGGCACGGAAACTTTCCGTCGTTGACACCCAGCAGAAAAAGGTGGTGCGGCAAGTACCTGTCGGAAAGTCGCCGCACGGCGTGTGGACGTTGCAGCACGCCCCGCGCTGACCGTCCACATAACGCCTCTTCCATTCCCATGCCCGCTCCATGCATGCGCAGCCTTTATGCTATTTTAATGATAGCTATCGGTGCTTATTGTGAAAGCGCTACCGCCCGAAATGAATGTGAAAAACCGGTTTACCTGACTTTTGACACGGGCCACATGGAGGTGGCTCCGCTGGTGGCCGAGGTTTTGCAACGGCAGCAAGTACGCGCCACGTTCTTTGGTGCTAACGAGCGCACGAAGGAGGGAGACGGCAGCCTTGGCAATCATTGGGCTCCATGGTGGCGAGCCCGTGCGCAGGAGGGGCACGAGTTCGCGTCGCACACCTGGGATCATGTTTACTGGCGTGGCGACCTCGGCAGCAAACAGCACCCTTCATTTTCGGTGCGTCCCTCGGCGGGCCCGCGTGATGGCGAGAGCTATGTACTGAGCGCGGCGGGTTACTGTGAGCAACTTGATCGCGCTGCCCTCAGGTTGAAGGACATGACTGGCCAGCCGCCTCTGCCGCTTTTCCGCGCGCCCGGTGGCAAGACGTCGCCGCAGTTGCTGGCAGCGGCTCGCGCTTGTGGCTACATCCATGTCGGCTGGTCAGACGCGGGATTCCTTGGCGACGAGCTTTCCAGCGAGAAGTTCAGTAACGCAGCCCTGTTGCGCAAGGCGCTGCGGGACATCCGCAGCGGTGACATCCTTATGGCGCATCTGGGCATCTGGTCGCGAAAGGACCCGTGGGCACCCGCCGTGCTGGAGCCGTTGATCAAAGGACTCAAGGAACGCGGATTCTGCTTCAGAACCTTGCGCGAGCACCCTGAGCTCGGCAAGACCCGTTAGTCCTATGCCGATCATCCTCTGCGGCGGCCAACGCATTCCGACGACAACACATTGCGCGTACACGCGGCGCTCGAAGCCTCGACACGCGGGAGTAATCTTGAAGTGATGGACTGGTGGACTAACGGATTCGACGCCGCACAGCAGTGGCTGTTTGAGCATGCCATGCAGCCAGTGATGTTCCGGGCAGGTCTGGGCAATCACCTGGAGACCGGCTATGCGGCCGCGGGGTGGCTGCTGGTCGGGCTGCTGCAGCTGGTCGTCATCATTGGGCTGATCGGGCCACTTCAGCGGCTGCGTCCGGTCGAGGTAGTGTCAGACCGCGCCACCATCCGTACAGACATTCTTTACACGCTGATCCACCGGCTCGGGTTTTTCCGATTGGTCCTGTTTTTCGCTGTCGATCCATGGATGGATTCTCTGTTCGGCGCTTTGCGTGTGGCCGGCGTCAGCACCTTTCAACTTGATGGCATCTGGCCCGGAGTGACTGACCTGCCATGGGTGAGCCTGCTGCTGTACCTGGTGGTGTTCGACTTTGTCGATTACTGGATTCATCGTGGCCAGCATCACTTTGAGTGGTGGTGGAAACTGCACGCGCTCCATCATGCCCAGCGGCAGATGACGATGTGGAGCGACAACCGGAACCACCTGCTGGATGACCTGCTGCGCGACACCATCCTGGTCGTGGTCGCCCAGTTCATTGGCGTTGCGCCGGGGCAGTTCATTGCCATTGTGGCCATCACCCAACTGAGCGAGAGCTTCCAGCACGCCAATCTACGTCTCTGGTTCGGCCGGTGGGGTGAGCGCCTTTGGGTGAGCCCCCGGTTCCATCGCCGTCATCACAGCATTGGTATCGGCCACGAAACGGTCAAGATGGTGCCTGCCGTATCTTCCGGCTCTCCAGTTACTGACGACGCTCAACAGCCGCGGGCACGGCGTGTCGTACTGGGCGGACACAACTTCGGGGTTCTGCTGCCCTGGTGGGACATCCTGATGGGAACCGCCAACTTCGAGTTGCGCTACGACCCCACCGGTGTGCGCGACCAGGTGGAGCCAGGGCCCGACGGCTCCACGCGCAACTACGGAAAAGGCTTCTGGTCCCAGCAATGGACCGGGTTGCTGAGGCTGGCGGGCAGGGCCTGATGGCCAGCCGTCGACTGTGGGGCGTCTACGGTAGCCTTGCGAGATAGCCCGGTCGCCGCAGACGACCGCGCCACGGCCAGTGCGCTGGCCGACTCCTGCCAAGGCAAGTGGGGAAATCAACCAGCGCGGTATGCTCTGCTCATGGGACTTCTGCTTGACTCCTTCTGGCGTGCCAGCGCCTACTGCCTGCGGCCCCGGGTGATGGCACTGTCGACTGTGCCCTTGCTGGTGATTGCGGCCCTGGCGTTCGTCTTCGGCTATTTTTACTGGGACGCCGCAGTGGCAGGCATGCGCGCGGTGCTTGACTCATCCACCATCCTCACCAGCCTCTGGACCTGGCTGCAAGGATGGGGCGTGGCCGATGCGGCCAACGTGGTGGCGCCGTTGATGGTTGTGGTGGCGGTGGCCCCCTTGATCGTGGTGATCTCGCTCCTGCTCGTGGCGATGCTGATGACGCCCGCACTGGTGCGGCTTGTGGCAGACCGCCGCTTTCCCGGTCTGGAGCGGCGCCAGGGCGGGTCCTTCTTTGCCAGCGTGATGTGGTCACTCGGCTCAACGGCGCTCGCCCTGGTGGCACTGGTGCTGTCGATACCACTGTGGTTCGTGCCGCCGCTGGTGCTCATCCTGCCGCCACTGATCTGGGGGTGGCTCACCTACCGTGTGATGAGCTTCGATGCACTGTCGGAGCACGCCAGCAAGGAAGAGCGCCAGCAGCTTTTCAAGCGCCACCGCAGCAGCCTGCTGGGCATTGGCATCGTTACCGGCTACCTGGGCGCGGCCCCCAGCATTGTCTGGGCCTCTGGCGTGGTGTTCGCTGCGGCTTTCTTTGTGCTGGTGCCGCTGGCCATCTGGATCTACACGCTGGTTTTCGCTTTTTCGTCCCTGTGGTTCACCCACTACTGCCTTGCGGCCCTGGAGCGCTTGCGTAACGAAAATGCTTTGGCTTCGCCGCGCCCTGCAGATCCGGGCATTGCGGCGTCCCTGCCGCCATCGGCTATCCCAGCTGCCTTGCCGGCAGCCGGCCCTGCTGTTTCTACTGATCGACCTTCCTCACTCCCATGATTCCCCGTTTTGGCCTTGTCATCGTCGGTGACGAAATCCTGTCCGGCAAGCGCGCCGACAAGCACTTTTCCAAGGTGATCGAATTGTTGTCGGCCCGCGGGCTCTCGCTGTCGTTCAGCGAGTACGTCGGGGACGACCCTGCGCGGATCACAGCCACTTTGAGGCGGGCCTTTGAATCCGGGGACGTGGTGTTCTCCTGTGGCGGCATCGGCGCGACGCCGGACGACCACACCCGGCAATGCGCGGCGGCGGCCCTTGCCCGGCCACTTTGCCTGCATCCACGCGCGGCAGAACTCATCCGGGAGCGTATGCAGGATGTCGCCCGTGAGCAGGGCGAACCTTTCGAGCCAGACCGGCACGACAACGTACACCGTTTGCAGATGGGGCATTTTCCGGAGGGGGCAGAGATCATCCCGAACCCCTACAACAAGATCCCCGGCTTCACATGCCGTGGAGGCGCCGCAGGCGCAGTGCATTTCGTACCGGGATTTCCGGTGATGGCCTGGCCGATGATCGAGTGGGTACTGGACCAGCAATACGCCGCGTTTTTCAACACTGCACCGCAGATCGAGCAGTCGGTACTGGTGTTCGGAGCCATGGAGGCCGCCTTGACGCCGCTCATGGAACGCATCGAACAGTCACACCCGGGCGTTCGGGTATTCAGTTTGCCGAGCGTGGATCATCCACAATACGGTCGGCATATCGAACTCGGAGTCAAAGGGGCGGCCTCGGTGGTCCCAGAGGCTTGGGCAGACCTGAAGGCGGGTCTGCATGATTTTGGTGCAAGCCTCGGCCCCGAATTGGTGCGAAACCTATAGGCGTCAATCTGCGATTCTCAAATGCACCGATATGGTGCTTTTGGGGCTCTGATGGTGCTTCCAAGTGTGGGTTGCTCCGTTGTAGTGCGCTAGGAACCCAACTGGCACGCAACCTGCTTTATTCAGACAAATCTTTTTTTCAACAAGCGCTTTACCCAGGAGAACCTGATGGCCAAGACCGTTGCAGACGTGATGAAGATGGTGAAAGAAAACGAAGTCAAGTTTGTTGACTTCCGTTTCACCGATACCCGTGGCAAGCAGCAGCACACCACGGTGCCCGTCTCACACTTCGACGAAGACAAGTTTGTTTCGGGTCATGCGTTCGATGGTTCGTCCATTGCCGGCTGGAAGGGCATCGAAGCATCCGACATGCTGCTGATGCCTGATCCAGGCACCGCCAACATTGATCCGTTCTTCGAAGAAACCACCCTCATCATGAACTGCGATGTGGTGGAGCCTGCCGACGGCAAGTCCTACGATCGTGATCCACGTTCCATCGCCAAGCGCGCAGAAGCCTACCTGAAGGCCTCCGGCATGGGCGATACCGCTTACTTTGGTCCCGAGCCAGAGTTCTTCATCTTCGACGGCGTTCGCTGGAGCACGGACCCCCAGAACACGTTCTACGAAATCGAAGAATACGAAGCACCGTGGAATACCGGTGCGAAGCTGGAAGGCGGCAACCGCGGCCACCGTCCCACCGTCAAGGGCGGCTATTTCCCCGTTCCTCCGGTTGACAGCACGCAAGACATGCGTGCCGAGATGTCCCTGATCCTCGAATCGCTGGGCATCCCGGTCGAAGTGTTCCACCACGAAGTGGCGGGCGCTGGCCAGAACGAAATCGGCACCAAGTTCTCCACACTGGTGGAGCGCGCTGACTGGACCATGCTGCAAAAGTATGTGATCCACAACGTGGCCAATGCCTACGGCAAGACGGCCACCTTCATGCCCAAGCCCTACCACGGCGACAACGGCTCGGGCATGCACGTGCACCAGTCCGTGTGGAAGGATGGCAAGAACCTGTTCGCCGGCGACGGCTATGCAGGCCTGTCTGACTTCGCGCTGTACTACATCGGCGGCATCATCAAGCACGCCCGTGCCCTGAACGCCATCACGAACCCTGGCACCAACAGCTACAAGCGCCTGGTGCCCCATTTCGAAGCACCGGTGAAGCTGGCCTACTCGGCCAAGAACCGTTCTGCCTCGATCCGCATTCCGTTCGTGGCAAACCCCAAGGGACGCCGCGTGGAAGCCCGCTTCCCCGATCCACTGATGAACCCCTACCTGGGCTTCGCAGCCCTGCTGATGGCAGGTCTGGACGGCGTGGAGAACAAGATCCATCCCGGCGAAGCTGCCACGAAGGACCTGTACCACCTGCCCCCAGAGGAAGACAAGCTGGTCCCTACCGTGTGCCACAGCCTCGACCAGGCGCTGGAGCACCTCGACAAGGACCGCGCTTTCCTGACCAAGGGTGGCGTGTTCACCGACAGCATGATCGACGCCTACATCGAGCTCAAGATGGCCGAGGTGACGCGTTTCCGCATGTCGGTGCACCCCGTCGAGTACGACATGTACTTCTCGATCTAAGCCCAAGGCCGCGAGGCTGGTGCTTTCAGGAAAAGGCGGCGTTAGCCGCCTTTTTTTATGGCCTGCGGGTAGCTGCTGAAACGTGGAACCAATGCTGCCGCACAGGTGTCTGCACAAAGCCCTGCGCAGCGCACTGTCGGATTGGCGATGACCTGCGATTGGGGGATACTCCCCCGAGCCCTGCACGGCAGCGCGAGGAACCTGATGAAAAACACCCTGATCTCTTTACTACTTATCGTTGCGGCGGCTCCAGCCGCCTGGGCCCAGGACCGCATCTATCGCTGCGGAAACGAGTACACGAACAACGCAGCGCAGGCCAAAGAGCGGGGGTGCAAGCTGGTGGAGGGGGGCAACGTTACCGTGGTGCAGGGCGCACGGCCTGCCGCAGCGGCTGCACCGCAGCCTGCACCTGCTGGCGGTGCTTCCACTGCGTCGCCGCCAAGCGCCCCGCGGGTGAGCAGCAACGACCAGAGGGCACGGGACTCCGATGCCCGCGCCATCCTCGAATCCGAACTGCGCAAGGCCGAATCGCGCCACGCCGATCTGGTCAAGGAATACAACAATGGCGCGCCGGAGCGCAATGCCCTCGATCTGCGCAACCCCCAGCGCTACATGGAGCGCACTGCCGAACTCAAGGCCAGCGTAGCCCGCAGCGAGAGCGACATTGCAGGCATCAAGCGCGAGATTGCCCGGCTGCCTGCCGCCAGCAACTGACACTGTTCCAACCAAGGCCCTTCCTAGTGAACGTACCTTCCATGCGCGATGTCCCGGGCGGACACGCGGGGCGATTCCATTCCCTGGATCTGATGTCCACGCTGGTTGCGGTCTTGCGAGCGAACGGCGCGGTCCAGTTTGCCAACGCCGCACTGGAAAACATGTTGGGGCTGTCGCGCCGCACACTGGAGGGCGCGGATTTTTCCGGTTTCTTCACCGATCCCAGCCTGCTGCAGACCGCCCTGGCGGGTGCCCGTGGAAAAGACTTTGCCGCCTTGCGCTACGAGGCCAATCTCAAGCGGCTGCACCAGGATGCGATTCCGGTGCATGTGAGCGTGGCTGATGCCGAGCAGGCCGGCGAAGTGCTTGTGGAACTTTGGCCGCTCGAGCAACAGGCCCGGCAGGACCGCGAAGAGCGCCTGCTCGACCAGGCGCAGGCCAACAAGGAGCTGATCCGCAACCTCGCGCATGAGATCAAGAACCCGCTGGGCGGCATCCGCGGCGCTGCCCAGCTGCTGGAGATGGAGCTGGAAAGCCGCGAGCTGACCGAATACACGCAGGTCATCATCCACGAGGCCGACCGCCTGCAGAGCCTGGTAGACCGGCTGCTGGCGCCGCACCGGCACCCGCACCTGGTGGGCGACGTCAACATCCACGAGGTATGCGAGCGGGTGCGCTCGCTGGTACTCGTGGAACACCCCAACGGTCTGCGCGTGATGCGCGACTACGACACGTCCATTCCCGAGTTCCGGGGCGACCGCGCGCAGCTCATCCAGGCGCTGCTCAACATTGTTCAGAACGCCGCCCAGGCGCTTGCCGAGCGGATCGCGGCGGGCGATGCCGTCATCACGCTGCGTACGCGCGTGGCCCGACAAGTAACGTTTGGTCGCCAGCGATATCGGCTGGCACTGGAATTGCATGTCATCGACAACGGACCGGGCGTGCCCGATGCCATCAAGGAGCGGATTTTTTACCCTCTGGTGTCGGGTCGGGACGGAGGATCGGGGCTGGGGCTCACGCTGGCACAGACATTTGTGCAGCGTCACCACGGGCTGATCGAGTGCGAGAGTGTTCCTGGTCGCACCGATTTCCGCATTCTCATTCCCTTGCCCTGAGGTCCCTGGCCGCGCAACCACAGGGAAGGTAAGCAAAACATATGAAGCCGATCTGGTTAGTAGATGACGACCCCTCGATCCGCTTCGTCCTGGAAAAGGCGTTGGCCCGGGAAAACCTTCCTACGCGCAGCTTCACACATCCCCGTGAGGTGCTGGACGCGCTGGCCGACGTAACGCCCTCGGACCCTGCCCGCCAGGGCCCCCAGGTGCTGGTCAGCGACATCCGCATGCCGGGTGGTTCAGGACTGCAGTTGCTGGAAAAGGTACGCGAGCTGCAGCCCGGGCTGCCCGTCATCATCATGACGGCGTATTCCGATCTCGACAGCGCCGTGTCGGCCTTCCAGCGTGGCGCGTTTGAATACCTGCCCAAGCCGTTCGACCTGCCCAAGGCGGTGGAACTCATCCGCCGTGCGGTGGAAGAAAGCCAGCGCGAGGAAGTCACCGAAGAGCGCCAGACCGAAGCCCCCGAAATGCTCGGCCAGGCGCCTGCCATGCAGGACGTCTTCCGTGCCATCGGGCGCTTGAGCCAGAGCCAGGTCACCGTGCTCATCACTGGCGAATCGGGCTCGGGCAAAGAGCTGGTAGCGCGGGCGCTGCACAAGCACTCGCCCTGCGCGGACGGCCCTTTTGTCGCCATCAACACCGCCGCCATTCCGAAGGACCTGCTGGAGTCCGAGCTCTTCGGGCACGAGCGGGGCGCGTTCACCGGTGCGCAGACGCAGCGCCGTGGCCGCTTCGAGCAGGCCGAGGGCGGCACGCTGTTTCTGGACGAAATCGGCGACATGCCGTTTGACCTGCAGACCCGCCTGCTGCGCGTGCTGTCGGATGGCCAGTTCTACCGCGTGGGCGGGCATGCGGCTGTGAAGTCGCATGTGCGCGTGATCGCCGCCACGCACCAGGACCTGGAGCGCCGCGTGAAAGAGGGCGGTTTCCGCGAGGATCTGTTCCACCGCCTCAACGTGATCCGGCTGCGCCTGCCTGCGCTGCGCGAGCGCCATGAGGACGTGCGCGTGCTGACGCGCCATTTCCTGCAGCAAAGCGCGCGGCAGCTTGGTGTGGAGCCCAAACGCATTGCAGATTCGGCACTGGCGCGGCTGGAACAGTTTGCGTTTCCAGGCAACGTGCGCCAGCTCGAGAACATCTGCCACTGGCTGACCGTGATGGCTCCTGCGCAGGTGATTTCTGTGCAGGACCTGCCCCCCGAGGTGCTCGAGTCACCGGTGTACCAGCCGGTGCTGCGCGCGCCGCCAGAGCGCCGCCCCATCGAACCGGATGCGGTGTTATCGACCGCGGCCACATCTGCTGCAGCACCTGCAGCACCTTCAGCACCTGCAACCGCGCCGGCAGCGGCGCCCGTGCACACAGGCGATATGGCGGGTGCCGGCCACCGTGGGTTTCCCCCCTCATACGCCAACAGCAGTGCAGCGGTACATGCGCACACCGGCGCGTCCGCGCCGGAGGATGCCGTCGGGTTGGCGCATTCGGCCGACGTAGCCCACGCTGCATCGGCCACGGCATTGCAGAGCAGCGGAGGCTGGGAGCAGTCGCTGGAGGTGGAGGCCCAGCGCCTCTTGTCCGGCGGGCAGCCTGAAGTGTGGGATGCGCTCACCCGCAAATTCGAGTCACGCCTGATCCGCACCGCGCTGGCCGCCACCCACGGACGGCGGATGGAGGCGGCGCAGCGCCTGGGCATCGGGCGCAACACCATCACGCGCAAGATCCAGGAACTCGGACTCGACGCACCCGAGGACGCCTGAACCGGGCCAGGGACGCCACGGGGCGTCTCTGTGGGGCCCGGCCGCCCAACGCAACCGCTGGGGCCGCACCCCGCTGTTCAGCCCCCAGGGCGCTGGCGGCGGTACGGCCTCTTCTGCCTCTGTCCTGCATTTCGGGACGATGGCGCCTTTGCGGGTGTCACGCATTGAAGGCACTGCGCACCCTTGCCATACCAGCGGCGTACGTGCGCCCGTCCTACATCCATGGCATCCATGGGACGACCTCCGGGCAAATTGGCTGCTTCAACAATGAATGCACTGTCAACCAACCGGAGAGTTTCCATGTCGGATTTCAATGATGCCAACCGAGACCCACTGACCAATGAACCTGGCGCCCACCCTGTCGGTACGGGCATCGGGGCTGTGATGGGCGGCGCCGCTGCAGGTGCCGCCGCTGGCGCATTCGGCGGCCCTGTGGGCGCCGCCGTCGGTGGCGTGGCAGGTGCAGTGGCAGGCGGTCTGGCCGGCAAGGCCGCCGCCGAAGCCGTCAACCCCACCGCAGAAGATGCCTACTGGCGCGAAAGTTACGAGCGCGAGCCCTACTACGTGGCAGGTCGCACGTATGACCAGTACCGCCCCGCGTACGAACTGGGCTGGTCTTCCCTGGGGCGTTACGAAGGCGACTTTGACAGCGTCGAGCCGCGCCTGGCCGATGACTGGCGTGCACGGCATGCGGCTACGGGCATGGGCTGGGACGAAGCGCGCCCTGCCACCCGTGCAGCCTGGCAACGGGCCTCGTTCAGCAACAAGGGAGAGGACTCCCGTACGGCTGCGGAAGGCCTCGCCAGCACCGAGACGATGGGCAACGATGACGCTGCCGATGTGCTCAACGACGTGCTTGAATCGGCCCGCGATGGTGAATATGGCTTCAACGCCTGTGCCGATCACTGCGACTCGCAGGAGCTCAAGAGCCTGTTCACGCGCCATGCTCGCGAATGCGCGGCAGCAGGCGCCGAGCTGGAGCAGGAAATCCGCCGCCTGGGTGGCGAGCCAGCGTCTGGCGGGAGCGTGGCCGGTGCACTGCACCGCGGCTGGGTGTCGGTGAAGTCGGCCCTCTCCACGCGCGATGACAAGGCCGTGCTGGAGGAGTGTGAGCGTGGTGAAGACGCTGCTGTTGCGCGCTACCGCAAGGCCCTCAAGTCGGGTGGCCTGCCAGCCCACGTGCGGATGTTGCTGGAACGCCAGCTGCAGGGCGCCCAGCGCAACCATGACGAGGTGAAGTCCTTGCGCGACAGCTACGCCAGCCGTGCCTGACGAGCTGCCTTGCGTCGCTGAAGCCACTTCACCCGCGTAGGCGGCCGTCCCAGGCGCAAAAAAACCGCAGCAGCGCAAGCTCCTGCGGTTTTTTCGATGGGCGCTCAGCCCCGGCCCGGCGCGAGCGGCTTTGGTGTGCGGTTCACGCCAGCACGCCCGAGAGCGACACCACCACCGGTGCATGGTCACTCGGCTGCGGGTTTTTGCGCGGCGCGCGGTCCACGGTGCAGGCGGCCACACTGCCGCGCACGGCGTCGCTCACCAGGATGTGGTCGATGCGCAGCCCCCGGTTTTTCTGAAAACCCAGCATTCGGTAGTCCCACCACGAATACGTTTTCTCGGGCTGCTCGAACATGCGGAACGCGTCGGTCAGTCCAAGCTGGAGCAGGGCGCGGAAATGGGCGCGTTCTTCGGTGGTGTGGTGAATGGTTTCGCGCAGCCCGTCCGGGTCGTAGGAGTCGCGGTCTTCCGGGGCTACATTGAAATCACCCACCAGCACCAGCTGCGGGTGGATTTGCATCTCTGCCCGCACCATGTCTTGCAGCGCCTGCAGCCAGCGCATCTTGTAGGCAAACTTTTCCGATCCTGGCTCCTGACCGTTCACAAAATAACCGTTGATCAGGCGCAGCGGCCCTGCAGGCGTGTCCAGCGTGGCGGTGATCACGCGCGCCTGCGCGTCTTCAAAGCCCTGGATGTTGCGCGACACATCGCGCAGCGGGCTGCGGCTCAGGATGGCCACGCCGTTGTAGGTCTTCTGGCCGAAGACCGCCGCCTCGTAGCCTGCCTCCTTCAGGGCGTCATGCGGAAACTTGTCGTCGGTGAGCTTGAGCTCCTGCAGGCACAGCGCATCGACCGGGTTGGCGGCGAGCCAGGCCAGCACTTGCGGCAGGCGCACGGAGAGTGAATTGACGTTCCAGGTGGCGATTTTCATGGTTTTTGGCTTCTGGTCCACGCAATGATTGCCTTGGATGCTATCAATAAATGAGTGTTCGGGCGGTGCACCGGCTACCGGGCCCGCACGTAGGTCACGAAGCTGAAAGGCAGTCCGTTGCTGCCCACGTGCTCACTGCGCGTGGATTCGGTCCACTCTGCACCCAGTGGGGGGGCGTAGGCGTCGCCGTCGAAGTCTTTGGCGATCTCGGTCACTTCCAGCCGGTCTGCCAGCGGCAGGGCCTCTGCGTAGATCTGGGCCCCGCCAATCACCCACACGGTCTGGCCGGCTGGCGCCTGTTCCAGCGCATCGTGCAGGCTGGCGGCGCGCAAGGCGCCGTCGGCCTGCCAGTCGCCCTGGCGCGTCACCACAATGTTGGTACGGCCGGGCAATGGGCGAAAGCGCGGCGGCAGCGAGTCCCAGGTCTTGCGGCCCATGATCACGGGGCAGCCCTGGGTGAGCTGTTTGAAATGCGCCATGTCTTCCGACAGGTGCCAGGGCAGGGCGTTGTTCTTTCCGATGACGCCGTTGGCAGCGCGGGCGTAGATGAGGTGCAAGGCCATGTGCGTCAGCTCGTCGGACTGCGATCAGACCGCCACGGGCGCCTTGATGGCAGGGTGGCACTGGTAGTCCAGCACCTCAAAGTCTTCGTACTGGTAGTCGAAGATGCTGTCGGGCCGGCGCTTGATGTTCAGCACGGGGTACGGGTAGGGCGTACGCGCCAGCTGGGTCTGCACCTGCTCGTGGTGGTTGCTGTAGATGTGGCAGTCGCCGCCCGTCCAGATGAAGTCGCCCACGTCCAGGTCGCACTGCTGGGCCACCATGTGCGTCAGCAGCGCATAGCTGGCAATGTTGAAGGGCACGCCCAGAAAGATGTCGGCGCTGCGCTGGTAGAGCTGGCAGCTCAGGGTGCCGCGGCCGCCGGGCTCCTGCGCAGGCGCCACATAGAACTGGAAGAACGCGTGGCAGGGCATCAGCGCCATCTTGTTCAGCTCGGCCACGTTCCACGCGCTCACGATGATGCGGCGCGAATCCGGGTTGGTCTTGAGGGTCTGGATCACATCGCTGATCTGGTCGATGTGTCCGCCATCCGGGGTGGGCCAGCTGCGCCACTGCACGCCGTACACCGGGCCCAGGTCACCGTCCTCGCGCGCCCATTCGTCCCAGATGGTCACGCCGCGCTCTTTCAGCCACTGGTTATTGCTCGATCCGGTCAGGAACCACAGCAGCTCGACGATGATGGACTTGAGGTGCACCTTCTTGGTCGTGACCAGCGGGAACCCTTCCTTCAGGTCAAACCGCATCTGGTGGCCGAACACGCTGCGCGTGCCGGTGCCGGTGCGGTCCGCCTTTTCCACGCCATGCGTGAAAACATGGCGCATGAAGTCTTCATACTGGGACCGCACGGGGCGGGCGTTGGGAAGGGAAACTGCGTCGGTCATGGCGTGTGCAAGAGCGGAGAAAGTGCACCGTGCGGATGTCGCAGGTGCCGGCAGGCGGAAGATGGATGCTGGAACCGTATGGGGCAGCGTGCAGATCTGGACCGGCCATTTTATGCGGCACACCAGGCCGCAGTCCTGCTTCCCCGCTACCTGGGCCGAGATAGCAAGGCTCCTGGCCGGAAAATGCCTGTGGTGCAATATTCATATGGTGCCGGTGCTATTATTTGTATAGCTTTCTGGTGCGGCCTTCCGTGTGTGGCACGCCATGGCCGCGGTCTGGCCGGCACGCGTGTCCGGGCATGCTGTCACCTCTGTCGAAGATACCTTCTCGAAGCACTCCATGACTGCCGTTGACCAGGCGTTTTCCCCACCTTCCCAGACGGCCCCGGGTATCCGTGCCGCCATCGCAGGGGAGGCACTCATCGACCTCATCCGTCTCCCGGGCGGCAGCTACCTGCCCTGTCTGGGTGGTGCCCCGTACAACCTGTGCCGCGCGCTGGCCCGTCAGGGCGTGGGCACGCAGTACCTCAACCCCTTGTCGCGTGACCGCTTTGGCCGTGAGCTGGCAGCGCAGCTGCTGGCCGATGGCGTGCACCTGGCCCGGCCCGAGCCGGTACAGCCCGTCACGTCCCTCGCAGTGGTCAACCTCGGTGAACATGGCCACCCCGACTACGCCCGCGCCGTGTCATCGCAGGGGCTGGTCGAGGCCTGTGCTGCCTTGCCCGCGTTGCAGCTGGTGTGCACCGGCGCACTGGCGCTGGACGCACGCGACGCGGCCATCTACCTGCCGTGGCTGGCCGACCAGTGTGCCGCAGGCCATGGCGTGGTGGTCGACGCCAACCTGCGGCCGTCCGTCATGCCCGACCTGGCGGCCTACCGCGCCACCGTGCATGCCGCGCTGGGCCACGCTCACATCATCAAGGTGAGCGACGAAGACCTGGACCACCTGGGCGTGCTGGGTGCTGATGCGCTGGCCCGGGCGCAGCACCTGCTGGCGACCAACCCGCAGGCCCATCTGCTGGCACTGACGCTGGGTGGCGAAGGCGCATGGCTGCTGCACCGTAGCGGCGCACAATGTTTTGCGAAAGAAGCCCAGCCATTGCTGGTGGTGGACACCGTGGGCGCAGGCGACAGCTTTCTGGCGGGGCTGCTGGCGCACCTGCTGCGGCAGGCGCAGGCCACTGGTGGTGCAGACTTTGTGCCGTTTGTTGAAGCCTTGGCCGCCGATGCGTGCCAGCAGGCACTTCGCCACGCGCTGGCCAGCGCCAGCCTGTGCGTGATGGAGCAAGGCTGTGTGCCGCCGGGGTGGGAGGCTGCCAGCGCGTGGAGTCGGCAGCATCTCGCAGCCCAGGACCCGCTTTGACATCGGGGTTGTTCACCGTCACCGGAGGGGTTGGCGGTCTATCATTTCCCGTCGCTGACTTGCTGAGGATGCCGATGACGGAGGTTCTGGTTGCGATGTTGTGGTCAGTGTTCGAAGTGCTGATCGTCTTCACGGGGGCGCAGGTGGTGCGGGTGGTCAGCCTGGGCCGCTGGCGTTCTGAGCGCTGGAGCAGCAACGAGGCGCGCACCTGGAGCGCGGCGGGCGCACTGTCGTTTCGCCATGAAGGACAGCGTGTGGTGACGACCAACGGCCTGGTGTTCGTGGGCTTGTTGTTCTATGCGTTGCTCGCTGTGTTGGCTGTCGCGCTTGCAGGGCTGGTTTCGGCGTGATCGTGGCTAGCGCAGTGCCTGAGGGCACACCGATCATCCCCGTCGGTCCCGATGCCGCACAAGTCGCATGCTCGGTGATCCGCGAGTCGGTCACCCACTGCTGCGCGCTCGACCACGGCCATGACCCCGCCATCCTGACTGCCTGGCTGGCGAACAAGACACCCGAGAATCTCGCCGCGTGGATTTCCGCGCCTGGCGCCGCAGCGTGGGGGGCATACCGGGGCGACACGATGGTGGGCTTTGCTCTGCTGGCGCGGGCCACGCTGGCGTTGTGCTACGCGGTGCCGGAGGCCTTGCACCAAGGTGTGGGCCGGGCCCTGCTGCTGCACGTCGAGACCCATGCACGCAAGGTGGGACTCTCAGCGGTGGACCTGGAAAGCACGCGCACGGCAGAGCGCTTTTACCGCCGCCATGGCTATGCGCCGCATGGCGCGGTGCAAACGTGGGCCGGGCTGCAGGCACAGCCGATGCGCAAGGTGTTGTGACGTCACCTTGTATGCAGTGGCGTCGCACCGCGTGGCACCGATGAGAGAGCGAATTTGCCAGTAAAAATGACCTCGGGTGCCGAATTCATGTGCGCTAAGTGCTCTCATTTTTATAGCGATGGGTGCTCCTGCCCCTCCTGCCGCTCACACGTCGGTACGCACCCGGTGGCCCTGGTTGTCGTTCATTTTCAGAATCCACCACTGCGCTCCGGTGTTCCTGTCGATGAGGCGCATGTGCGAGGCGATGTTGGCCACTGCCTGGCGGTCGCGATGGAGCAGGCGCTGCACATCGTCCACCAGGTCGTCAGCCGCGCGGGTGAGCGCATCACCGTTGTGGTCAAACTCGAAGACTTGTCCCGCGCACTCGCCATTGGTCGTCATCGGTTGCCATTTGAATGTCGTTGCCCGAATGGGGTGTCTCGCCAATCACCCTGCAGTGATCGATCCCGTCGGGCACGGTCTCTTCGCGTTCTTCGTCGCCCAGATGCTCGGTCCAGCCGTTGAAGGCCTCTTGCAGCCCGGCCCATTCGGCAGGCGGGGCTATGTAAGCGGGCGGCATCGCCCGTGCTGGCGTCTTGGTACTGCAAAACGCCGCCGAACGCGGCGTGGAACGCTGGTAGCGGGCCCACATCGGGCAGGGGGGCATCCAGCGCAGCAGGCGGCTGGATGTGGTGCTGGAAGTTCACCGTTTTGGTCTCCTGCGGCCTCTGGATGCGCTTGCAGAAGAACGTGCCGATGTGTTCGACGATGGCGCGGTGCAAGTCAGGCAGTGTCCTGGGCGGGCCTTGGGGGGGCGGTCAGAGTTCTCGGGCGTACACGATGAAGCCGTGGTGTTTGCCCAGCTTGTCGTACAGCTGGCGCCCGGCGGTGTTGGTTTCGTGGGTTTGCCAGTACACGCGCGAAGACTGGGCGGCGCGCGCTGCGTCGTACACGGCCTGGATGAGCGCCCGCCCCACGCCCCGGCCGCGCGCCGACTCGCGGGTGAACAGATCGCTGAGGTAGCACACAGGCTCGATGCGCGTCATGCTGCGGTGAAAGACATAGTGCGCCAGGCCCAGCAGTTCGCCGCTGGCACCGTCCTGCGCCACCAGGCAGAACATGGGCTCCGCCGCATCGTGAAACCGCTGCCACGTCGTCTGGGTGATGTGCTCGGGTAGCGCCGTGGCACCAAAGCGGCCGTAGAAGCCGTTGTACCCGTCCCAGAGCGGGCGCCAGGCGGCGTAGTCGAAGGGCTGAGCGGGGCGTATGGAGGCAGCAGAACGCATGGTGTGCCGAGCGGTGTTGTGGCGCGAAGCGGCGATTGTGCGGGCAGCGCCGGAGAGGGCGGTTTCCTTGCCGGGGCCTGCCGTTGCGCGGCGGAGGCCATGCCCTGCGGTTTGCCGGCGTTCGCTGGACTACGATGCGCGTCTTGTCTGCATTCGGGCTCCATGCCCTACGCTTTGCCCATGAGCTACGTTCTGCACCTCTGGCGCCATCCGGTCCCTGTCTCCAGCAATGACGCGCAGGGCATGCTGCGTGACCTGCGCCAGCAGTTGAGCTTCAACCCCGATCCGGCGGCAAGCGTGTTGATGCAAGCCATAGCCGCCGGGCTGCCCGGGGACGGCGAACCCGGGAATTATTGGACGGAACCCCCGGAGCCGGACCCGTTTGCGCTGGTGCAAAGCCTGAGCCCCGCCGTGGCCGAGCTGGAGGTGGTGCTGCCGGTGATCGAGCACATGGCCCGCCAGCTGGGGTGGGTGATTTTTGATCCGCAAAGCGGCGAGGTACACACGCCTTCGGGGCAGGTGATGGGCCCCACGAGATCTGTTGCAGCCGTGGCGGATGTGCCTGTGCTGCCTGAGCTGGATACCTCGCCCTCGGCGCGCAGCCGCTGGGTGCAGCAATCGCTGGAGCCCCTGTTCACCCCACGGGGCTGGCGCAAGCTGCGGGGCGAATTCTGGTTCAGGAAAAAGCTGCCTGTGGGCGAGGCGCTGGTGTACTCGGACATGGTGCGGGACACCTTGCACCACGGTGTGTGGATACGCCTTGCGTTGCCCTCCCACCTGCAGTCCGCCCTGGACAGCGATGGCGGACCGGCCTTCAGGGTGTCCCTGCAGTACTTCGCGCAGACGCACAGGCTGCCCTTCACTTACCTGGAGCCACCGGCACTGTTCCAAAAACAGGCGGGAGGGGTGACCTACGAGTTGCCCATGGGCAGCGCAGCCAGTGCCGCCACGCGCCGGGATGAGCTGGCGGCGCTTTACGACAGGGCCGTCCTGGACTGGCTGGACCAATTGCACAGCCTGGAGGATGTGGACAGGTGGGCGAACCGTGTGCCGGATGAGGAATGCCCCTTCGTGGGCCTGCGCCAACGCAGCGACTATCGCTTGCTGAACTACCACCCCGATCTGCTGGTGGCTGCTGCGGTCAACGCCCCTGACTTCGAGCAACGCGCCCTGGAGCGGTATGCCCTGTATGAGGCCGATGCATTTGGCAGGGGGCTGCTGCCACCGATGCGCGAGCTGCTGGCCGTGTGCGGGCTGCACTTCTAGTGCTGACGGCGCGTTGACCTCGCGCTGATTCGTGCAGAGGCTCCCTAGGCCCTCAGCACCCGCCCCGGGTTCATGATGCCCTGCGGGTCCAGCGCCTTCTTGATGGCGCGCATCATCGACAGCGCCACGGGTGACTGGTATTTTTCGAGCTTGTCCGCCTTGAGTTCGCCAATGCCGTGCTCGGCCGAGAACGAGCCGCCAAACTCGGCCACCGCTTCGTAGACCAGGTGGTTGACCTGCGCCTCGTGGTCGCGCAAAAAGGCCTTGGCATCGCCCTCGGCCGGGGCCTGCACGTTGTAGTGCAGGTTGCCGTCGCCCAGGTGGCCGAAGTTGACCAGGCGCACGCCCGGGATCTGGCTTTGCAGCAGCGCGTCGGTGTGCGCCACAAAGGCAGGGATGCGCGAGATCGGGATGGAGATGTCGTTCTTGATGTTCAGGCCTTCTTCAGCCTGGGCCAGCGGAATGCTCTCGCGGATATGCCACAGCTGTTGCGCCTGGGTCAGGTTCTCGGCCACCACGGCGTCGGTCACGCAGCCGGCTTCGAAGGCGGTTTCGAGCAGCGATTCAAAACGGCCGCGCGCGTGTTCTTCGGATTCGCTGTCGGAGTTTTCCAGCAATACGCACCATGCAGCCGCCTCGTCGCCCAGAAACGGCACGCGCAGCTGCGGCATGTGCTTGCCCACCAGGCTCAGCGCAAACTGGCCCATCACCTCAAACCCCGTGAGGCCCGCGCCCAGCTGCTTGTGGGCCATGCCCAGCAGTTGCACCGCGTGTTCCATGGTCGGCACGGCGGCCCAGGCGGTGAGCCTGGCCGCGGGCTGGGGGTAGAGCTTCATGCTGGCCGCGGTGATGATGCCCAGCGTGCCTTCGCTGCCGATGAACAGGTCGCGCAGGTCGTAGCCGGTGTTGTCCTTGCGCAGGCCTTTGAGGCCGCTCCACACCTCGCCCTGCGCAGTCACGACTTCGAGCCCCAGGCACAGGTCGCGCGTGTTGCCGTAGCGCACCACCTGCGTGCCACCGGCATTGGTGCCCAGGTTGCCGCCGATGGTGCAGCTGCCCTCGGCCGCCAGCGACAAGGGGAACAGCAG
>LNEG01000131.1 GCA_001464865.1 Burkholderiales bacterium Ga0074133
GCCACCTCGGTGGTGTTGCCGGGCCGCACCACGGCCAGCGCCTTGCCGCGCACGCGGCGGCGCCAGTCCTGCTCCCACGCGGTCATGTCGCCTTCGGTGATGACATGGGTGGGGCCAACGATGGAGCGCAGGGTATCGAGCAGGGCGATGGACATGGGGGCGGTCGGTGTTCGTTCGGGGTGCGGTATCAGACGGCAGGACCTGCGCCCGGTGCCGCTGCGGTTGCGGGCTGCTGCGCTGCCTGAGCTTCGGCCTGGGCAGCTGCTTCGCGTGCGTTGCGCTGGCGCAGGCGCACATGCAGCGTGCAGGCGGTAAACAGCACCAGGCACAGCAACACCTCGACCCAGGCCAGCCACTGCGACGGGGCGGGGTCGCTCCAGCCACGCACGATGCCTTCGGTGAAGTACAGCCAGATCACCAGGCTGACCCAGCGGTAGGTGTACATGCGGTTCTTCAAGATGCCCGCGAGCGGAATGCACAGCGGCAGGGCCTTCAGCGCCAGCCACGAGCCCCCGGGGCGCAGCGGCGCCAGCACCAGTTCCCAGGCCAGGCACAGCGCAATCAGCGCCAGCAGACTGCCGGTGGCCAGCCAGCGGGTGGCCGAGACGGCGTTGCTGGCCGGTATGTGCACGAGGGGAAAGGATGCGGGTGGGGGGGCGGGGGAGGGCGCAGTCATTGGGGTGGCATCATATCGGCCATGCCTTTGCCCTTTGTTTCTGCAGACCACCTTTGCGCGGCTGCCCCTGCCCCTGATGAGCGCGTGTGCGCCTCCGAGTGCAGTCTGCTGGCCGGTGGCCCGTGCAGGGCAGGGCGCCTGGGCGTCCGCTCCGCGCACCCATGAACCGATTCATCCACAACGCTGCTGCGCGGCTGGAAACGCTGCTGGCCGAGCTGTCGCACTTTCCGTGGAAGACCACGGCCCTCACACTGCGCGAGCGCTTTCGTGAGGACCTGCTGGGGCTCACCGCCAGCAGTCTCACCTTCACGACCATGCTGGGGCTGGTGCCCTTTTTTGCCGTGGCGCTGGCCATCTTCACGGCGTTCCCCATCTTCAGCAAACTGCAGGTGTTGCTGCAGCGCTGGCTGGTGGACAGCCTGGTCCCTGACAGCATCTCGCGCCAGGTACTGGGCTACCTGACGCAGTTTGCGGCCAAGGCCAGCGGCCTCGGGGTGGTGGGTTTCAGCGTGCTGCTGGTCACTGCGCTGGCCCTCATCCTCACGATTGACCGCACGCTCAACGGCATCTGGCGCGTGCAGCGTCTGCGCCCGCTGGGCCAGCGCGTGCTCATCTACTGGGCCGCCGTCACGCTGGGGCCCCTGCTGCTGGGTGCCAGCCTGGCGGTCACGTCGTATGTGCTGTCGGCCTCTGGCGGGCTGGTGCAGCGGGTGCCCGATGGCGTGAAGTTGCTGTTTGATTCGGTGCAGTTCATCGTGCTGGCCGGGGGCATGGCGGCGCTCTACCACTATGTGCCTAACACGCCGGTGAAATGGCGGCATGCGTGGGCTGGCGGCCTGTTTGTGGCCGTGTGCATCGAGCTGGCGAAGAAGGTGCTGGCGCTGTACCTGGCGCAGGTGCCCACCTACTCGGTGGTGTACGGCGCGTTTGCCACGCTGCCCATCCTGCTGGTCTGGATTTATGTGGCCTGGGTCATCGTGCTGCTGGGTGCCGTGGTCACGGCCTACCTGCCCAGCCTGCTGGCGGGCGTGGCCCGCCGCGGTACCGTGGCGGGCTGGAATTTCCAGCTGGCGGTGGAGGTGCTGCAGGCCCTGCACCGGACCCGCGTCGAGGGCGGCACCGGACTGCGCCCCAGCCAGCTGACTCAGTTGCTGGGCGTGGATGCGCTGCAGTTGCAGCCTGCGCTGGAAGCGCTCGCGGCGCTGGACTGGGCCGGGCAGGTAACGGATGCTGCCGTCAACATGTCGGACGTGCCCGAGTCCCGCTATGTGCTGCTGGTGGACCCGGAACGCACACTGCTGGCCCCGCTGCTGCAGCGCCTGCTGCTGGAGCGCTCGGAGGCCTTGGAACCCCTGTGGCAAAAGGCGGGGATGGGTGCCCTGCATCTGGCCGACGTGTTACGCACGCGCTGAGGGGCGGTGTCGGTCTGCACGCTGGCAGCCGGGGACGTTGCAGCCGGGCGGGACGGCCCTGTCGGGCGCTTGCCGTACCCCGTGAACACGGCGCAAGGCTTTCTGTCAAATCAAAAATGATAGCAATGCAGGCAGATAAAACCTGGACCCTGAGCCGTTTTGACCAAAAATGGCACCTCAGAGCGGGACTTTGCCTGTCCAGATGTCCGCGTACATCTTCCAGTCGCCCATGAAGCTGTACAGCGGGCGCTTGAAGCTGGCGGGCTTGTTCTTCTCAAACCCGAAATGCCCCACCCAGGCAAAGCCATAGCCACACAGCAAACCGTACAGCAGGTACTGCGGCTGGCCCGTGGCGACCAGCATCCCCAGGCAAACCAGGCTCAGCGTCGAGCCTGCAAAGTGCAGCCGGCGGCAGGTGCGGTTGCTGTGCTCCGTCAGGTAGAACGGATAGAACGCTGCAAACGTCTTGAAGCTGCGCGGGTCAGTGGTCGGCGTGGCGATGTCCATGGTGTCTCCTGTCGGTACCGTGCCTCTGGCGCCCACCGGCCGGGGGCTGGCGGGCGATTGCGTGCACCTGGGCGTCAGTGTGAAGCCCGGGAGTGCTCCGCACAGTCGCCTTGCCGACACAGGCCCCTGAACCTGAATCGCGCCGCGGGGCGACCGACGCGTGGCAGGGCGGCAGCGGGGGACCGGTGGGTCTAACGCGCCAGAAATTCGCGCAGCGCCGCCAGCGTTTCTTCGGGCGCTTCAGTCATCTGGTTGTGGCCGACCGGCAGGTGGACCACCTCGACCGCCTTGCCCGCAGCGCGCGCTGCCTTGATGAGACCCTGCGCGGCCTTGGGCGGCGTCATCTGGTCCTGGGTGCCCAGCGCAAACAGCACGGGGCAGGCGATCTGCGCCATGGCGGCCTCGCCGTTGGCATAGCTGTCGCAGGCGATGAAGCCGCGCTGGAACACGTTGACCGCCGGGTTGCTGCGCAGCACCTTGCGGCCCAGCGCCATGCCTGCGCCAAACACCCAGGTGCCTGGCCCCAGGGCCGAAGGCGGCGCGGCCAGCGTGCTGCGCGAGAACACGTTGACCATGCGCATGGCCTTCTCGGGGTCGGTGGCAGAGGCCTCGATGAGCGCGGGCGATACCTTCATCGGAAACGCGGTGCCCACCAGCACCAGGTGCGTGATGCGATCGCCCAGCCGTGCGGCGGCCTCCATGGCGATCAGCGAGCCCCAGCTGTGGCCCACCAGCGCTGCGCTCCGCACGCCGGCTGCATCCAGCAGCGCACCGATAAAGTCTGCGCCGTCCTCCACTGTGGCCGGGGCATCGCCACCGCTGCGGCAGTGGCCGGGCAGGTCGATGGCCAGCACGTTCCAGCCGTGGCTGGCCATGTAGCGGGTCTGCAGTGCCCACACGCTGTGGTCGTTGAGCACGCCATGGATGAACACGACCGTGGGCTTGGCGGCGTCGAATGTCTTGCCACCGGTATAGCAATACACCGGCGCTCCGTTGACTTCGATGTACATGGTCACGCTCCCGCTTTCTCGGCCGCCTTCAGGGCACGCTTGAGGTCGTCGATCAGGTCGTCGGCATCCTCCAGACCGATGGACAGGCGGATGGTGCCTTGCGTGATGCCTGCACCTGCCAGGGCCTCGTCCGTCATGCGGAAATGCGTGGTGCTGGCCGGGTGGATCACCAGGCTGCGGCAGTCGCCCACATTGGCCAGATGGCTGAAGACCTTGAGCGTCTCGATGAACTTCTTGCCCTGCTCGCGGTTGCCCTTGAGGTCGAAGCTGAACACCGATCCCGCGCCGCGCGGCAGCAGCTTTTGCGCGAGGGCATGGCTGGGGTGGGACTCCAGCATGGGATGGCCCACGCGCGAGACAAACGGCTGGGCAGCCAGGAATTCGACCACCTTTTCGGTGTTGCGCACATGGCGTTCCATGCGCAGGGGCAGGGTCTCGATGCCCTGCAGGATCAGCCAGGCCGTGTGCGGGCTCATGCAGGCGCCGAAGTCGCGCAGGCCCTCGCGGCGCGCCCGCAGCAGGAAGGCGCCCACCGTGCTTTCCTCGGCAAACACCATGTTGTGGAAGCCGTCGTAGGGCTGGGTCAGCTCGGCAAACTTGCCTGCTGACTTCGGCCCGTCCCAGTCAAAGCTGCCGCCATCCACCACGATGCCGCCCACCACGGTGCCGTGGCCCGACAGGAACTTGGTGGCCGAGTGGTAGACCAGGTCCGCGCCATGCTCGAACGGCTTCATCAGCCACGGAGAGGTGAGGGTGGAGTCCACCAGCAGCGGCACACCGGCCTCGTGCGCCATCGCGCTCACGGTGGGGATGTCCAGCACGTCGAGGCCGGGGTTGCCCACGGTTTCACCAAAGAACAGCTTGGTGTTGGGGCGCACGGCGGCGCGCCAGGCGTCGATGTCGCCAGGCTTCACAAACGTCGTCTCGATACCGAAGCGCGACAGCGTGTAGTGCAGCAGGTTCTGCGAGCCGCCGTACAGCGCCGTGCTGGCCACGATGTGGCTGCCCGCGCCCATCAGCGTGGCAATGGCCAGGTGCAGTGCGGCCTGGCCGCTGGCAGTTGCAATGGCCCCTACGCCGCCTTCCAGGGCGGCCACGCGCTGCTCCAGCACGGCATTGGTGGGGTTGCTGATGCGGCTGTACACATGGCCGCCACGCTCCAGATTGAAGAGGGCGGCGGCGTGGTCGCTCGACTCGAAAACGAACGACGTGGTCAGGTGGATGGGCACCGCGCGGGCGCCGGTGGCGGGGTCGGGTGCAGCACCTGCGTGCAGGGCCAGCGTATCAAAGCCGGGGTCGGAGTAACCGGGCATCCTTGTGTCTCCCATGTTGTCTGGTCAGCGGGGCATTGTGGGCTATATTTGTCTCCACATTGGTGCAACGCACGCGGCGTTGCACAGGCCCTCTCGGAGATATAGCATCATGAAAGTCAGCGACATCCTTCGCGTCAAGGGGAACACCCTGTACACCGTCCAGCCGGACGAGCCGCTGGCCGGCGCGGTGGACCTGATGGCCGAGCGCGACATCGGATCGCTGGTGGTGATGGAGCACGGCGACCTGGTGGGCATGCTCACGTTTCGCGAGGTGATCCAGGCGCTGGTCAAGAATGGCGGAAGCGTGGGCACCATGCTGGTCCGCACGGCCATGGACGACGCGCCCCTGACCTGCACGATGGAAACCGACATGGACGAGGTGCGCCGCATGATGCTGGATCGCCATGCCCGTTACATGCCCGTGATGGATCGCCGCATGCTGATGGGCGTGATCAGCTTCTACGACGTGGCCAAGGCCGTGGTGGACAGCCAGAACTTCGAGAACAAGATGCTCAAGGCCTACATCCGCGACTGGCCCGAAGAAGAGCCCCGCGACTGACCGTTGCGATCATTGAGGGTGGCTTCCCCCCCCCTCTGGCGCATGGCACGTCCCGGGGTCAGCGGCCTGAGCGGGGTGCCGCATCAAGCCATGCTTCCAGTTCGCCGGGCGGCATCGGATGCCCGAAAAGGAAGCCCTGCATCACCGGGCATCCGTGGGCCTGCAGCCATTGCTGCTGTCCGGCCGTTTCAACGCCCTCGGCGACCACCACCATCTCCAGGCTGTGGGCAATGCTCAGTACCGACACCGTCAGCGCCCTGGCCGTGGAACTGCTGGTGAGGTCGCGCACGAAGGCCATGTCGAGCTTGAGCTCCGATATGGGCAGGCGGTGCAGGTAGCTCAGGCTGGAATATCCTGTCCCGAAGTCGTCGAGCGAAAGCTTGAAGCCCTTGCTGTGCAGGGCCGCAATGTTGGCCCGGGTTTCCGCACGCGCATCCATCATCACGCTCTCGGTGATCTCCAGCATCAGGTCGCCTGCATGCAGCTGATGCCGGGCCAGCGTGTCACTGATCTGCTGGGCAAACTCGGGATGGTGGAAGCTGTGGCCCGAAAGGTTGACGGCCACGGCGCGAACATCCCTGCCCGAGGCGCGCCAGAGGGCCAGCTGTGTACAGGCCTCTTCCAGCACCCACAGGGTCAGTTCATGGATCAGTCCGGCCTCTTCTGCGACGGGAATGAACTGGCTGGGCGGCACGGCACCGCGCTCCGGGTGGTTCCAACGGGCCAGCGCCTCGACCCCATGGAGCGTGCGCGGCGATGTGCTGAGCACTTGCGGCTGATAGTGCAGCGTCAGGCGCCGCTCGGCCAGCGCGTGTCGCAGGTCGCGCTCCAGCCGTGCACGCTCCTGTGCGCGGCGGTTCATTTCGGGGCTGAAGAGCTGCAGGCTGTGCCGCTGCTCGCTTTTGGCCTGGTTCATGGCCTGGTCGGCGTGGCGCAGCAGGGTGTCGATCGTGGTGCCGTCGTCCGGGTACATCGCGATGCCCACCGAGGCCTGGGCAATGTATTCGTGACCCGGCAGGCGCATGGGGCGGGCAAGGTCGTCCAGGATGCGCTGCGCTGCGTGGATTGCGTCGCCCGTGGCGCATTCCGAAAGCAGCAAGGCAAATTCATCCCCGGAGAGCCGACCGATGAGGTCCCGGGCCCGCAATGCTTGCGTCAGCCGTGTGGCCACCTCGCACAGCAGGGCATCCCCCGCTGCATGGCCCAGCGTGTCGTTGACCTGCTTGAACCGGTCGAGGTTGATGAACAGCAGGGCACCCGGGCGTTTGTCCTGATACAGGCTTTCGAGCGCGCGGCCCGCGCTGCTGCGCAGCATTGACCGGTTGGGCAGTCCTGTGAGGCCATCAAAGAAGGCGAGCTGGTGAATGCGCGCAGCGGCTGTGGCGCGCTCGATCGCGAGTGCGCACAGGTGCAGCCCCACATCCACCAGGCGCCGGTGAAGTTCATCGGGCTCGCGGTTCTCGCGAAAGTAAAAGGCGAAGGTGCCAATCACCTTGCCGCGGTGGTCCATGATGGGGCTGGACCAGCAGGCCTTGAAGCCGGTGGATGCAAACAAGGCACGGTAGTTGTCCCACAGCGGGTCGGTGGCGATGTCCGTCGTCAGCACGGGCTGGCCGCGGAAAGCCGCCGTACCGCAGGAGCCCGTGAACGGACCCATGCGAACGCCGTTGATCTTTTCGCAGATTTCGGGCGAGAGCCCCGGTGCAGCCAGGGGCCGCAGGCAACCCGCATCATCCACTGCCAGTATCGATGCCGTCACCTCGGGTGCGATACGTTCGACTTCCCTGCACACCAGTGTCATGAGTTCGGTCAGGGGCAGCTCGTTCACCATGCCTTCGAGCACGCGCTTTTGCAGCACCTCGTGCATTTTGGTCAGCGTGATGTCGGTCAGTACGGTGATGGTGCCGCCCGTACCCCCGACGTTTGCATCCGATGCGTTGATCACCATGGAAACCCACCGGGGCTGGCCGGTCTTGCCATAAAGCAGGGTCTCGACGCGGGCCTTGCCTTCGGTTTCGATCGTGTGCCGGATGTAGTCGAGGATGCCCGGCTCGGCACGCGCATCAAACAGCGTTTCACTCAGGCGCTTGCCCAGCACCTCGTATGCCGGGTAGCCAAAGAGCCGGGTGAACCCCGCATTGACATACACCACGCGCCGGTCGGTGTTGCTCATGACGATGGCGTTGTCGCTGGCGTCCAGCGCGTTGCGCATGGCCTGCTCCTGCAAGGTCGTGAGCGTCGCGGGCGAGCCTGGTCCCGGTCCGGCAGCGTTGGGCAGGTCTGAGGCGGGCATGAATCTCCCAGATGTTTGTGGGGAGATGCTAGCAACAGGCTGTAACTGTGCCAAGAGGCTTTTGCCAGGGGGCGGCATGCCGGCGCTCTGGGATAATCACGCGATGAGCGGAAACACTTTTGGCACCTTGTTTGCAGTCACCAACTTTGGTGAGTCCCATGGCCCGGCTATCGGTTGCGTGATTGACGGTTGCCCGCCTGGCATGCCGTTGTCCGAGTCGGATATTCAGGCAGATCTTGATCGCCGGCGCCCTGGCACCAGCCGCCACGTCACCCAACGCAACGAACCGGACGCAGTGGAGATCCTTTCGGGCGTCTACGAAGGAAAGACGACGGGCACCCCGATCGCATTGCTGATCCGCAACACCGATCAGCGCAGCAAGGACTACAGCAATATTGCAGAGAGCTTCCGGCCCGGGCATGCCGACTACACCTACTGGCACAAGTACGGGATCCGCGACCCGCGGGGTGGGGGGCGCTCCTCCGCCCGGTTGACGGCGCCTACCGTGGCGGCTGGCGCCGTTGCCAAGAAGTGGCTGGCGCAACGCTACGGTACGCAGTTTCGCGCCTGCATGACGCAACTCGGCGAACTCGCGATCCCGTTCGAGAGCTGGGAGCATGTGAGGTCGAACCCGTTTTTTGCTCCTGTGGCAGACGTGGCGCAGTACGAGGATTACATGGACGCGCTGCGAAAGGCCGGTGACTCCTGCGGTGCGCGCATCCGGGTTCAGGCCACCGGCGTGCCGGTCGGGCTGGGCGAGCCTCTCTACGACAAGCTCGATGCCGATATCGCCTACGCGATGATGGGGCTCAATGCGGTCAAGGGCGTGGAGATCGGGGCGGGCTTTGCAAGTGTTTCGCAGCGCGGCACCACCCATGGCGACTCAATGACACCCGGGGGATTCGAGACCAACAACGCAGGCGGCGTGCTGGGCGGCATCAGTACCGGACAGGATCTCGAGGTCAGCATCGCCATCAAACCTACGAGCTCCATCATCAGCCCGCGTGCCTCCATCGATATCCATGGCAACAGCGCCGAGGTCATCACGAAAGGCCGTCATGACCCCTGCGTCGGCATCCGGGCTGCGCCCATCGCCGAGGCGCTGCTCGCGCTGGTGGTCATGGACCATGCCTTGCGCCACCGAGCCCAGTGTGCAGATGTGACGAGCGCGGTTCCACCCATCCAGGCTTCGTTTCTTTGATGGGGGCGCGGGGTCAGTCGGTGCCGCTTGCGCAGACCGCGTTTTTTGCGGCGCTGGAGCCCACTGCAACCTCATGCATCGGGCGCGAGCAGCGTCTGTGACCCTGTGCCAGGGGCGGGCAACATGTAATGAGGCCTGACCCGATCGGTATCCCGGCACGGGCGGCGTGGCCTTGTAGGGGGGAGCTTCAGTCCGTTTTGGCCCTCAGGATCGACAGCCACTTCAAGGGATTGAAGCCGGTGACGAGGCCGGTGGCCGCAAGTACCAGCGCACCGCCCCAGAACATGCCGGGGCCCAGCGTTTCCCCAAGGAAGATGTGGCCCCACGCCACCCCGAACAACGGGATCATGAACGCCGAGCTCATGGTCGCCACCGGGGATACCTGGGCGAGCACGCGCAGGTTCAGCCAGTACGCAAAACCCGAGGTCACTATCCCCATCACGGCCACTGCTGCCAGTGCACCGGGCGTGAATCGGGCATCGGGCAGGCTCCACATCGCGCCAGGCGTCAGCAATATCAGCGCCGCAGCGTGGATGCCTGCCGCAATGGAGAGCGGAGACATGCGTGTGGTTGCACGCTTCATCCATGTGGTGGACACGCCGTAGCAGGCTGCCGCCACGACGCTGGCGAGGGCTGCAAGCAGCAGTGAGGGCGTCGGTTCCACGGGGCCCAGCTGAACGATCAAGGCGACCCCCGCAAATCCGCAAAGGCAACCCAGAGCCTTGGTGGCAGTCAGTGTGTCCTCCTTCATCCACGCAGCCGCGATGACTCCGAACGGCACGGCCATGGTGTTGAGTAGCGAGCTGTAGCCTGCCGGCAGGTGGAGCGCGGCCCACGCGTACAGCAGGAACGGCACCGCAACGGTGAGCGTGCCCAGGCCCAGAAGTTCGCGCCAATGGCGCCAGGGCCAGGGTTCGTTGGCCAGGCGCATGATGGCCATCAGGGTGAGCGTTGCCAGGGCAATCCGCAGCGCCGCCATGACGTTGGGCCCCAGTACGGGGCTGGCGATGCGTATGAAGAGAAAGGACGCGCCCCACAGGGCCGAGAGCAGCATCAGCTGCAGGAAATGGCGGGTTTTCACCCCTGCATTGTCGGCCATCGGGTGCATGGCCGGCGCGTCGGGATGGCGCACCTCTCGCCAAAAAAGGCGAACGGAACCCGGCTTTAATCCGGTCTGCCCATGAAAGCGCTGAAGCGAGCCGCCCGCGCGCTTGAAAGTCAGGCCCTACTTGCGTACCTCGTCCACCATCGCCCGAAAGTCATCGATGTCCTCGAAGCTCCGATACACGCTGGCGAATCGGATGTAGGCCACCTTGTCCAGTTTCTTGAGCTCGCGCATCACGAGTTCGCCGATGCGGCTGGACAGGACTTCGCGTTGGCCCAGGTTGAGCAGCTTTTCCTCGATGCGTTCAATCGCACCATCGATCTGTTCGGTGCTGACCGGGCGCTTGCGGAGCGCCAGGTTGAAGGACGCCATCAGCTTGGCTCGTTCGTATTCGATCCGTCGGCCGTCCTTCTTGACGATGGCCGGGAAGTTCACTTCAGGGCGTTCGTAGGTTGTGAAGCGCTTGTCACACGCACCGCACTGCCGGCGGCGCCTGATGAACACCCCGTCTTCGGAAACCCGTGTTTCGACGACTTGCGTCTCCAGGTGTCCGCAGAAGGGGCATTTCATGTGCGGATGCCAGGCTTAGCGGTACACGGGGAAGCGGGCGGTCAGCGCGTTGACCTTCTCGCGCACGGCGGCAATGTTGGCCTCGTCGCGCGGGTTGTCCAGCACGTCGGCGATCAGGTTGGCCGTCATGCGCGCCTCCTCTTCCTTGAAGCCACGCGTGGTCATGGCAGGGGTGCCAATGCGCACGCCGCTCGTCACCATCGGCTTCTCTGGGTCGTTGGGGATGGCATTCTTGTTGATGGTCATGTGGGCTGCGCCCAGCACCGCCTCGGCTTCCTTGCCAGTGATGCCCTTGGCGCGGAGGTCCACCAGCATCACGTGGCTTTGCGTACCCCCACTCACGATACGCAGGCCGCGCGCCGTGAGCGTCTCGGCCACCACCTTGGCGTTCTTGACAACCTGTTCCTGGTACGCCTTGAACTCGGGTTGCAGCGCTTCCTTGAAGGCAACCGCCTTGGCAGCAATCACGTGCATCAGCGGGCCGCCCTGCAGACCGGGGAAAATGGCGCTGTTGATGGCTTTTTCGTGCTCGGCTTTCATGAGAATGATGCCGCCACGGGGACCTCGCAGGCTCTTGTGCGTCGTGGAGGTCACCACGTCCGCGTGTGGAACGGGGTTGGGGTACACACCCGCTGCAATCAGGCCTGCATAGTGGGCCATGTCCACCATGAAGATTGCGCCGACGTCCTTTGCTACCTTTGCGAAGCGGGCAAAGTCGATGTGCAGGCTATAGGCCGATGCGCCCGCGATGATCAGCTTGGGCTTGGTCTCGTGTGCCTTTTTTTCCATCGCTTCGTAGTCGATGGCTTCATTGGCGTCCAGGCCATAAGAAACCACGTTGAACCACTTGCCCGACATGTTCAACGGCATGCCATGCGTCAGGTGTCCGCCTTCGGCGAGGCTCATGCCCATGATGGTGTCGCCGGGCTTGATGAAGGCTAGAAAAACGGCTTCGTTGGCCGAAGCACCACAGTGCGGTTGCACGTTGGCAGCGTCTGCACCAAAGATTTTCTTGATGCGGTCGATGGCCAGTTGCTCGGCCACATCGACGTGCTCGCAGCCACCGTAGTAGCGTTTGCCAGGGTAGCCTTCTGCGTATTTGTTGGTGAGCTGGGTGCCCTGTGCCCACATGACGGCGGGCGAAGCGTAGTTTTCGCTGGCGATCAGCTCGATGTGGTGTTCCTGCCGGGCGTTTTCAGCCTGGATGGCAG
Organism: Burkholderiales bacterium Ga0074133; assembly: GCA_001464865.1. Classification (GTDB taxonomy): domain Bacteria; phylum Pseudomonadota; class Gammaproteobacteria; order Burkholderiales; family Burkholderiaceae_C; genus Acidovorax. Next base: position 11,858 of record LNEG01000131.1, read on the forward strand.
CGAAAAGCTCGGGATCGGTCTGTTCGACAAGAATGGAGCGGTCGTACATGATGTGGCAGTCCTATGAACTTGTGTCCCTTGAAACAAGGGCTGCCCAGGCGAACGGCTGAACACAAAGGCCTGTTGCCTTCGCGGCACGCTCCCCAGTGGTTTGCAAGAAGCGGGTTCTCGCCGGTTTCCACGTCAGCGGCAATGCCCGTAGGGCAGAGCGCCTATCGCCAGTCGCGTACCCCACAAGTGTAGCCGAGGCGGCTGACCCAGGGAGTCCTGATACCCCGAGCCGTGGAAGTCAAGGGTACTTCAGGGATGGGATTACGAAGCGTCGAGCAGAGCAACCTTGTCGCTCGGGACTGTGGGCGCTGCCGGTGCTGCGGCGGGTACCGATGCGGGCACGGTTTGTGGTGGGGCCTGGGTAGACAGTGTCGGCGGTGGAGACAGCGGCACACTACGCCCTCCCGCCACCTGGAGCAGGCGGAAGTGCTCGGCCATCACCTTTGCAACGTAGCCCCCGTCATCAGGGTTGTTGGCTGCCCCTACATAGTGCCGCAATCCACCTTCCACCGAGCCGGCCCGGGCGATGCATTCCTGCAGAACCTTCACGCCGACGCGCAGGTTCGTCACGGGGTCGAATGCAGCAAAGTGACCGCCGAAGTTGTCGTATTTCTCGGTGTGGACGGTAGTCATCACCTGCATCAGCCCTTGTGCACCCACGGCGCTCTGTGCAAACGGGTTGAAGCTCGATTCGACTGCCATGATCGCGAGAATCAGCGTTGGATCAATCTTGGAGCGAGCGCCGATGTCATACGCCTCGGCAACAAGTACGCTCAGTGGCTCGGCCGCCACGCGGTACTTTTTGCTCAGCCAGAACGCCACTGCGGCCTGCTGTTTGGGCAAGTCTTTCGGGTTGGCAGCGGTGGCCCGGCCGCTGGCTTCGGGCTCGATCGGCATGCCGACCATCTCTACCTGGCGCTCCCGCAGCCAGGTCATCAGCTGTTCTTCGCCTGCCTGGCGCAGGTCGTCGCGGGCCGTCAGCATGATCACAACAAACGCGACAGCAAGGCCGATCAGCGCAAAGCTGTTGTGGGTGATTTCTAAAAATCCTTCCACCACATCCGTGGCAAAGGTGCGGAAACCGCGAAGTATGGTTCCTGACGCTGTCATAGCTCTCCTTTCTGAGGCCTCGCTCTCACCCCGGTGCCACTTGTGCGGCCGCAAGGGTGGGCGAAAAGCCTGGATTGGTACGCCATCAAAACTGCAGGCGGCACGTCGATGGCGTGCTTGCAACCTCGTTTGAATTAGCCGGTGGGGTCGGCAGCGATTGGGGTTTCTACTGGCCCGTCGCAGGGCTGGCGGATTCTAGGAGGTGTCTTAATACATAGTCAATACTATTGTTTTTGTTTTATATGATGTTTGATTATATAAAACCTCTTTTACGGCGCTGGAAAGGGGGCTTGGGTGGGAAGGCCCCGCAGTGCGAGCCTGCGATCAATCGAGGCCTCGTTGGCGATTGAAAAATTGCCTTGGCACCACTCGCATCGTTTTGCTAAGGTACAGATGTCTGTTCATCAGGCGACGCCATTGATACGGTGTTCCCGTTCCGGCATGCAGCGCGGTGACGTAGCAGCACTCGATGCGATGGCAACCCCAAGGAGGCAATCCCTTGCCTCCGCGCAGCCGGACTTTCACCCTCCGGACTGCGGCAGATGGCAAAGACCGTTGTGTCAGCCGTCAAGCCCGGTAGACATGCGTTGCATGTCCACCGGGCTTTCTTGTCTATGGCACCCGTTTCGCTTTTTGGCTGGGGTGTTTCGACGCGAAACATGCGAAACCTTGATGGGAGAACCCGGTTATGCAGCGGCCGTGGCTGCACACTTTTACGCTGTTTGCTGGCCTGCTGTGCCTGCCCACCAGGCAGATCACGGACGTACCGTGAGGCTCGGGCGACCCCGCACGCTGGGGCGGTCTGCATATGTATAGATAATGGAGGGTGAACCTTGTACCGTTTTCGCCCGCCAGGCATGACACGCGTATCGCGATGCCCGTGCTTGGTAGCGGCGATCGGTCCCGGTGGCCGGTTTCGGCCCAATGGGCCGGGCGGCTGTGATTTTTCAGCCTCGACCCCCGTGACCACGGCGGCCGGGTGGGCGCCAGACAGCTTCTGGTCTGGCGCGTTTGATATTCCCTTGATCCATGTTTCCCTTTCTCTCCCGCAACAAAATGTCTGACGCACCCGAAGTGAATCCGGCCCCGGCCAAATCCCACGAGCCGCATCCGCTGGATGCTCTGACCGGAGGTGCATTTTCCGCTGCCACGTCTGGCGAGCGTGCCTCGCGCATCCGGGACTGGCTTGCGACACAGCCTGGCTCGGAGCAGCTGCAGGAGGTGTTCAAGGAGTTGAGCGGGCGTGACAAAGGCGCTGCCCGTGCTGTGCGCGAGCGTCTGGATGAGATTCGCCGTGCCAAGGGGCAGGAGGTGATCGCCGCCGAGTGGGCCGACAAGGCCCAGGCATTGCTCGCCGGCCCCAAGCTGAATATTGCAGATGCTCTGGCGTGGCAGCGTGATGCCGCCAAGGCGGGAGCACCGCTGTCGCGTGAGCCGCTCTCGCAGCTCAAGGTCCAGCTGGCTGATCGCGTCAAGGTGATCGAAGACTTGCAGCACCGCGTTCAGGTGCAGCGCGAGGCCGCTGTTCTGCTGGCGCAGCGTATTGAAGTGTTGTCGACCAAGCCCTGGCGCGATGCGCAGGGAGCCCTCGAAATGCTGGGTGCCGATGTGGCCCGCTGGCAGCACCAGGCGGACGAACTGGCCAGCGATGGCAGCTGGGCGAGCGTGGATGCGCGCTTTCCGCCATTGCTGGATGCATCGCGCGTGCAGCTTCTCGTGGTGTGGGATGCTTTCCAGCCCGCGGTAGCCCAGGCTGTGCTTGCTGCAGAAGATGTCAGTGCGCCTTTGCCTCCCGTACCCGTGTGGGCTGATGAGCTGCGTGCCGCCCGCGGTCTGCCCCCAGAGACAGGCAGCGGCGGCGCTGAGGCTGCTGCAGGCAAGCCCGCGCGTGCGCCAAAGCCCCGGCTTTCTCCTGAGGCGGTCGAAAAATCCATGCATGCCGTGCGTGAAGCACTTGCTACCCTGGAGCGCGAAACAGCCGAGGGCCACGGCAAGGCCAGCGCCGGCGCAGCAGCGGCCCTGCGCGCAGTGCTCAAGCAGCACGGCAAGAACATTGACCAGGCCATGGAGCACCAGGTGCACGCAGCGCTGGTAGCTGCAGGTGAGCTGGAGGGCTGGCAGCGCTGGGGCGCGGACCAGGTGCGCGAGGAGCTTGTTGCAAAGGCTGAAGCACTGCTGAGCCGCCCGGACGGGCAGGCGCTGGGTGGCCGCAAGATGCAGGAGACCCTGCGAAGCTTGCGCGAGCAGTGGAAGAAGGCCGACCAGGGAGGCGCGCCCAACCATGCTCTCTGGAAGAAGTTTGACGAGGCCTGCAATGCTGCGCACAAAGTGGTCGAAACCTGGCTCGACCGGATCCGCGCCGAAGCAGCTGAACACAAGACGCAGCGCCTGGCGCTGATCGACGAAGTCAAGGCGTGGGCCCAGGAGCATTCGGCGTCGGGCGACTGGAAGGGCATCAACCGGGCCCTGCATCAGTTTGGCGATCGCTGGCGCGAGGGAGGTCATGTCGGCGAGAAGATTTTTGCCGAGCTGCAACCCTTGTGGAAGCAGGCGATCAGCGCTGCTGCAGCGCCGTTTGAAACCGCCCAGAAGGAAAGCCTGGGCCGTCGCCATGCAATGATCGACGAGGCCGTGGCTCTGGGGGCGGCGCCCATGCTGCGCATTGATGCCGTCAAGGCACTGCAGCAGCGCTGGCAGGCAGAGGCGCAGACGGTTCCGCTGGACCGCAAGCACGAGCAAAAGCTATGGGATGCCTTCCGCAAGCCGATCGATGAAGCGTTCAACCGCAAGTCTGCTGACCGTGACCGTGCGGTGACCGAACTGAGTGCGCGAGACAAGGTGGTGTTGGAGGCTTCCAAGGCCCTTGAGGCAGCGAACGCATCGGGTGATGCGCAGCAGATTCGCGCAGCCATGCAGGCCCTGGAGGCGGCCCTGCGCGGGCAGGCCCAGGCAGCAGAGGCTGTTGCTACTGCGCGCCGTGACGAGCAGCAGCAGGCTGTTGCCGCTGCTGGTGATGCCACGCCGGCTGCAGCGTCCGCAGATGCTTTGGATGCTGCCCCGGTCGTTGATGAAGGTGCTGCCCAAGGGGTGCCCGCAACCGCACCGGCATCCAGGCCGACCCGTCCCGTCGTGGCCGTGCGTGGCGATGATCGCCCGGGGATGAAGAAAGACGCCCCGGCGCCGGCAGGTCGTGGTACCCGTCCTGGCGAGCGCCGCGATGGCCGACCAGGCGACCGCGATGGTGGCCGTGGTTCGCGCCCCGATAGCCGCGCTGGCGATCGTCCGGATCGTGGTGGTCGATTCGGTGACCGGCCAGCTTTCGAGGATCGCGGTCCGCGTCTGGGTGATACGGCATTCCGTGCGCAGCGCGACGCCATGGAGCACGCGCAACTGGCCTTGAAGAAGCTTGCAGCACAGGCGCATGGAGAAGCGCTCACCCAGTTGATGTCGGCATGGGAAAAGCGCGATCCGTCGCAGGTGCCCGGCACGCAGGAGCTGGGCTCGGGCGTGACGCCAGCTGTGCGCGCCGCCTGGACTCAGGCGCTGTCGTCGCCGCCTGGGGCCGATGCATCTGAAGCGTTGCTGCGCCTGGAGATGGCCGCTGATGCCCCAACGCCCGCTGAGCACATCTCGGCGCGGCGCATGCTGCAATTGCAGTTGCTCACGCGTCGCAACGACCCTGCGCCAACGCAGACCTGGGGGCAGGATGCCGCACGCGTCCTGGCCAGTGCCAGTGACGCGGGCAATGCGCGGCGTCTTCAGAATGCGCTCAAGATCCTTCTGCGCAAGTAGATTGCAGGCGTGGGAATGAAGGACAAGGCGCCCGAAAGGGCGCTTTGTTTTTGCAGTTTCGCTGGCACCCATTAGGTCGTTGTCCAACCCCGTCTGAACACCGCGCGCTCCGGCGGCGGTATTGCCAAAACAAAAAAGCCGCTGCGGGTGCAGCGGCTTTTTACTCCACGATGTTACTCGCTAGTACCTGAAACTAGTGCGTCTACCAATTCCGCCACCTGGGCTTTCAGATAAGCCTCGAATTATAGGACAGGAATTTCGGGCTCCGGAGAGTTTTGAAGATTTTTTATGCTTCGAGTGAATGGAGGCTGCAGGCCTGCCATCGTGCGTCGAGACGTCCGGAAACAAAAAAGCCGCGGTCATGAGACAGCGGCCTGGATATTTGTGAAAACCGCGATGGGTTCTCGTTAAACTTGGTGCCCAGGAGAGGACTCGAACCTCCACGATGTTACTCGCTAGTACCTGAAACTAGTGCGTCTACCAATTCCGCCACCTGGGCATTTCAGGAAAGACTAAGATTGTATATCAAAAAAACGACCCCCGACGCGCAATCTGCTGCGCACCTGTCTCAGGAGATTGAAGGCAGCGTACAGGGGCACCGTGACGGACATGGTTTCGTCATTCGCGATGATGGCGATGGCGACATCTATATCCCCCCCAACGAAATGCGCGCGGTGCTGCACAAGGACCGTGTTCGCGTGCGTATCGTGCGCCAGGACCGCCGCGGGCGCCCTGAAGGCCGGGTGGTCGAGATCATTGAGCGCCCTCCGCAGCCCATCATTGGCCGCTTGCTGCAGGAAAGCGGCGTGTGGCTGGTGGCGCCAGAAGACAAGCGTTATGGCCAGGATGTATTGATCCCCAAAGGGGCTACTGGCGCAGCCAAACCCGGGCAGGTGGTGGTGGTTGAACTGACCGAGCCACCCGCATTGTTTGGACAGCCCGTCGGCCGCATCACCGAAGTGCTCGGCGAGGTGGACGACCCTGGCATGGAGATCGAGATTGCCGTGCGCAAGTACGGCGTGCCACACGAGTTCTCGGCTGAGTGCCTGGCGCAGGCCAAGGAACTGCCCGACAAGGTGCGTGCGCAGGACAAGAAGCGACGTGTGGACCTGACTGACGTACCGCTGGTCACCATCGATGGCGAAGACGCGCGCGATTTTGACGATGCCGTGTATTGCGAGCCTGCGAAGGTGGGCCGCAGCAAGGGCTGGCGCCTGCTGGTGGCGATTGCCGACGTGAGCCACTATGTGGAGACCGGCAGCGCCATTGACATCGACGCATACGACCGGGCCACCAGCGTGTATTTCCCGCGCCGCGTGATCCCCATGCTGCCGGAAAAGCTCAGCAATGGGCTGTGTTCCCTGAATCCCGAGGTTGAACGTCTGTGCATGGTGTGTGACATGCTGGTCACGGCCAAGGGCGAGGTGCATGCGTACCAGTTCTACCCGGCCGTGATGTTCAGCCATGCGCGCTTCACGTACACCGAGGTGGCGGCGATTTTGGCCAACACGCGCGGCCCCGAGGCCAGCAAGCGCAAGGACCGCGTCAAGGACCTGCTCAACCTGCACGATGTGTACCGCGCGCTACTCATCGCGCGCCAGGCACGCGGCGCCGTGGATTTCGAGACGACCGAGACGCAAATCGTGTGTGACGAAAACGGCCGCATCGAAAAGATCGTGCCGCGTACCCGCAACGATGCGCACAAGCTCATCGAGGAGGCGATGCTGGCCGCCAATGTTTGCAGCGCCGACTTCATCGCCCAGGGGGGGCAACCGGGCCTGTTCCGCGTGCACGAAGGCCCCACGCCCGAGAAGCAGGAAATCCTGCGCAACTACCTCAAGGCCATGGCTGTCGGCATGACGATTGGCGACGACCCGAAGCCTGGTGACTTCCAGGCCATCGCCACCGCCACCAAGGACCGGCCTGACGCACAGCAGATCCACACCATGCTGCTGCGTTCCATGCAGCAGGCCATCTACACGCCGGTCAACAGCGGGCACTTCGGTCTGGCGTTCGAGGCTTACACGCACTTCACCAGCCCGATCCGGCGATACCCCGATTTGCTGGTGCACCGTGTCATCAAGGCCATCCTGAACAGGACCAAGTACGCGCTGCCGTCGTTGCCCACACCGGGCGAGGCGCATGCCAAGCTGGCCAAGAGGCTGGCGGCGCGCGTGGCAGCGCCCGGCACCAAGCCGCGCAAGGACGTGACACCACCCAGCCGTGACACTCAGGCGTGGGAGGCTGCTGGCCTGCACTGCAGCGCCAACGAGCGCCGTGCCGACGAGGCCAGTCGCGATGTGGAGGCCTGGCTCAAGTGCAAGTACATGCGCGAGCATCTGGGTGAGGAATACAGCGGCGTGGTCAGTGCAGCGACGAGCTTCGGCATCTTCGTGACGCTGGACGCGATGTATGTCGAGGGCCTGGTGCACATCACCGAACTGGGTGGTGAATACTTCAAGTTCGACGAGGCGCGCCAGGAACTGCGCGGCGAGCGTACCGGCATTCGCTACGCCATCGGTGCGCGGGTGCGCGTACAGGTCAGCCGTGTGGACCTGGATGGCCGCAAGATCGACTTCCGCCTCGTGCGTGAAGGCGAGGAACTGCTGGGCCGGGCATTGAAGGACAAGGGCGTGGGCGCCGATGGCGCTGGCGGTGGCTCCCGCAAGACGGGGGGGCGGTCTGCCGGGCGCAAGGCAGACAAGGGTGCAGCGCCGTCGGCGACGGAACAGGCAGGCCTCTCGCGCGAGCGTGCCGCGCGCTCGCCCATCCAGTCGCTCAAGGCCTCGGTGAAGAAGGCGGTCGCGGGCAAGTCCAGCAAGGGCAAGGCGCGCAAGCCCCGCAGGGGCTGAGTTCAGCCCGTGCTGGCGGGCCACCTGCTGATCTGTTGATCGCTATAAAAAATATAGCAATGGGTGCAATTGATATATGGACTAGCGGCTGTTTCGGCTCTATTTCATCGGATTCTGTGCTCCGAAAGCCATCACCTCGTCGAGAAAGCGCGCATACCGCTGCGCTGTCTCTGCCGGGGCTTCCATCATGGGCAGGTGGCCGATGCCGGGCAGGGCGGAAATGCGTGCCTGCGGCAGCAGCGTCTGCACGGTGAGTAGCCCCGAACGGTCGAACACACGGTCGTTTTCGCCCCAGAGCACGAGGGTCGGGTGCTTTTGCAGCTGGCCCAGGTGCTCCTCCAGCAGGTAGCGGTCCTTGAGTTGCGCATCCCACACGCGCGCATTCGACGCGGCGTTGCGCAGCGCTTCCTGTTGGGATGCATGCAGGATGGGGTAGGGCAGAAACGGACGCTTTTCAAACACCAGATCCATCATCGCGCTGAATGCAGCGGCATCGTGGGCAACCAGCGGGCGCTGTCTTGCGTCGATGAGTCGATCCATGGTGCTGGGCTGTGGCGACCGGATGCCGTGGGGCGCGCCGATAAAGGCCACGCTGGCCACGCGCTCGGGGTGCGCCAGCGCAAACAGCGCGGCTATCGTGCCGCCCATCGAGTTGCCCGCGAGGTGAACGCGCTGCAGGCCGAGGGCGTCCAGAAAGGCGCCCAGGCGCTGGGCGTGCGCCGCGTAGTCGTAGGCTTCGCCCTCCCGCCGCGTGCTCTCGCCAAAGCCTGGAATGTCCGGCGCGATGATTCGGTGTTGGTTGGTGAGCGGGCGTGCAAAATCGACCCAATGGTCTTTCTCTGCAAAGATGCCGTGCAGCAGGACGACGGGTACGTCTTCGCTACCGCTGTTGCCCGGGGCCGCGCCGCTCGTCAAGGAGCTGGCCGGCAGCGGGGTGTCCAGATAGTGCACGGTGTGCATCGCTATCTCGACGGTCTTTTCTTCCAGGCCCGAGAGGCTGCGATTGAGCTGGAGCAGCGGCTCCCTGAACAGCGACGGAACACCGTAGTACAGGCCGGCGAGGCTGCAAACGATCAGGGTGATTGCAACGGAAATGGCGATGCGTTTCAAGCGGCGTTCTCCAGAAATGACAGGTGTATCGGTGCGCGCCGCGCGTTCGCGCGAAGCGACGGCCATCGTCGGCGGCGCATGGCTGCGGGCCGACGAATCTGTGCAAGGCTATGCGTGTCTCCCTCCAAAAACTTGCACGATTGGGCTATGCCGACACGCAACACGTTGACCCTGGGCGCTGACCGGGCCCTGTACCTGGGCGATGTTCCCGCTACAGGTTGGCACTGCCATGCGTCGCCCGTGTTGCTGCTCGGCTTGTCGGGCCGGTTTGCCGTGCATTGGGAGCCAAGCCAGGCGGAGACCTGCCACAGTGCGCTGATCGATACCGGCGTACCGCACATATTTGACCCACGCGGCGAGACAGTGGCCCTGGTGTACATGGAGCCTGACTCCCTGGAGGCGCGCGGCCTGCGGGGCATATTCCGGCAGCAGGGCGGCGTGGTGCTGGATGTGGCGGCGCCGGTGGGGGCGCGAAGCGCCATGGAGGACTATTTGCGCCACTTCGATCTGCCAGCCCTGCTGCGCTTCCCGCTGGGCGTTGACGCCTCCCCGCTGGATGCGCGCGTGGCGCACAGCCTGCGCCTGCTGCGCAACCCGCAGGTGCCGGGTGCGCCACGGTTGCGGCGCGATGTGTTGGCTGCTGAGGCCGCGCTTTCAGCCTCGCGCTTCAACCACCTGTTTCGCGCCGAGATGGGGGTCAGCCTGCGCAGTTACCGCGTGTGGTCGCAGGTGCGCCTGGCCATGGCAGGCCTGGCCGTAAGCCCTCGCCTCACAGACGCGGCGCTGCACGGTGAGTTTTCCGACTCGGCGCACTTCAGCCGCATGTTCCGGCAGACGTTTGGCATGACGCCTTCGAGCGTGCTGCGCCCGCTCAAAGAGGTCACGCTGCTGGGGTAGCTGTGTTCATCGCGCACCGCTGCAGTCAGGGTCAATCTCGCGCCGTCAGCCACCCACGCGCCGCGCCAGCGCGCTCGCAGTCAGCGTCAGCCCTTGAGGCCAGTCATCGGCTGCCTGGCCATGCAGGTAGACCGCACCACGGGCGGCATGTGCAGCATGGACGCCAGCGGCCAGGCGGGCTCCCACCATGCCAGCCAGCACATCGCCCGTGCCGGCCGTGGCCAGACGCGCATTGCCGGTAGGGTTGAGGGCGGATGTGCCGTCTGGCGAGGCGATCACGCTGCCCGAACCCTTGAGCACCGCCACGCACTGGAACGCGTCTGCCAGTTGCTGCGCAGATTCCAGCCGGTCGCCCTGAACCTCTGCGGTCGTCAGGCCCAGCAGGCGTGCTGCCTCCAGGGGGTGGGGTGTGAGCACTGTGGGCAGCCCGCGCTGGCTGCGCGCGGCGACCAGTGCGCACAGGTCCTTGCGGGTAGCGATGATGTTGAGCGCATCGGCATCCAGCACCAGGCGTGCAGCGCGGGTGATGACTGCGGGCAATACCGGCGCAACAGCCTGTCCGCCGCCGCAGCCGCAAACGACCGTGAGATCTTCGAGCATCAGTGCGTCAAACCGGCGGAACATCAATTCGGGTTGCTGCGCGTCCAGTGGCAGGTGGCCGTCGTCCAGCAGTGCCACCAGTACCCGTCCCGCGCCGCTGTGCAGGGCGGCCGATGCGGCCAGCAGCGCCGCCCCTGTCATGCCCATCCCGCGTGCGGCCAGGCCCTCGCCACCCACCACGGCCACGTCACCGTAGCTGCCCTTGTGGCTGGCATGGGTGCGCGAGGGCGGCTCTGGCGGTGCGCTCAGCCACGCATCGGGTGGTCCATGCCCGATCTGGGCCGGGTCAATGCCCAGGTTGTCCAGCCAGACCTGCCCGGCAGCGTCGCGCCCGCTGGCGGTAAACAGGCCGGGTTTGAGGGTGAGCAGGCTCAGGGTGTAGTGGCCCGCGCCAGCGCCTGTTGGCGCCGCAGTTGCGAAGCCGGCTGCGAACTGGCCGGTGTCGGCATCGAGACCGCTGGGCACATCCACGGCCAGCAGGGGCGTGGCTCCCGCCTGCAGCGCCCGCAATGCCTGAAGGCACTGCTGCATGCGGCCGTCCAGCGGGCGCGCTGGCGTTTGGCGTGCGGACGAGACGCCGATGCCCAGCAGTGCGTCAATGCACAGGTCATCCCGTGTGAGGCCTTGCGGCGAGCTGTCTGCCCACTCGACACCGACTGACAGTGCGCCCTCCCACGAGGCGCGTGCATCAGAAGGGGCGGACTCGGGATGCCCCAGCCATGTCACCACCACGCGGCGGCCTTGCCGGCGCAGGTGCATGGCTGCTTCCAGTCCGTCACCGCCGTTGTTGCCTGGCCCGCACGCAATCCACACCGTGCGCGAGTGCGGGGCCAGGGCCATCGCCAATCGCGCCACTGCCAGACCCGCCCGTTGCATCAGGGTGTGCGAGGGCAGGGAGCGGGCGGCAGCCTGCTCCAGTACGCGGGTGGATGCTGTGCTGAAGAGCGGGTAGGCCTGGGTCGGGCGGATGGGGTGCATGGCGGCGATGTGGGTGAGGCAAAGTGCGGCGCTGGCACTGCACATTGCTGTGCAGAGGCTGGCAGGGTTGGCCCTGCCTCGGCATTTTGCGCCGCGCCGCATCGCTGCGGGCCGTGGAAAGGGTTACATCGGGTGCCAGCATGTCCTCACCGAGTGTGCGCGCGGCCTGCAACGCACGGCTGTCCGTGGTGCAGGCTCGGCGCAGCGCGCCTCAGAACTTGCGCATTCCGAGGCCGTCCAGCGAGACCTCGGGCGCGCGTTGCACTACAAGGTCTGCCACCGCGCGTGCGCTGCCGCAGGCCAGGGCCCAGCCATTGCCCCCATGGGCCAGATTGAGCCATATGCCGGGTACTCCGCTGGCGCCGATCACCGGTGCTCCGTCGGGCATTGCCACCCGCGCGCCGCGCCAGATCTGCAGCCCTTTGGAGAGTTGCGCGCCACCCGGAAACCAGTCATTGAACGTGCGGTACAGGCGCTGCAGCGTGGGCGCATGGTGCTCTGCCGATGGCCCGGCCAGTTCAGCGCCGCCCGCAATGCGCACCCGCTGCCCCAGTCGCGTGATGCTGATCTGCTGCGCCACGTCGATCACGCTGGCAACAGGGGCGTGGGTGGCTTCGCGCAGGGGTGCGCTCACGGTGTAGCCATGTACGGCCGCCACTGGCAGGGCCAGGCCCAGTGGGGCCATCAACGTTGCCGGAGCAGCCCCGGTGCACAGCACGACTGCGTCAAAGCGCCGGGGCTCGGTATCGCCGCGCAATGTGATCGCCACGGGGTTGGTGCTGATGCGCTCGACGGTAGCGTTGAATTCAAACGTCACGGCCGACCCCTGGATGCCTTGGCGCAGCAGCTGGCCGAACAGGCGGCAGTTGCCTGCGCTGGCCGCGGGAAGGTGAATTGCAGCGGCCAACGGGGTCTCGGGGCACAGACCGGGCTCCAGCTTGTGCGCCGCTTCCGGCGTGATCTCGTGCACGGTCTGGCCGGTATCGCGCAGGGTTTGCAGGGCAGGCTGGAGGGCGGCCAGCTCGGCCTCGGTACGCAGCAGCAGCAGGCGCCCGGTGGTGGCCTCGAAGTCCAGGTCGTGCAGTGCGGCGATGGCCTCCAGCCTTGCATGGCTGTAGCGGGCGAGCGCCTCCAGTGTGGCGGCCGGCGTCGTGTTGCGGCGCGAGGCCTGGCGCCAGCGCCGCAGCCAGGCCAGGTGCGGCAGGCTCATGCCACCGCCCAAGCGCAAGCTGGCCTGGGCGCCCCACAGGCGCAGTGGCTGCCCGAAGCCGGGCAGCGCCCACGGGGTGGACAAAAGCGGTGCCAGCAGGCTGCCGGTGGCAAAGCTGGCCTCTTCGGCGACAGCTCCGCGCTGCTCAAAAACGGTGATGTGGTGGCCATCCCTGGCCAGTTCGTACGCGGTGGTCACGCCGGCAATGCCGGCGCCCACGATGGCGATCTTCATGAATTAATGATGTATTGGGCCGGTAGCGCTTGATTATCAAGCCTCGGCAGCTACTTATTTTGTAGTGCTTGTTCGATTTGCATTCCGACGTTCAGCACGGTGTCGTCGCGCAGCGCGCCGTGCCACACCATCAAGCCGACCGGTAGCTCGCCCGGTTCATGGCAGGGCAGCGAAAGCGCGCAGCCATCGAGCAGGTTGATGACGCTGGTGTTGCGCAGCAGCAGGGCGTTGACGCGGAAGAACTCGGCATCTCGGGCGGCGTCCTGATGCGGGTCGCGGCCGTCCGCAGGTGCCACGTCCGCGATGGGCGGCGCGACGATCGGTACGGTGGGCGACAGCAGCGCACCGTAGCCGCCGATGGCGTCTTGCATGGCCGCGATCCAGGCTTGCCGCTCGCGCAGCAGATCAATGTATTCCCAGGCCATCAGCGTGCCGCCTTTTTCGATGCGGGCGCGCACGCGGGCGTCGTACTGGCTGGCGCTGCGGGCCAGCAACGGGCGGTGCCATGCAAATGCCTCGGGGGCAGAAAACCCGTAGGCCGGCTGCTGCGCCACGGTCGGCAGGTCGATCATGTCGATGCTCGCGCCGGCTGCGCGCAGTGCATCGAGCGTCCTCGCGAAGGCCTGCGCCACGGTGGCGTCCAGTCCATCAAGGAACACTTGTCGCGGCACTGCCAGGCGGTACTGGGCCAGCGGTACCAGGCTGCGCGCTACCTGCCGTGCCGCGAGCACTTCGTGCACCACGATGGCGTCGCGCACGCTGCGGGTGATGGCGCAGGCAGTGTCGAGCGTGGTCGATAGCGGTACCGCGCCTTGTGTGGGCACCAGCCGCGCCGTGCTCTTGAATCCCACCACGCCGTTGAGGGCTGCAGGAATGCGGATGGACCCCCCGGTGTCGGACCCGAGCCCGATGAACGCCGCCCCCGTGGCGACCGAGACAGCTGCCCCAGACGACGAGCCACCTGGTACCCGGGGCGGGCCGGACAGTGCACCCGTGCGTGCGTCCCAGGCCGCAGGCGTGCCGTAGTGCGGGTTCACACCCACTCCCGAGAAAGCGAACTCCACCATGTTGGTGCGGCCAATGATGGCAGCACCTGCCGCCCTCAGGCGTGCCACGGCGGGGCTGTCGGCCGCCGCTGCAGGCGCATCGGCCAGAACCGTCGACCCCGCGGGCGTAGGTTGACCGCCAATGTCAAACAGGTCCTTGACGGAGGCTGACAGCCCCGCCAGCGGAAGGCGGGCTGCCCCGGGGCGTGCGGCTTCATCGCGCGCAGATCCAAACAGGGTGCGCACGAAGCTGTGCGCGTTGCGTGGTGCCTGCGCCAGTTCGATGCAGCGCTCCATTTCGGCACTGGCGGTGGTGGCCCCGTCATGCAGGTGGTCGCGGGTGGAGGTCAGGTCGGAAAGCATGGGCGTGCTACAATCTTTGGGTTTTGCTGGGTGCTGCGGCACGTGTCAACCGGCTTGTCCGGTCAAGGCGCAGTGATCTTGCAGTGGTGTTGCATTTTGCGGTTCACGGCATTGTCGCCGTCCTGATTGCAACCCTGGCAAAGCAATCGCAAACCAGCCCCGTCAAGGTGTTGTGCTCCCGGCTTTCGAGCCCTGGCACAAGTATTGGGGCTGGATTTTAGACCCAACCTTTGGAGTATTTTTATGTCCGTTACCATGCGCGAAATGCTGGAAGCCGGTGTCCACTTCGGTCACCAGACCCGCTTCTGGAACCCCAAGATGGCCCCGTACATCTTCGGCCATCGCAACAAGATTCACATCATCAACCTGGAAAAGTCGCTGCCACTGTTCCAGGAAGCCCAAAAGTTCGCCAAGCAGCTCGCTGCCAACCGCGGCACGATCCTGATGGTCGGCACCAAGCGCCAGGCCCGCGAAATCCTGTCGACCGAAGCGCAGCGCGCTGGTGTGCCTTTTGTGGACCAGCGCTGGCTGGGCGGCATGCTGACCAACTTCAAGACGGTCAAGACCTCGATCAAGCGCCTCAAGGACATGAAGGCCCAGCAAGAAGCTGGCCTGGATAGCCTGAGCAAGAAGGAGCAACTGACGTTCTCCCGCGAAATCGAAAAGCTCGAAAAAGACATCGGCGCTGCTCTGCCCGACGCCATCTTCATCATCGACGTGGGCTTCCACAAGATCGCAGTGGCCGAAGCCAAGAAGCTGGGCATCCCGCTGATCGGCGTGGTGGATACCAACCACTCTCCCGAAGGCATCGACTACGTGATCCCCGGCAACGACGACTCGGCCAAGGCTGTGGAGCTGTATGCCCGTGGCATTGCCGATGCGATCATTGAAGGCCGCACCAACGCCGTGAACGACGTGGTGAAGGCTGTTGCAGTCGAAAGCACCGACGAATTCGTGGAAGTGCAAGACGCCGCTGCCTGATAGCCCGGCTGCGCGATCCGTCGCGAACAAAAGCGGGGCCCCTGGTGAGCCCCCTTTTTTTTAGCCCGACTCTGAACCCGCTGAACTGAATACTGAAGGAATAAAAATGGCTGCAATTACCGCAAGCATGGTTGCCGAACTGCGTGGCAAGACCGACGCTCCGATGATGGAATGCAAGAAGGCCCTGACGGAAGCCGACGGCGACATGGCCAAGGCCGAAGAGCTGCTGCGCGTCAAGCTCGGCACCAAGGCCGGCAAGGCTGCTTCGCGCATCACCGCCGAAGGCGTGGTTGCGAACTACATCGACGGCACCACGGGCGCCCTGGTCGAAGTCAACAGCGAAACCGACTTCGTCTCCAAGAACGACAGCTTCATCGCCATGGCCAACGCCGCAGCCAAGCTGGTGGCCCTGCACAACCCTGCCGATGTGGCAGCCCTGGGCGCACTGCCCTATGAGCAAGACAGCTTCGGCCCCACCCTGGAAGACGTGCGCAAGGGCCTGATCGGCAAGATCGGCGAGAACATGTCGTTCCGCCGCTTCAAGCGTTTCAGCGGCTCCAGCCTGGCTGCTTACCTGCACGGTTCGCGCATCGGTGTGGTCGTCGAGTTTGACGGTGACGCAGCGGCTGCAAAGGACGTTGCCATGCACGTGGCCGCCATGAAGCCCGTGGCCCTGACCAGCGCCGACGTGCCTGCCGACCTGATCGCCAAGGAGCGCTCGGTGGCTGAAGGCAAGGCCGATGAAGCCAACAAGGAACTTGTGGCGGCTGGCAAGCCAGCGCAAAGCGCCGAAATTACCGCCAAGCGCATCGACGGCGCTGTGCAGAAGTACCTCAAGGAAGTCTCGCTGGCCGACCAGGTCTTCGTGAAGGCTGCCGACGGCAAGCAGACCGTGGCCCAGATGCTCAAGGCCGCCAACACCAACGTGAAGGGCTTCACCCTGTACGTGGTCGGCGAAGGCATCGAGAAGAAGGTCGACGACTTCGCAGCCGAAGTGGCTGCCCAGGTGGCCGCCGCCAAGGCCGCTGCCTGATTTTTGCTAGAACCCCCGACCCCCGACACGCTTTGGAGAAATCGCCCATGACCACCGCCGCACCAGCTCACAAGCGCATCCTGCTCAAGCTGTCTGGTGAGGCGTTGATGGGCGACGATGCCTTCGGCATCAACCGCGCGACCATCGTGCGGATGGTGGAGGAAATCGCCGAAGTGACCCGCCTGGGTGTCCAGGTGGCTGTCGTGATCGGCGGGGGCAATATCTTTCGCGGTGTGGCCGGCGGTTCTGTCGGCATGGACCGCGCCACAGCCGACTACATGGGCATGCTGGCCACCGTGATGAATGCGCTGGCCCTTGCCGATGCCATGGACAAGCAGGGCCTGGTGGCCCGCGTGATGTCGGCCATTGCCATTGAGCAAGTGGTCGAGCCCTACGTGCGCCCCAAGGCGCTGCAGTACCTCGAAGAAGGCAAGGTAGTCGTGTTTGCCGCCGGTACGGGCAACCCGTTCTTCACCACTGACACCGCTGCAGCGTTGCGTGGTGCCGAGATCGGTGCCGAACTGGTGCTCAAGGCCACCAAGGTGGACGGCGTCTATACTGCCGACCCGCAGAAAGACCCCACCGCCACGCGCTACACGAAGCTCAGCTTTGACGAGGCGATGTCGCGCAACCTGGGCATCATGGATGCCACCGCATTTGCCCTGTGCCGTGACCAGAAGCTGCCGGTGAAGGTGTTTTCGATCATCAAGCACGGCGCGCTCAAGCGCGTGGTGATGGGCGAGGACGAGGGAACGCTGGTCTACGCCTGATGCCGACCATGCCATGAAGCTGCCTCGCCAGGGGCGGCGCTTCACCCACGAGGAGAGAACATGACGATTGCCGATATCAAGAAGACGACTGAAACGAAGATGGACCAGTCCATCGCTGCGTTCAAGAACAACCTGCAGAAGATCCGCACCGGCCGGGCCAATCCGTCGCTGCTGGATACCGTGCAGGTTGAAT
The DNA here is from genome assembly GCA_001464865.1 of Burkholderiales bacterium Ga0074133. GTDB lineage: Bacteria > Pseudomonadota > Gammaproteobacteria > Burkholderiales > Burkholderiaceae_C > Acidovorax. Next base: position 29,078 of record LNEG01000131.1, read on the forward strand.
ACTACGGTTCACTCGTGCCACTGAGCCAGGTTGCGAACGTCGCCCTGATCGACTCGCGCACGATTAGCGTTCAGCCCTGGGAAAAGGGCATGGGCGCCAAGATTGAAAAGGCCATCCGCGAAAGCGACCTGGGCCTGAATCCGGCCTCGATGGGCGACCTGATCCGCGTCCCCATGCCGCCCATGAGCGAAGAGCGCCGCAAGGAAATGACCAAACTGGCCCGCAACGAAGGCGAGAGCGCGAAGATCGCGATCCGCAACCTGCGCCGCGACGCCAACGAATCGGTCAAGAAGCTTGTCAAGGACAAGCTGGCGTCTGAAGACGACCAGAAGCGCGCCGAAACCGAAGTGCAGAAGTTCACCGACAAGCACATTGCCGAGGTGGACGCGCTGGTGGCTGCCAAAGAGCAGGAAATCATGGCGGTCTGAGCGTCCTGCTACGGATGCTGTTCGCCCCACATGTCTAGTTCCCCGGTGGTGCCACACCACATCGCCATCGTCATGGATGGCAACGGCCGCTGGGCCACGCGGCGCTTTTTGCCGCGCCTGGCGGGCCACAAGCAAGGGGTGGATTCGCTGCGCCGATGCGCGCGTGCCTGCGTGCAGCGCGGTGTGTCGGTTCTCACTGTCTTTGCTTTCTCGTCCGAGAACTGGAACCGGCCGGCCGACGAGGTGTCCGGCCTGATGGAACTGCTGGCCATGGCGCTGGCACGCGAGGTGCCCCAGTTGCGCGCGGACGGCGTGCGCCTGCATTTCGTGGGCGCGCGCACCGGGCTGTCTGCCAAGGTCGTCGAGGGTCTGGCGCAGGCCGAGGCGGCGACTGCGCACAACACCCGTCTGGTGCTGAACGTCTGCTTCAACTACGGTGGCCGTTGGGACATCGCCCAGGCGGCGGCTGCGCTGGCAGCCCGGGGCGAGCCGATCACCGAGGCCAGCCTTCATGCAGCAATGGGCATGGCCCATGTGCCCGACCCGGATCTCGTCATCCGCACCGGCGGCGAGATGCGCATCAGCAATTTCCTGCTGTGGCAGGCCGCATACTCCGAGCTGTATTTCAGTGACCGCCTCTGGCCCGACTTCGACGAAGCGGCGCTGGACGAAGCCATCGCTGCATTCTCCAGCCGCGAGCGTCGCTTCGGCAAAACTTCCGAACAGATACTGTCCGCGCCAGCTTCGGTGCCGGGCTGAAAGGCCCCGTCATGCTTCAACAGCGCGTCATCACCGCCATCGTTCTGCTGGCCATACTCCTGCCTGCGCTTTTCTATGCATCGCCCGTCCCTTTCATGGCCGTTGTTCTGGTGCTCATGGCCGCTGGTGCCTGGGAGTGGGGGCGGCTGAGCGGTTTCGGCCAGGCTGGTGCCGTGGCCGTGGGTGCAGCCTGTGTTGCCCTGTGCTTGGTGTCCTGGTTCCTTGGCTGGACCGACCGACCGCTGGGTGCGTTGTGGATTGTGGGCGGCGGGCTGTGGGTGCTGGCCACCGCGTGGTTGCTGCGCGCCGGTGTGCCGGGCTGGGCGCAGGTTCCGTCGGCGCTGAGGCTCGTTGCGGGGGTGCTGGCGCTCTGGCTGGCGTGGCTGGCAGCGGTGCAGGCGCGCAAGATCGGGATCAACTTCCTGCTGTCAGTGCTCGTGCTGGTCTGGGTCGCTGACATCTTTGCGTACTTCGCGGGCCGCGCCTTCGGCCTGCGCTTGACCAAGAACAAGCTGGCTCCGTCCATCAGCCCCGGCAAAAGCTGGGAAGGGGTGTGGGGCGGTCTGGCTGGCGTCATGGTGCTGGCATTTGCATGGGTGGCGGCCGACGCGCACTGGCAGGCCACCGTGGGCAGCTTCTACACGCGCCTGGCCCAGCAGGGATGGTGGCTGCTGGTGGTGGCGGCGCTGTTCATGGTCGCCATGAGTGTCTGTGGCGATCTGGTGGAGTCACTGATCAAGCGCAGTGCGGGCGTCAAGGACAGCAGCGCGCTGCTGCCGGGCCACGGTGGTGTGCTCGACCGTGTGGACGCACTGCTGCCAACGCTGCCACTGGCCATGATGCTGACTAGCCTGACAACGCCACTATGAACAAGACAAGACTGACCGTTCTGGGATCCACGGGGTCGATCGGCACGAGCACGCTGGACGTGGTTTCGCGCCACCCTGATCGATTCGAGGTGTTCGCTCTCAGCGCTGCCACCCAGGTGGACCTGATGCTGGCGCAATGCGCCCGGTTCCGTCCGCGCTACGCCGTGATGGCCAGTGCACCCCACGCAGCCGCGTTGGCTGAGAAAATCAAGTCAAATCGGCTTGAAGTCCAGGTAATTCAATCCCCTGATGCTATTGAATTTATAGCATCTCATGATGAGGTGGATGCCGTCATGGCGGCCATCGTCGGCGCTGCAGGACTGGCGCCTTGCCTGGCCGCTGCGCGCGCTGGCAAGCGTCTGTTGCTGGCCAACAAGGAAGCCCTCGTCGTGGGCGGTGCGCTGTTCATGCAGACGGTGCGGGATGGCGGCGCGACCCTGCTGCCCATTGACAGCGAGCACTCGGCCATCTTCCAGTGCCTGCCCGAGGATCCGTCGACCTGGGCCAGCCGGGTGGACAGCATCCTGCTGACAGCGTCTGGCGGGCCATTCCGGCAGCGCGACCCTGCCACCCTGTCGGCCATCACGCCCGAACAGGCCTGCGCGCACCCCAATTTTTCGATGGGTCGCAAGATTTCGGTGGACTCCGCCACCATGATGAACAAGGCGCTCGAAGTCATCGAGGCTCGCTGGCTGTTTGACCTGCATCCCGACCAGATCAAGGTCGTGATCCATCCACAGCAGATCATCCATTCGATGGTCCAGTTCAGGGACGCATCCATCCTGGCCCAGCTGGGTACGCCCGACATGCGCGTGCCGATCGCCTGTGGCCTGGCCTGGCCGGAGCGCATCGAGAGCGGCGCGACCCGGCTCGATTTTTCGAAGCTTGGCGCGCTGGCGTTCGAGGATGCCGACGCTGTGCGCTTTCCCGGTCTGCACCTTTCGTGGCAGGCCTTGAAAGCGGCGGAGGGGACGACGGCCGTCCTCAATGCGGCCAATGAAGTGGCAGTCGGCGCGTTTTTGGCGGGCAAGTTGCGGTTTGACCATATTCATGCCGTCAACCTTGCAACTTTGGATGCCGTGTCACCCTCCAAACCCGATTCGCTCGAATCGCTGCTCGATCTGGACGCGCTGGCCCGCACTGCGGCCACCGGCGCTGCCGACCGTCTGGCAGCCTGAGCCCACCGATCGCGGGTACCTGTTCCATGCTTCTTACCATCGTCGCTTTTGTCGTCGCCCTGGGGCTGCTGATCGCCGTGCATGAATATGGCCACTACCGGGTGGCGGTGGCATGCGGCGTGAAGGTGCTGCGGTTTTCGGTCGGCTTCGGGCGGCCGCTGCTGCGTTGGCAACCCAAGGGCTCACCCACCGAATTCGTGATCGGCGCGTTTCCACTGGGCGGTTATGTGCGCATGCTCGATGAGCGCGAGGCACCTGTGGAGCCACACGAGCGGCATCTGGCGTTCAACACCCAACCGCTCAAATCCCGGGCAGCCATCGTGGCTGCTGGCCCGCTGGCCAACCTGTTGTTGGCGGTGCTTCTGTATTCGGTAGTCAACTGGAATGGCGTTCAGGAACCCAAGGCGGTGCTGGCCAGCCCCGTTGCAGGCTCCATTGCCCAGAGCGCTGGTTTGCGCGGCGGTGAGCTGGTCGAGCGCGCAGCACTTGGCTCGGATGAGCTCGAAGAAGTTCGTTCATTCGAAGACCTGCGCTGGCTGCTGACGCGCAGCGCCCTGGAGGGAGACCGTGCACGGCTCGAAGTGCGGCCACAGGGCTCGTCTGCGGTGCGCGAACTGGTTCTGGACATGTCCACGATCGACAGCCGCGAGGCCGACGCGCAGCTGTTTCGCAAGATCGGCATCCTCGGGCCCTGGACGCGCCCCGTGCTCGGCGAAGTCATGCCGCAGGGTGCAGCTGCCCGTGCCGGTCTCCGCCAGGGCGATGTGGTGCTCAGGGTTGGCGCGACCGACGTGGTGGACGGACAGCAGTTGCGCGAGCTGATCCGCCAGTCGGTCAAGGGGAGCGCGTCGGTCACTCAGCCCTGGCGCATCGAGCGCGGTGGCCAGACCTTGATGGTGGATGTGACTCCCGAGGCACAGACGGACCAGGGTGCGACGGTGGGCCGCATCGGGGCTTACGTCGGTACCCCACCCGAATTCGTTACGGTGGACTACGGATTTTTCGAAGGCGCCTGGGCTGGCGTCGTGAAGACCTGGGATGTCTCCGTCCTCACGCTGCGCATGATGGGGCGCATGGTGATCGGAGAGGCATCGCTCAAGAACCTCAGCGGCCCGCTGACCATTGCCGACTATGCCGGCCGATCGGCCAGCCTCGGTATCAGTCAGTACCTGGTGTTCCTGGCCCTCATCAGCGTGAGTCTGGGGGTGCTGAACCTGCTGCCGCTGCCCGTCTTGGACGGAGGGCACCTGATGTATTATCTTTGGGAAGGCGTGACCGGCAAGGGCGTGTCGGATGCATGGATGGAGCGCCTGCAACGTGGTGGCGTTGCCGTGCTGATCCTCATGATGTCCATTGCCCTGTTCAATGATGTCACCCGGCTTTTTGGCTAACCCTTTTGCCGCGCTTGCAACCCAACGGCGGCTCCAGCTTCATTCATGAAAAAACACATCAATCGCCTGGGCGTGCGTACTGCATCAGCCGTTGCAGCCATGGTTTTTGCCGCCAGCGCGGCCTGGGCTCTGGAGCCTTTCAAGGTTCAGGACATCCGCGTTGAAGGCCTGCAGCGCGTGGAGCCGGGCACGGTGTTCGCGTCGATGCCATTGCGTGTCGGCGACGATTACAACGATGAAAAGGGCGCTGCGGCCATTCGCGCACTGTTTGCCCTGGGGCTGTTCAAGGATGTGCGGCTGGAAGCCAGCGGCAATGTGCTGGTCGTGGTGGTGGAAGAGCGCCCGACCATCGCCGATGTGGATTTTGCCGGTGCGCGCGAGTTCGACAAGGATGCGCTCAAGAAAGCCATGCGTGATGTCGGCCTGACCGAGGGCCGGCCTTACGACAAGGCCATGACCGACCGGGCCGAGCAGGAACTGAAGCGGCAGTACATCAACAAGAGCCTCTATGGCGTGGAGGTCGTGACCACCGTCACGCCTATCGAGCGCAACCGTGTGAACCTGACGTTCACCGTCGTCGAGGGCGAGCCCGCCCGCATCAAGGAAGTGCGCATCACCGGTAACAAGGCCTTCAGCGAATCCACCCTCAAGGGCCTGTTCGACCAGGACACCGGTGGCTGGCTCAGCTGGTACACGAAGTCTGACCGGTATTCCCGTGCCAAGCTCAATGCCGACCTGGAAACCCTGCGTTCGTACTATCTGCAGCGTGGCTACCTTGAGTTCCGCGTGGAGTCCACGCAGGTGGCGATCTCCCCTGACAAGCAGGACATTTCCATCACGGTCAACGTGTCCGAGGGCGAGCGGTTTGTGGTCTCCGGGGTCAAGCTGGAAGGTAACTACCTCGACCGGGAGGACGAGTTCAAGTCGCTGGTGACCATCCGTGCAGGCGAGCCCTACAACGCCGACCAGGTAGCCGAAACGACCAAGGCGTTTTCGGAGTATTTCGCCCGTTTCGGTTTTGCATTTGCGCGTGTCGAAGCCGTGCCTGATGTGGACCGTGAAACGAACCGCGTGGTACTTGTGCTGCAGGTCGAGCCATCGCGCCGCGCGTACGTACGCCGCATCAACGTGAGTGGCAACAATCGCACGCGTGACGAAGTCATTCGTCGGGAGTTCCGTCAGTACGAGGCTTCCTGGTACGACGGCGAGAAGATTCGGCTGTCGCGCGACCGTGTGGACCGCCTCGGCTACTTCACCGAAGTGAACGTGGAAACCCAGGAAGTGCCCGGCTCCCCCGATCAGGTCGATCTGGTGGTGAATGTTGCCGAAAAACCCACGGGCTCGCTGCAGATGGGCGTGGGCTTTTCCAGCGCAGAAAAGGCATCGCTGTCGTTCGGCATCAAGCAGGAAAACATCTTCGGCTCGGGCAACTACCTGGGCATTGATGTCAACACCAGCAAGTACCGACGTACGCTGGTGTTCAGCACCACCGACCCGTACTTCACGGCCGATGGCGTCTCGCGGACCCTCGACGTGTACTACCGAACCGACAAGCCGTATGAGGATCAGGGCGGCAACTACCAGCTCGTGACGACGGGCACGTCGGTACGTTTCGGCGTGCCGTTCAGCGAGACGGACACCGTGTTCTTCGGGGGGGGCCTGGAGCAGACCCAGATCAAGGCGGGGACCAACATTCCCGCCACGTATCTCGCGTATGCCGACCAGTTCGGTGCGACCAGCACGTCCATTCCCCTGACCATCGGCTGGTCGCGTGATGACCGGGACAGCGCGCTGGCGCCCAATTCGGGCCGCTACCAGCGTCTGAACTCCGAATGGTCTGTAGCCGGTGACGCCCGCTATGTGCGGGCCAACTATCAGTACCAGCAATACATCCCGCTGAACAAGCGCTTTACCGTGGCTTTCAACGGCGAGGTGGGCATTGGCAAGGGCATGAATGGTCGTCCCTTCCCCGTGTTCAAGAACTTCTATTCAGGTGGCCTGGGTTCGGTGCGCGGCTTCGACCAGGGCACGCTCGGCCCGCGTGACGTGACCGGCGCTTCGCTGGGCGGTCCCAAGAAGGTCACGCTGAACGCCGAGCTGATCGCGCCCTTTCCGGGCGCTGGCAACGACCGGACCCTGCGGGTGTTCACTTTTGTCGACGTAGGCAACGTCTATGGCGAAAACGACAAGGTGAGCTTCAACGACATGCGTGCATCGGTGGGCCTGGGTCTGAGCTGGATTTCCCCGCTCGGCCCATTGCGTCTGGCATTTGCGCAACCGGTGCGCAAATTTGCTGGCGATAGAATCCAGAAACTGCAATTCCAGATCGGAACGTCTTTCTAATGAAATCCCTTTCCCGCCATTTCTCTTTGGCTCTGCTGCTCGGCACCGTGGCCCTGGCAGCTCCAGTGCAGGCTCAAGCACAAGAATTCAAGGCCGGTTTTGTCAACACAGACCGGATTTTCCGCGAGGCTAGCACTGCCAAGGCAGCTCAGGCCAAGCTCGAGCAGGAGTTCTCCCGCCGCGAGAAGGAACTGCTGGACATGGGTAACACCCTGAAGACTGCCAGCGAAAAGTTTGAGCGTGAAGCGCCCACAATGGCTGAAAGCCAGCGCACCACCCGCCAGCGCCAGCTGGTGGACCAGGACCGCGAGTTCCAGCGCAAGCGCCGCGAATTCCAGGAAGACCTCACGGCTCGCAAGAACGAAGAACTGTCCGCAGTGCTTGAGCGCGCCAACAAGGTCGTCAAGCAGGTGGCCGAGGCCGAAAAGTACGACGTGATCCTCCAGGAGGCCGTCTACATCAACCCCAAGCATGACATCACCGACAAGGTGATCAAGGCGTTGAATGCCGCTGGCGGCAAGTGACATGCGCGAGCGCACGGCGGGTGGCGCGTGAGCTTGCTCCTCGGACACATTGTTGATGCGCTCGGTGGTTCGCTGGAAGGTGGAGCGGTGCCAGGCACCGCAATCTCCCGGATAGCGCCACTGGAGGACGCAGGGCCGGGAGATTTGAGTTTCCTCAGCAACCCGCGCTACCAACAGCAACTGGCCGCCTCCCGGGCGGCCTGTGTCATTGTGGCGCCGGCGATGCGTGACGTTGCGCTGGCCCGCGGACCCTGCATCGTCGCTGACAATCCCTACGTTTACTTTGCTCGCGCCACGCAACTGTGGCGCCAGCTCACGACGCCCCGGGCCATGCCCGGCATCCATGCCAGTGCGGTGGTGGACTCCGCGGCGCAGATCGATCCCACAGCCACCATTGGCCCGCTTTGTGTGATCGAACGCGGCGCGGTGGTGGGTGCGGGCACGGTGCTCAAGTCCCGTGTGACGGTGGGTGAAGACTGCCGCATTGGCGCGCGCTGCATCGTGCACGCGGGCGTGGTGATCGGCGCTGACGGCTTTGGCTTTGCGCCGGAGCACGGCCAGTGGGTCAAGATCGAGCAGCTCGGCGCCGTGCGCATTGGAGACGATGTCGAGATCGGTGCCAACACCTGCATCGACCGAGGGGCCCTGCAGGACACGGTGATCGAAGATGGCGTCAAGCTCGACAACCTGATTCAGGTGGGCCACAACGTGCACATTGGCAAACACTCCGCCATGGCGGGGTGTGTGGGAATCGCGGGCAGTGCCAAGATTGGCGCTCACTGCACAGTGGGAGGGGGTGCGATCGTCCTGGGGCATCTGGAACTGGCCGACAACGTGCATATCTCGGCGGCCACGGTGGTGACGCGGTCCTTGACGAGGCCCGGCCAGTACACCGGCATGTTTCCCATCGACGACAATGCGCGCTGGGAAAAGAACGCTGCAACATTGAAACAACTGCACAGCCTTCGCGAGCGCATCAAGGCGCTGGAGCAGGCGCTCAAGGCAGCATGAACGGAAGAAGAACTCGATGATGGATATCCACGCAATTCTCAAGCAGCTGCCTCACCGCTACCCCTTTTTGCTGGTAGACCGGGTGATCGAGCTTGAGAAAAACACCCGCATCAAGGCGATCAAGAACGTGACGTTCAACGAGCCTTACTTCATGGGGCACTTCCCAGGTCGTCCCGTGATGCCCGGGGTGTTGATCCTGGAGGCGCTGGCCCAGGCGGCAGGCCTGCTGGCGTTCGACGCGATGGGGCAGGTTCCGGACGAGAACAATATCTACTACTTTGTCGGCATCGATGGCGCCCGCTTCAAGCGCCCGGTGGAGCCCGGCGACCAGCTGGTGCTGACCATCACGATCGACCGCGTGCGCGGTGGCATCTGGAAATTCAAGGGTGTTGCCACCGTAGGCGAAGAGGTGGCCTGCGAAGCCGAACTCATGTGCACCATGCGCAACGTCGCCTGATTGGTCGAAGGCGGGTTGAACGTGAGCAATATCCATCCCACGGCCATCGTGGCCGATGGCGCGGTGCTGGATGAGACCGTGACGGTCGGGCCGTACGCGGTGATTGGCCCGCAGGTCACCATCGGGCCAGGTACAACAGTGGGTGCGCATTGCGTGATCGAGGGGCGCACGACCATCGGGTCGGACAACCGGATCTTCCAGTTCGCATCGCTGGGCGCAGCCCCCCAGGACAAGAAGTACGCGGGTGAGCCCACGCGCCTTGTCATCGGTGATCGCAACACGATCCGCGAGTTCTGTACGTTCAATCTGGGTACCGCGCAGGACCGTGGCGTCACCACCGTCGGGGACGACAACTGGATCATGGCCTACGTGCACATTGCGCACGACTGCGTGGTGGGCAACCAGACCATCCTGGCCAACAACGCTACGCTGGCCGGTCACGTGCACGTGGCCGATCAGGCCATCATCGGCGGACTGACGGGCGTGCACCAGTTCGTGAAGATCGGTGCGCATGTGATGGCAGGGTTTGCCAGCCATATCTCGCAGGACGTGCCCCCGTTCATGATGGTGGACGGCAACCCGCTGGCTGTGCGCGGGCTCAACATCGAAGGGCTGCGCCGCCGCGGCTTTTCGCCTGCGCGTGTTTCTGCCATCAAGCAGATGCATCGGCTGCTGTACCGCCAGGGCCTGACGCTCGAGGCAGCCCGCGCCTGCATCGCCGATCTTCCCGCAGTGCACCCCGAGGCCGCCGCCGACATCGCGCTCGTACAGGCGTTTCTCGACAGCTCCACGCGCGGCATTGCCCGCTGAAAGCTGCACGCATGGAAGCTGCACCCCAGGTGGCCATGGTGGCCGGTGAAACATCGGGCGACCTGCTGGCGGGGCTGTTGCTCGATGGCATGCAGGCGAAGTGGCCGGGCCTTGCGTCTCGCGGCATCGGCGGCCCGCAAATGGCACAGCGCGGTTTCGATGCCTGGTGGCCCAGTGACAAACTGGCGGTGCACGGCTACAGCATGGAAGTGCTGCGGCGCCTGCGCGAGCTTCTGCGCATCCGCAAAAACCTGCGTGACCGCCTGCTGACCGAGCGCCCCGATGTCTTCATTGGCGTGGACGCTCCCGATTTCAACCTGGGGCTGGAGGCCGACCTGCGTGCGGCGGGCATCAAGACCGTGCACTTTGTCTGCCCTTCGGTCTGGGCGTGGCGTGCGGACCGTGTCGAGAAGATCCGCCGCAGTGCCGACCATGTGCTGTGCATCTTTCCGTTTGAGCCCGAACTGCTGGCACGCCACGGCATTGCTGCCACCTACGTGGGCCATCCGCTGGCGTCGGTGATTCCGATGGTGCCCGACCGCGCCGCTGCCCGTGCGCAGTTGCAGTTGCAGTTGCAGTTGCAGGATGATGACGAAGTGCTCGCCATCCTGCCGGGCAGCCGGTCGTCAGAGATTCAGTACATCGCTCCGGCGTTCTTTCAGGCGGCAGCGCTTGTTCATCAAGCGCGACCTGCTTTAAAAATGATCGTGCCCGCAGTGCCGTTGCTGCGTGATCGCATCGTGCAGGCGGCAGCGGCCTGCGGGCTGGGCGACGTGGTCCGTGTGGTCGCCGGTCAATCGCACACGGTGCTGGCGGCGTGCGATGCCACGCTCATCGCCAGTGGCACCGCCACACTGGAAGCCGCCCTGTTCAAGCGCCCGATGGTGATCGGCTATCACATGCACCCGATCAGCTGGTGGCTGATGCGTCGCAAGCAGCTGCAGCCGTGGGTGGGGCTTCCCAACATCCTGTGCCGTGATTTCGTCGTGCCCGAGCTGATTCAGGATGCGGCCACGCCGCAGGCGCTTGCGGACGCGTGTCTTGCATGGCTCGATGCCCGGCGGCACAACCCCGGGAAAATCGAGGCCCTCGAACAGCGTTTCACGGCCCTGCATGTCAGCCTGCAGCGCAATACATCCCAATTGGCAGCCGATGCGATCCAGAAAATCATCGCCCACGCCTGAACAGGCCAGCCTGCCCTGGCATCCACCCGGCCTGGTGACCGGGGTGGACGAGGCTGGCCGGGGACCCCTGGCAGGGCCGGTGGTGGCTGCGGCTGTGATCCTGGATGACCTGCGACCCATCGCGGGACTGGCTGATTCCAAGGCGCTGACGGCAGCGCGCCGCGAGAGGCTGTATGACGAAATCCGCGCCAAGGCGCTGTGCTGCAGCATTGCCGAGGCCTCGGTCGAAGAGATCGATCAGCTCAACATCCTGCAGGCCACGATGCTGGCCATGCGCCGTGCGGTGATGGGCTTGCGTCTGAAGCCCGCCATGGTCCTGGTCGACGGAAACCGGATACCTGTTCTGGACATACCGGCCGAGGCCATCGTACGGGGGGACGCGCTCGTGCCGTCGATCTCGGCGGCTTCCATCCTTGCCAAGGTGCACCGCGACCGTTGGTGCGCACAGGTTCACGAGCAGTTTCCGCAATACGGCTTCGCCGGGCACAAGGGCTATGGCACCGCATTGCACATGGCGGCGCTGCGCGAGCATGGCGCATGCATCCACCACCGCCGGTCGTTTGCGCCCGTGGCAGAACGGCTGCTCCTACAGGAAGCGACGCGATGACCGTGCCCTCCATCACTGCGATCCACTCGCGCGAGAACCCGTTCGTGAAGGATCTGCGCCGGCTCGCGCAGGACACGACGGCCTACCGCAAGCAGGGCCGCGTCTGGCTGGAGGGCGACCACCTTTGCCGCGCAGCCGTTGAAAGGGGCGTGCGGGCCGCGGTGGCGGTGTTTTCTGAGTCATTTTGGCCGCTGGTCCAACAAGAATTTGGCTCCTCTGCTATCAAAATAGTAGTGCTGGCCGACAGCCTGTTTGCGGATGTCAGCGGGCTCGAATCCCCGGCCCGCATGGGCTTCGTGATGGACCTTCCTGCGCCGCCAGCCGTGCAGCCCGGGGCGGCCACTCTGGTGCTCGACCGTGTGCAGGACGCGGGCAACGTGGGCTCCATCCTTCGCAGTGCATCGGCGTTCGGGTTCAGTCAGGTGCTTGCCATCAAGGGCAGTGCTGCGCTGTGGTCTCCCAAGGTGGTTCGCGCGGGGATGGGCGCACACTTTGCACTGCATCTGGTCGAGGGGCTGGACGCGCAAGATCTGGAGATGCTGCAAGTCCCGTTGCTGGTCACCCATGTGCATGGTGGTGCACAGCTGCACCAGGCCGTGTTGCCCTGGCCTTGTGCGTGGGTGATGGGGCACGAAGGGCAGGGCGTGTCATCCGAGCTCGAAGGCATGGCCAGCCAGCGCATCCGCATTGCCCAGCCCGGCGGCGAGGAATCGCTCAACGTGGCCGCCGCGGCTGCCATCTGCCTGCATGCCAGCGCTGCGGCGCGGTAAGCGAGAGCAGACCGGCCGACGGTCCGAAGCCGTCAATGCCCCTCCCGCATGAGGATGTTGCGCTGCAACACTGCAATCGGTACGCAAGCAGGTGCGGGTATAATCGGGGGCTTTTCTCGCAACAGCGTCGCCCGACCGCACCCAAAGCAACAACCTATCTGAGAGCAGCCACTGGCCTCCATTGCGAGTGGCCTGCAGGCGCCGGGCGACCGTAACCATCCGGAGAACCCAGTGCTTTTGTCTCTACAGGGAACCTTCCCGCCCGCCATCCTGGCGCTCGCAGACGGCACGGTCTTTATCGGCAACTCGATCGGTGCCACCGGCACCACAGTCGGCGAGGTGGTGTTCAACACCTCCATCACCGGCTATCAGGAAATCCTCACTGACCCCAGCTACTGCCAGCAGATCGTGACGCTCACGTATCCGCACATTGGCAACTACGGTGTCAATGCAGAGGATGTCGAGGCCGACAAGGTCCATGCTGCGGGCCTGATCATCAAAGACCTGCCCCTGCTGGCCAGCAACTTCCGCTCGACGGAAACGCTCTCGCAGTACCTCGTGCGCGAGAACACGGTCGCCATCGCCAACATCGACACCCGCAAGCTCACCCGCCTGCTGCGCACCCAGGGCGCGCAAAACGGCGCCATCATCGGCCTCGCTTCCGGCGAGGCGGTCACGCAGTCGCTGATTGACAGCGCCATCGCCAAGGCCAAGGCAGCGCCCAGCATGGCAGGCCTCGACCTGGCCAAGGTCGTCAGCACCAAGGCTCCGTACGCGTGGACGCAAAACGAGTGGAAGCTCGGCTCTGGCTATGGCGAGCTGACGCAGCCCGAGTTCCATGTCGTGGCGTTCGACTATGGCGTCAAGAAGAACATCCTGCGCATGCTGGCCGAGCGCGGTTGCCGCATCACCGTGGTGCCGGCGCAGACGCCTGCAGCCGATGTGCTGGCCATGAAGCCTGACGGCGTTTTCCTGTCGAACGGCCCTGGCGACCCGGAGCCGTGTGATTACGCCATTGCCGCCACCCGCACCATCGTCGACAGCGGCTTGCCCACCTTCGGCATCTGCCTGGGCCACCAGATCATGGCTCTGGCCGCCGGTGCCAAGACGTTCAAGATGACCAACAGCCACCACGGCGGCAACCACCCCGTGAAGGATCTGGATTCCGGCCGCGTCAGCATCACGAGCCAGAACCACGGTTTTGCGGTGGACATGGAGACGCTGCCCGCCAACCTGCGCGCCACGCACATCAGCCTGTTTGATGGCACGCTGCAGGGCCTGGAGCATAAGGACAAGCCAGCGTTCTGCTTCCAGGGGCACCCCGAGGCCTCCCCCGGCCCGCACGACATTGCCTACCTTTTCGACCGTTTCACCGACGCCATGCGCGCGGCGAAAGCTGCATGAAGCAGGCACGATAAGCGCGCCATGAAACTCTTCAGCTTCCCCCTCGCAACGCTCGAAAAAGCGATCCACAAACGCGTGCTGACGCTACCGTCGCCACATCGGGAGTGGTTCTCCGAACGCTGGGCGCAAAAACCCTACAAGAAGGCTTTCGTCGAGAACAAGGCGATGCCACTGGTCACCCTGGTGTCCAAGGGCAAGACGCTGGACGATGCCGAGTTTGCGGAGCTGCTGCAGGACTGGGATGTCCAGTTCTATGACGCTGAAGAGCAAGTGCTGCGCCCGCTCATACAGGGCGATGGCCTGCTCCAACTGATGCAGAAGAACCTGCCCCCCGAACGCGCGCAGGCGCTCCTGGCGAAGCTGACCGAGCGACGCCCGTCTGCCACCCCTTCAAGCCCCCAGGCAGCCGAACCCACGATCGACTGATCGACGCACCATGCCAAAACGTACAGACATAAAAAGCATCCTCATCATCGGCGCCGGCCCGATCATCATCGGCCAGGCCTGTGAGTTCGATTACTCCGGCGTCCAGGCCTGCAAGGCCCTGCGCGAAGAAGGCTACAAGGTCATCCTGATCAACAGCAACCCTGCCACGATCATGACCGACCCGGCCACCGCCGACGTCACCTACATCGAGCCCATCACCTGGCAGACGGTCGAGAAGATCATCGCCAAGGAACGCCCGGACGCCATCCTGCCCACCATGGGTGGCCAGACCGCGCTGAACTGCGCGCTGGACCTGTGGCGCAACGGCGTGCTCGACAAGTACAAGGTCGAGCTGATCGGCGCCACGCCCGAAGCCATCGACAAGGCCGAAGACCGCCTGAAGTTCAAGGACGCCATGACCAAGATCGGTCTGGGCTCTGCGCGCTCCGGCATTGCCCACAGCATGGACGAAGCTTGGGCCGTGCAAAAGACCGTGGGTTTCCCCACGGTGATCCGTCCCAGCTTCACTCTTGGTGTCACGGGTG
>LNEG01000132.1 GCA_001464865.1 Burkholderiales bacterium Ga0074133
TCAAAGTGGGCGATGGTGCCGTTGTCCAGCTCGATCGGCACGTCCACGATCAGTGCGCGCTTGGGGCGCTTCAGCGTCTCGACCCAGCGGGCCAGGTGGCCCAGGTAGGGCGTGACGCGATCGACCTGTTGCAGGTAGATGCCCCAGGGGCCGAGGTTGTCGGCCTGCAGGTACGAGGGCAGCGGATGTGGCGAACCCGCGTGGGCGTTGCCCGGGGTGCCGGTGGATGAGGACATGGTGATTTCCTTGTGGGATCAATGCAAGCCGCGAAGCTTATGCCTGCGTTCTGGCGCTGTCTAAGGCCGGTCTGTTTGCTGGTTATGCGCTGAATGCATAACGTTGATGTCGGCCGGAATTGCCGCAGCGCACCATAAAAGCAGTGCTTATGCTGGCGCTGAATTCCCAGCGTGCAAGGCCGCTACATCCCATGGGTGACCGCAGCGGCCCAGTGCGCATCCACCGGGCAGCACTGCGCGTCACTCCACCGTGAAATGCCCCAGCGCCGGGTCGCCGGTGGGGTAGCGCAGGTCCAGCTTTTGCAGCACGGCGCGCAGGATGCTGGCGATCATCAGGTTGCGGTGTGTCTTGGAATCTGCGGGCACGATGGTCCACGGTGCCCACTGCGTGTGGGTGGCGTTCAGCAGCGCGTCGTACGCCTGACGGTACGCGCCCCACTGCTTGCGCACCTCGATGTCGCCCATGCTGAACTTCCAGTGCTTGGCCGGGTCGTCCAGGCGCTCCTGCAGGCGCTGGCGCTGCTCGTCAAAGCTGATGTGCAGCAAGAACTTCAGCACCACCGTGCCGGTCTCGCTGAGCATGCGCTCAAAGTCGTTGATGTGCGCCAGCCGCTGGCGTTGCTGCTCGGGCGTGATCCAGCCATTGGCCACCGGCACCAGCACGTCTTCGTAGTGGCTGCGGTTGAACACCGTGATGTCGCCCGCCTGCGGCACCTGCTGGTGGATGCGCCACAGGTAGTCGCGTGCCAGCTCGGCCTCGGTGGGCGCCTTCCAGCCCACCGCATGCACGCCCAGCGCGCTCATGCGGCCAAACACGCCGCGGATGGTGCCGTCCTTGCCCGAGGTGTCGGTGCCCTGCAGCACCACCAGCACCTTGTGGCGGCGGTCGGCGTAGAACAGGTTTTGCAGCGCATCAAGCTCTTCTGCCAGGGCCTCTACCGCCGCCTTGTCCTGCGCCTTGCTGCCTTGCGACCAGGGCTTGGCCGCGGGGTCAATATCGTTCAGCGAAAACGCCTTGCGGCCCGTGGGCTGCCACGCCGTCCACCGCGGCGACAGGGCCTGGTCGCAGGCGGCAAACAGCGCGGCATTGGCGTGAGGGGTGTCGGGCATGGTGTTCCTTGCAATGGGTGAGTGGGTCAGGTGCATCAGCGTACGCCATGGGCCATGCGGTAGGCCAGCGGCGTTTGCCCGGTGGCTTGGGTGAACGCCCGGTGCAGCCCTGCCTCGCTCGCATAGCCCAGGTCGGCAGCGATGCGCTTGAGCGGCAACGCGGTATCGCACAGTGCCTCGCTGGCCTGGCGCAGCTTGATGCGTCGCATCCACTGCGCGGCTGGCATGCCTGCATGCTGTTGCACGCGCCGCGCCAGCGTGCGGGGCGAAACGCCCAGTGCGTCGGCCAGCTGTGGCAGGGTGAGCCCGCTGGCCGGGTTTTGCTGCACCCACAGCATCGCGCGGCGCAACTCGGGCTGGGTGGTGGTCATCAGGTCGTGCCCGGCAAAGGCCGGGTGCACCGTGCGCGGACGGGGCAGCATCAGCAGCTCTTGCAGGTCCTTCAGGGCCTGCGGTGCCATGCGGGCTGCCAGCACCTGCAGCATGAGCGGCAAGTAGCCATTGGCACCCGCGGCGGTAGTCGCGCGGGGCCCGGTCACCAGCGGCTCGTCAAAGCACCAGTGCACGCCCGGAAACTGCTGCTCCAGCGGGGCTCGCAGCCACCAGGTCGCAGTCGCGCGCTGGTGCTTCAGCCTGCCGCTGCCAGCGGCCAGCGCCACGCCTGCACAGTAGCTCCACAGCGCGGTCTGGCGGGGCAGGGCGCGCAGGGCCTGCACCACAGGTGCCAGCAGCGTGAGCGATGCATCGACCCCTTCAGGGCTGGACAGCCACAGCCCCGGTACCAGCACGGCATCGGCATTGGCGTGCTCCAGGGCGAGATTCGGTGTCAGCGCGGGCCCCTGCCAGGTCGGCACGGGCTGCCGGTCCACGCCCACCCACGCGATCTCGATGAGGGTGGTTTGCGAGCGCAGGTTGGCGGCGCGCACCATGTCTGCGGCCGCGAACAGCCCGGCGGGCATGCAGCCGGGGTACAGCAGCAGGGCCAGTTTCAGTGGCGGGCCGGGTGTTGATCTGTGGGTGACGGTGTTTGGCACAAATGGGCAAGAAATTGGCGAGCTGTGCCATTCTCGACGCGGCAGCGGTTTTCAACAATGCAGGCATTGCATCCCTTGATGGAACCGTCTCATGTTGATCACCCAGTTGCGCAACGCCACCATCCTCCTCGAATTCAAGCATGCAGGCCGCCCCGTCGGCCTGCTGGTGGACCCCATGCTGGCCGCGCGCGGCACCCTGCCGGCGTTGCGCTACCTGGGCGTGCAGCGCCAGCGCAATCCGGTGGTGGAGCTGCCGGAGGCATCCGGCGATCTCCTGGGCCGCGTCACCCATGCCCTCATCACGCATTGCCAGAAAGGGCACTTCGACCACCTGGACCGTGCGGGCAAGCAGTTTCTGCGTGAGCGGCAGATTCCCGTCATCTGCATGCCGCACGACGCGGCCTACCTGGCGCAGCGCGGGCTGGCGGTGCAGCCGCTCGCGGGCGATGGGCGCCAGGCCTTTTGCCTGGGCGGCCACATCACGCCCATGGCCTGCCGCCACGGGCTGGGCTGGGTGGCGCGCTTCATGGAGCACGGCCACGGCTACCTGCTGGAGTTGCCCGGCGAGCCCAGCGTGTACCTGGCCGGTGACACCGTGCTGACGCCCACCGTGCGCGATTGCCTTGAGCGACTGCAGCCGGCTGTGGCGGTGTTGCCCGCGGGCGGCGCGCGCTTTGACCTGGGTGGCGAGATCCTGATGGACGCCGCCGAAGTGGCCGAGGCCGCGCTGCTGATGCGTGGCGAGGTCGTGGTCAACCACCTGGAAGCGCTGGACCACTGCCCCACCACCCGCGCCGAGGTGCGTGCGCTCGCGCAGCGCGGGCGCTGGGCGCACCGGCTGTGGGTGCCCGAAGATGGCGAATCGCGCGTCTACCGGGTGGGGCCGGTGACGGCATGATTCGTCAAAAATGATAGCATCAGGTGCAATTAAAACGTGGGTCTGTGGCCACTTTGGCTTCAAACTGCGTCTGCAGTGGCCTGTGCGTGCGCGCCGTGGCGGCGGGCCGCCATGGTTCAGCGCGACGCTGCGTCCGTGCCCCCGCTGTCGCCCGGCGTGCTGCTCCCACCACTTTGCATCAGGGCCACAAAACGCCGCGCCCCCAGCCCCAGCGGCCGCTCCTTGGACCACACCACGTCCACCCACAGCGCGGTACCGTTGCTCAGGTTCTCAAACGGCATCTCCACCAGCCGGCCTGATTCGATGCGCGGCTGCACCAGGGCGCGGGGCTGCCAGCCCCAGCCCAGCCCGGCTTCGATCAGGCCCAGCGCGGCCAGGTGGTTGTCGGTGCGCCAGTGGTGGCGGGCAAACACAAAGCGCGGGTCGGTCTGTGCCAGGTCGCGGCTGGCCACCACGATCTGGCGGGTGGTGGTGAGGTGCTCCTCGCGCAGCATGGCGCTGGCGGGTGCTTCGCCGCGGGCCTGTGCTGCATGCCGCGCCGCGGCCAGCACGGGGTGGTCGGGCGCCATCACGGCGACCAGGGTTTCGGTGCCCACTTCCTGAAAGCCCTCGCGCCCGTCGATGCTGGGCCGCTCGAACACCAGCGCCAGCTGCGCGCGGCCGCTGTGCAGCAGGGCCAGCGCATCGACCTGCGGTGCGGCCAGCACCTCCACCTGCAGCAGCGGGTATTCGTGCGCCAGCGCGGCCAGCGGCGCCGTCCAGCGGGCAGCCAGCAGCTCGGGCGCAATGGCCAGGGTCAGGCGTTCCTCCAGGCCTTGCGTGAGCGCCAGCGCCTGGGCATTGAGCTGGCGCAGCTGCCCGGCCAGCAGGCGGGCCTGGGGCTCCAGCGCGCGTGCGGCGGCGGTGGGGCGGGGCTCGCGCCCGCTGCGGACAAACAGCTGCACCGCCAGCTCGGCCTCCAGGTGGGCAATGGTCATGCTCACGGCCGAGGGCACGCGCGACAGGGCCCGCGCCGCCCCCGAAAACGAGCCGTGGTCGAGCGCCGCCAGAAACACCTGCACGCTGTCGGATGAAAAAGCCAAGGCTGCGTCCTGTCAGTAAAACTGAAACAAGCTGACTTTATATATCAGGCTGGCACACATAAAGTACAACCCATGTCTGTGTCTTCCTTTGCCGAACCGTTGTTCCTGAGCCTGCAGGGCCCCTGGCGGCGTGTGATCTACGTCACCCTGTATGAGCTGATTGCCATCGCGGCGGCCACGCTGGGCCTCGCGGCGCTCACAGGGCAGGGCGCCGGGCATTCCAGCGTGGTGGCAGTGGCGGCATCGGCCATCGCCGTGGTGTGGAACCTGCTTTTCAACTGGGCCTTCGAGCGCTGGGAGGCCCGACAGGTGGTGCGCGGGCGCAGCGTGCGCCGCCGCATTGCCCATGCCATCGGGTTTGAGGGCGGCCTGGTCTTCACGCTGGTGCCGCTGTTTGCCTGGTGGTTCGACGTGAGCCTGTGGCAGGCCTTTGTGATGGACCTGGCGCTGATCGTGTTCTTCCTTTGCTACACGTTTGTCTTCAACTGGGGGTTCGACCGGGTGTTCGGCTTGCCGGCCTCGGCGCAGGGCGGCTGATCGCCGTCCACTGCATTAACTATCGAAATAATAGCAATACAGGCAATTAAAACATGGACTCCGGGCCGATTTCGCCTGAAATCATGCCGGCAGCAGCTGCCCGGCGATGGCTGCGGCTGCCGTGCGTGTTTCCACCCCCAGCTTTTCAAAAATGTGCTCCAGGTGCTTGTTCACCGTGCGCGGGCTCATGCCCAGGATGTCGGCGATGTCGCGGTTGGTCTTGCCCTTGCTGATCCACGACAGCACCTCGGTTTCGCGGGGCGTCAGTGCCACCTGCTGCAGGTGGCGCGGCGCGGCGGCCTCGGCGGCGGCCTGGCTCAGCAGCAGCATGGATTCGGCCAGGCCGCTGGCGCCCAGGTGGCGGGCCAGCAGCTGGCGGCCGTCGGCCAGGGCCAGCGTCTGGCCGCCGGTGCACTGTGCACGGTTGAGCCACGCGGCAGCGGCATCCTGCGGCGCGGGCTCGGCGGCAAACGCGGCTTCCAGCCAGCGCAATGCCTGGGGCGAGCGCCAGGCCACACGGCCCTGGCCGTCGAGCACCACCACCCCCAGCCCGGCCACGTCCACCGCCTCGCGCGCCAGCCGCGTGGCCTGCGCGTTGCGCACATGCGTGGCCAGCCGCGCCAGCACTTCCGGGATGCGCAGCGGCTTGACCACGTAGTCCACTCCGCCGCTGGCAAAGCCCCGCAGGATCTGCTCGGTGTCGGACAGCCCGGTCATGAACACCACCGGCACGTGCGACCACGGCGGCGTGGCCTTGAGCTGGCGGCACAGTGCAAAGCCGTCCATGCCGGGCATCACGGCATCGAGCAGCACGCCATCGGGCACGGTGATGTCAAAGCGCTGCAGGGCCTCGTCGGCGTCGCGCGCGGCCAGCACGGCGTAGCCTTCTGCGGCGAGCGCGTCGCCCAGCATGCGCAGGGTGTCCAGGGCATCGTCCACCACCAGGATCACGCGTTGATGTGGCTGTGGCGGCTGGGGTGGCGGCAGCGTCCCCGCCAGGGCGCTACGCGGGTTGGCATGCAGGGTGTCGGGCATGAGGCTCCTTCAGGCGTCCGCCGCGTGCGGTCCGCGCAGGTGCGCGGCCAGGGCGTCAAAGTCGAAACGGTCTGCGCAGGCCTGCAGCAGCGCCAGGCTGGCGGCGTGGCCGGGCAGCTCGGCGCGTGCGCGGCGCAGCCGCTCGCGCAGGGCAGCGGCCTGGCCCGAGCGTGCCAGCCGGGTCAGGTCTTCACGCAGGTCGTCGGGCAGGGTGGTCACGGTGTCATGCGGGTCGGGCGGGGCGTCCCCCGCTGCAGTGGCAGCCGCCAGGGGCGTGTTGTCCCGCACCCATTCCAGCTGCAGCGCCTGTTCCAGCGCCAGCAGCAGTTCTGATTCGATCACCGGCTTGCCCACAAACCCCTGGCATTGCTGGGCGGCCAGGCGTGCCGCCTCGTGCTCGAACAGGTTGGCCGACACGAACACGATGGGCAGCTCGGATGCGGGCCGCAGCGCGCGCAGCAAGGCGGCGGTCTGCCAGCCATCCAGGTCGTCCATGCTGATGTCCAGCAGCACCAGGTCGGGCGGGGTCTGGCGCACGATCTCCAGGCACTCGCGGCCGCTGGCGGCCTCGCGCACCTCAAAGCCCAGCGGCACCAGCAGCCCTGCCAGCAGCTGGCGCTGCAGGGGCTGGTCATCCACCACCAGCAGCGTGCGGCGTGGCGCCAGGTAGCCAATCACCGAGCGCAGCGCGGCCCGGCTGGGGGTGGTCCAGTTCGGGTCGGCGGCAATGCCCGGCAGGTACAGCCGCACGGTGAAGGTGCTGCCCTGGCCGGGCGTGCTGGTGAGCGTGAGCTGCCCGCCCATCAGCTCGGTCAGCAGGTGCGTGATGGTCAGGCCCAGGCCCGTGCCCGCTTCGCTGGTGCGGCGCCCGGCGCTGCCGCGCTCAAACGGTACGAAGATGCGTTCCAGGTCCTGCGGCTCGATGCCGATGCCCGTGTCGATGACTTCGATGCGCGAGACATGCTGGCGAAAATCCATGCGCAGCCGCACTTCGCCCCGGTCGGTAAACCGCACCGCGTTGGACAGCAGGTTGATCAGGATCTGGCGCAGCCGCTTGGCATCGGCGCGGATCCAGCCGGGCATGGTGCCCAGTGTCTCCACCGCAAAGCGCAGGCCCTTGGCCTGCGCCTGCGGGCGAAGCATGGCCTCGATGTTCTCGATCAGGTCCGGCAGCGGCAGCGGGGCCAGGTCCAGCCGCAGGCGCCCGGCCTCGATGCGGGCCAGCTCCAGCGAGCCGTCGATGAGCGCATGCATGTGCAGGCCGCTGTGCTGCATGGTCGAGAGCGTCTCGCGCAGCCAGCCTTCGGTCTGCGGGTTCTTGAGCAGGATCTGCGTGTAGCCCAGGATGCTGTTCAGGGGCGAGCGCAGCTCGTGCGTCATGCCCGCCACGTAGCGCGTCTTGGCCTGGCTGGCCGATTCGGCCTGGTCCTTGGCGGCCTGCAACTCGGCGTCGGTGCGCTTGTGGGCTTCGATCTCCTGTAGCAGCAGTTGTGTTTGTCGCTCGGATTCGTCCTGGGCCATGCGGCGGCTGTCGGTGCTCAGTACCACCCACCAGGCACACACCGCGGCCAGCAGGGTGAGCAGCGCGAACACTTTCAGAAACGGCATCTGCAGCAGCTGCGCCTGCACCTGCCGCGACTCCTGCATGTACACCACCGCCACCAGGAACGCCATCACCGCGCACAGCGACAGCATCACGGCCAGGTACTGCCCCCAGCGAAAGTTGAACCTGGCCGCCCAGCGCGGTGGCAGCACGGCCATGACCACGCTGCGCAACTGGTCTGCCGCGCGCGAGCCGGTCTTGCAGCGGTCGTGGCAGCGCGACTCCAGCGAGCAGCACAGCGAGCAGATCGGCGCAGCATAGGCCGGGCACCCCGCCATGTCTTCCGACTCGAACTGGTTTTCGCACACCGCGCAGCGCACCATCTCGCCCGGCTTCCAGGTGGCGTCGGGCGTGCGCGCCAGGTAGTAGCGCCCCCGGGTCAGCCATGCCAGCAGCGGTGCCAGCACCATCGACAGCGCCAGTGCGATGAAGGCCGAGAACGCCGCCGCCACCTCGCCCAGCAGGCCCGCATACGCACAGCAGGCCACCAGCGCTGCCAGCAGCATCGCGCCCAGGCCCACGGGGTTGAAGTCGTACAGGTGCGCCCGGCGAAACTCGATGCCCTTGGGCGAGAGGCCCAGCGGCTTGTTGATGACGAGGTCGGCCACCAGCGCGCCCACCCAGGCAATGGCCACGTTGCTGTACACGGCCAGCACTTTCTCCAGTGCGCCGAACACGCCCAGCGTCATGAGCAGCGTGGCAATGAGCACGTTGAACACCAGCCACACCACGCGGCCCGGGTGGCTGCGCGTGATGCGCGCGAACACGTTGGACCACGCCAGCGAGCCTGCATACGCATTGGTGATGTTGATCTTGATCTGCGAGACCACCACGAACACCTGCGGCGTGCTGCTGGCGCTGCACAAGAGCCGCTGGGGCCTGCGGGTGCGCGCCACGGTCAGCAACCGGGTCATGGCCAACGCCATCGGCATCGACACGAAGAAGACCGACCGGCTCACCTTCGCCATCGGCTGCGGCATTGCGGGTGTGGCGGGCGCTGCGTTCACCACCATCGGCTCCACCGGGCCCACCAGTGGGTCGCTCTACATCGTCGATGCCTTCCTGGTCGTCACCTTCGGCGGTGCGGCCAGCCTGCTGGGCACGGTGGTGTCGGCCTTCGGCATTGCGCAGACGCAGTCGATCACAGAGTTTTTCCTGGCGGGGTCCATGGCCAAGGTGATCACGCTGTCGCTGATCGTCTTCATCCTGATGCTGCGTCCCCAGGGGTTGTTTGCATCGAAGGTCCGTCGATGAGCGCATGCATGAACCCATTGCGCGAACTGGGCTCGCTGCGGTTCCTGCACGCCCGCATACCTCTCATAACCGGAGTCTCGTCATGAACGCCCTCAAAGCCTGGATCCTGCGCTACCAGCTTGCCAGCCTGGTCCTGCTCACCGTGCTGCTGGCGGTGGTGCTGCCGCTGGCGCTCGACATCTTTCGCCTGAACCTGGTGGGCAAGTACCGGCAGGCCTGCCTGAACGCCATCGAGTACCTCAAGAAGTTCGGCTACTCCGGCGCGCAGGCCTATTCCATCCTGGGCACGGCACCTGTGCAGGGCCACATCAGCGGCGTGGTGGACGTGGCCAACGCCTGCGCCACGCTGTGGCTGCCCACGCAGATCTTCGACTTTGACATCAACCCCAGTGCGGCGGGGCCGATCAAGCACCTGGATGGCTCGGTGGCCATGCCGCTGTCGCCCGACCTCGTCTGAGCGCCACACGCCTTTGCAGCACCAGGAGCCGCCATGCCCACCTACGACTACGCCTGTGCCCAGTGCGGCGGCTTCGACGCCTTTCGCCTGCTGGCCGACCGCAACGAGCCTGCCGCCTGCCCCGACTGCGGGGCCGCGTCTCCGCGTGTGTTTGCCACCGCGCCCCGTCTGGCGCTCATGAGTGCCACCACGCGCAGTGCCATCGCCACCAACGAGCGCGCACGGCACGAGCCGCAGCGCTCGGGCGACTACGCCCGCCTCAAGCATCCGGCGGGTTGCGGGTGCTGTTCGTCAGCCTCCACCCGCAAGGCGACGGTCACGGCCCCCAATGGAGCAAAGGCGTTTCCGAGCAAGCGGCCCTGGATGATTTCGCACTGACCGGTATGGGGCGGGGCAGCCGCGTGCGTGCCAGGCCGGGCTGCCACACAGCATGTGCATGCGCGCCAGAAGATCGAAACACAGGCGTGGCTGACCTCGGGCATGTGGTGGGTGGCCGCTTCCGCCTAAAATCGCCGCTTCGCCCAAGGAGCGTTGCAGCGGCAGGCCAGGCCCCACCCCCATCGGTGGCCGGTTGTCGTCAGGCTTGGGCAATCGGCACTGTCGCAGGCCATCTTTTGCAACGACGCTCACCTGTTTTTCCGTGTTTTCGCACAGGTGAGCCCCATGTCTGCTATTTCTTTGCCCCCCATGAAGCTGTCCGGCCTGGAGCCGGTCTCCATTGGCGATGGCACGCTTTTCGTCAATATTGGTGAGCGCACCAACGTCACCGGATCCAAGGCGTTCGCGCGCATGATCCTGAATGGCCAGTATGAAGAGGCCCTGGCCGTGGCGCGCCAGCAGGTCGAAAACGGCGCGCAGATCATCGACATCAACATGGACGAGGCCATGCTCGACAGCAAGTCCGCCATGGTGCGATTCCTGCAGCTCATCGCCTCCGAGCCGGACATCGCCCGCGTGCCCATCATGGTCGACAGCTCCAAATGGGACGTGATCGAAGCCGGCCTGCGCTGCATCCAGGGCAAGGGCATCGTCAATTCGATCAGCATGAAAGAGGGCGTGGAGCCCTTCAAGCACCAGGCCAAGCTGCTGCGCCGCTACGGCGCCGCCGCCGTGGTGATGGCGTTTGACGAAAAGGGCCAGGCCGATACCTACGAACGCAAGATCGAGATCTGCGAGCGCGCCTACCGCATCCTGGTCGATGAGGTGGGCTTCCCGGC
>LNEG01000133.1 GCA_001464865.1 Burkholderiales bacterium Ga0074133
CAGGCGGGCATGGACATGGGCATCGTCAACGCGGGCATGGTGGGCGTGTACGACGACCTGGAGCCCGTGCTGCGCGAGCGCGTGGAAGATGTGGTGCTCAACCGCCGTCCCGATGCCGGTGAGCGCCTGGTCGAGATTGCCGAAACCGCCAAGAGCGGTGCGAAGGACGAGAGCAAGAAGCTCGAATGGCGCGGTACGCCAGAACACCCCAAGACCGTGGGTGAGCGCCTGAGCCACGCGCTGGTGCACGGCATCACCGACTTCATCACCGAAGACACCGAAGAGGCCTACCGCGAGATCCTCGCCAGGGGAGGCCGCCCGCTGCACGTCATCGAGGGTCCGCTGATGGACGGCATGAACGTGGTGGGCGA
>LNEG01000134.1 GCA_001464865.1 Burkholderiales bacterium Ga0074133
TGAAAAGCGCGCGCGTGATGAAACAGGCCGTGGCCCACCTGATTCCGTACATCGAGGAAGAAAAACGCCAGGACGAGGCCGCCGGCCGCGACGTGCGCAGCAAGGGCAAGATCGTCATTGCCACCGTCAAGGGCGACGTGCACGACATCGGCAAGAACATCGTCACCGTGGTCCTGCAGTGCAACAACTTCGAGGTGGTGAACATGGGCGTGATGGTGCCCTGCCACGAAATTTTGGCGCGCGCCAAGGTCGAAGGGGCGGACATCGTGGGCCTGTCGGGCCTCATCACCCCGAGCCTGGAAGAAATGCAGTACGTGGCCGGCGAGATGCAGAAGGACGACCACTTCCGCATGCGAAAGATCCCGTTGCTCATCGGCGGCGCTACCACGAGCCGCGTGCACACCGCCGTCAAGATCGCGCCGCACTACGAAGGCCCCGTGGTCTATGTGCCCGATGCATCGCGCAGCGTGAGTGTGGCCCAGAGCCTGCTGGGCGACGGTGCCGACACCTACGTGGCCGAGATGAACGCCGACTACGACAAGGTGCGCACCCAGCACGCCAACAAGAAGGCCACGCCGCTGTGGCCGCTGGCCAAGATCCGCGCCAACAAGACGCCGGTGGACTGGTCGGGCTACCGCCCCGCAGTGCCCCGCGCGCTGGGCCGCCGCGTGTTCAAGAACTTCGACCTGGCCGAGCTGGCCCGCTACATCGACTGGGGCCCGTTCTTCCAGACCTGGGACCTGGCCGGACCGTACCCCGCCATCCTGACCGACGAGGTG
The DNA here is from genome assembly GCA_001464865.1 of Burkholderiales bacterium Ga0074133. Classification (GTDB taxonomy): domain Bacteria; phylum Pseudomonadota; class Gammaproteobacteria; order Burkholderiales; family Burkholderiaceae_C; genus Acidovorax. Next base: position 780 of record LNEG01000134.1, read on the forward strand.
GTGGGCGTGGAAGCCACGCGCGTGTTTGCCGACGGCCAGGCCATGCTGAAAAAGATCATCGAAGGCCGGTGGCTCACGGCCAGCGGCGTGATGGCGCTGCTGCCCGCCAACACGGTGAACGACGACGACATCGAGTTCTACACCGACGACACCCGCACCGAGGTCGCCATGACCTGGTACGGCATGCGCCAGCAGGCCGAAAAGCACACCATCGACGGCGTGACGCGCCCCAGCCGGTGTCTCGCCGACTTCATCGCACCCAAGAGCAGCGGCATTGCCGACTACGCGGGCATGTTTGCCGTGACGGCCGGCCTGGGCATCGAGAAGAAAGAGAAGGCTTTCATCGACGCGTTGGACGACTACTCGGCCATCCTGTTCAAGAGCCTGGCCGACCGCCTGGCCGAGGCCTTTGCCGAATGCCTGCACCACCGCGTGCGCACCGACCTGTGGGGCTATGCGGCGGGTGAGGCGTTGAGCAACGAGGACATGATTGCCGAGAAGTACCGCGGCATCCGCCCCGCGCCCGGCTACCCGGCCTGCCCCGACCACAGCGCCAAGACCGACCTGTTCCGCGTGCTGCAGTGCGAAGACATCGGCATGGGCCTGACCGAGAGCCTGGCCATGACGCCCGCCGCCAGCGTGAGCGGCTTCTACATCGGCCACCCCGATGCCGTGTACTTCAACGTGGGCAAGATCGGTGAGGACCAGCTGCACGACATGGCCAAGCGCCGGGCCATGGACGAAAAGGTGCTGGAGCGGCTGCTGACGCCGAATCTTTGATGCTATTTAATTGATAGCTGTTTGCGCTTGATGGATAAACGCTAGAAACTGTTTTTCCTCAGATATTTGAAGCCCCTGCATGCAGAGGCTTTACTTTTTGTCTGTTTCGTTTCTGTGTGTGATATTCATCTATAGCGCTTTTTCCCGGCCCATGAAAACCCCACTTCCGTAGGGATCGGGGTATCTGTGGCGGCCTTGCATCACAGGGATTCCAGCAGGCAAGGATTGCCGCAGCCCTCGGCATAATCCCGCCGGGAGCAAGTGGTTACAAGCGGGGAAAAATACCGATGCTGCGTTTCCTGGGACTTTCGGAGCACCGCCTTCGCCATTCCGCTACCCGCATGGGCGCCGGCTTGGTGCTGGCGTTGGCGAGTTCTTGGCCCCTGCAGGCCAGTGCACAGCACACCTCAGCGCTGTGCCCGGCCCAGACGGCAACCGTCACCGCTGGGGGGCCTCCTGGACTACAGCCACAACGGCGCCACTGGCATGGGTGGACCTGTGTCTTTGAGTTCAGCGACGGCGCCATGAGCGGCATCGGCGACATCCATTTCACCATCCACATCAACCCGTCGGCCTCGCTCATCACGATGACTCCGCGCACGCTGCCCGCATTCACATTCAGGGGAACATCCTCATGTTCATGACTTCGAATCATCGTTCGGGCCGCCGTCGTGTCGGCATGCGCGCGTTTCTTTTGCTTGCAGTCGGCATGTTCATGCCCATGCTGGCTTTCGCAGTCGGTCTGCCCTCGACCTATCCTGGCTGCGCCAATCGCACCGCGACGGTGGCCTGGGGCGGCACGGTCAACGTCAATCTGACGACCTGCCATTTCTTCGGTCTGGGTGTCGTCTCCACCGCGCCGACCCACGGCACTGCGACGCCGGGCGACCCGGCGCCCATCGACACCTACAACTACAACCACAACGGGTCCTCACCCGCTGGCGGCGGCACCGATACCTTCGTGGTGCTTGACGACAACAGCGACTTCATCACCGTCACCGTCACGATCCAGGCGCCGACCTCGCCGATCACTGTGAACCCGGCCAGCCTGCCGGCGATGAATGCCGGCACGCCGTTCTCACAGACCCTGTCCTCGACCGGCGGTCTCGCGCCCTACACCTACACCCTGCAGAGCGGTACCCTGCCGCTCGGCCTGACCCTGAGCAGCGCCGGCGTCGTCAGCGGCACCCCCACCGAGCGCGGCGGCTACGGCTTCACCGTCCGCTCAACCGACGCGACCACGCCGACCGCGCAGTTCACCGACAAGGGCTACAGCGGCACGGTCAACCCTGCGCCGCTGTCGATCTCCCCAGCCTCCGCCACCGCGATCCAGAGTGCGCCGTTCTCTCAGACGCTGACCATCTCCGGTGGTGTTGCGCCGCATAGCTGCCTGCTGGAATCCGGCACCTTTCCCGCCGGCATCAGCATCTCCAGCGCCTGCGTGATCAGCGGCACCACTGCAGCGGCGCCCGGCGGCTATCCGGTCACCATCCGCGTGACCGACAGCAGCACTGGCGTCGGGAGCCATTTCGAGCTCGAAAGCTTTACCCTGACCGTCAGTCCGCCGCCAAGTGTCAGCATCGCGGTGTCGCCAACCAGTGTGAGCGAAGACGGTGCGACCAATTTGACCTACACCGTTACCCGCAACCTCAACCTGTCGTCGCCGACAACGGTCAACATTTCCACCGCGGGCACCGCTACATCCGGTACCGATTACACCGGCGGCGTCGCCACCGTGGTGATCCCGGCTGGCGCCACCACCGCCACGATCACCATTAATCCCACCGTCGATGCCACCGTCGAAGCCGACGAAACCGTCATCCTCTCCGTTGCGGCCGGCACCGGCTATACGGTGGGCGTGCCTTCCAGTGCCACGGGCACCATCCTGAATGACGACGTGCCCAGCGTGTCGATCTCGGTGTCTCCGGCTGCGGTCGCCGAAGACGGTGCGCCCAACCTCGTCTACACCATCACGCTGAACCAGGCGTCGCTTTCTGCCCTTTCGGTCAACTACACGATCGGCGGCACCGCGACGAACGGCACCGACTACGCGACCATCGCTTCTCCGCTGGTCATTTCGGCCGGAAACACCACGGGCACGGTCACTGTCAATCCGACGGCCGACGCGACCATCGAAAGCAACGAGACCGTGGTGCTCACGCTGAGCGCGGGCGCAGGCTATACCGTGGGTGTGCCATCCAGCGCCACCGGCACGATCCTCAACGATGACCTGCCGAACCTCACGATCAACGACGTCACGGCCAATGAGGGGAACGCCGGCATCACCAACTTCACCTTCACGGTGAGCCTGAGCGCACCTGCGGGGCCGGGGGGCGTCACGTTCGATATCGCCACGGCCAACGGTTCTGCCACGGCGGGCGTCGACTACGTTGCCAGCAGTCTCACCAGCCAGACCATCCCTGCGGGCAGCAGCACTTACACCTTTACCGTGCTGGGCAATGGCGACACGCTCAACGAGCCCAGCGAAACCTTCTTCGTCAATGTCACCAATGTCACGAACGCGGTGGTGGTGGATGGGCAGGGGGTGGGCACCATCGTGAATGATGACCCGCTGCCCAGCCTGTCCATCAACGATGTGACCGTGGTGGAAGGCAACTCGGGTACGGTCAACGCCGTCTTCACGGTCACGCTCAATGCAGCCAGCGGCCAGACGGTGTCTGTGAACTACGCCACGGCCGACGGCACCGCCACCCAGCCGGCGGACTACATCAGCACCAGTGGCACCCTCACCTTCACGGCAGGCCAGACCTCCCGCATCATCACCGTCCCGGTGATTGGCGAGACCGTGCCTGAGGCGAACGAAACGTTCTTCGTGAACCTCAGCGGCGCGACCAATGCCACCATCGCCGACAACCAGGGCTTGGGCACCATCACCAACGATGATGTTCCGGTGACAGTCAGCCCGGGCACCCTTCCTGCCAGCACCGTGGCTGCAGCCTACAGCCAGACGCTGACGGCCAGCGGCGGTACCGGCCCTTACAGCTTCGCCATCACTGCAGGCGCTGTCCCGGCAGGGCTGTCTCTGTCGCCTGCAGGCGTGCTGTCGGGTACGCCCACCGCCTCGGGCAGCTTCAATTTCACGGTGACTGCCACGGACAGCAGCGGGGCACCCGGGCCGTTTGCGGGGTCGCAAAGCTACACCCTGGTGTCAGCAGCCCCCACGCTGTCGCTGGCACCCGCCACCTTGCCGGGCGGCACGCGCACCGTGGCCTACCCCACCACCAGCCTCACGGCATCCGGCGGCACCGCGCCCTACACCTACGCCGTCACCGCAGGCGCACTGCCGGGCGGGCTGACCCTGACCGGCGCTGGTGTGCTGTCGGGCACGCCCACCGCCACAGGCTCCTTCAACTTCACCGTGACTGCCACCGATAGCACCACGGGCACCGGTCCCTTCACGGGGGCGCGCGCCTACACGGTTGCGGTGGCTGATGCCGTGCCGGTGGCCAACAATTCGGCCCATACGGTGGCGTATGGTTCTTCGTCCAATGCCGTGCCGCTGAACATCACAGGCGGCGCAGCCACGTCGGTAACGATTGGCACCGCCGCGAGCCACGGGTCAGCCAGCGCTTCGGGTGCCACCATCCAGTACACGCCGACGGCTGGCTATGCGGGCCCCGACAGCTTTACCTACACGGCGACCAATGGCTCCGGCACCTCGGCACCGGCCACTGTGACCCTCACCGTGAGCCCGCCCACCATCGCCGTCAGCCCCGCCGGTCCCTTGAGCGCCACCGTGGGCAATGCGTATTCGCAGACCTTCATCTGGAGCGGCGGTGCAGCACCGTACACGGGCATCCAGGTGCTGAACCTGCCTGCAGGCCTGTCGGTGACTGCCACCACGACCACATCGGCAACGGTGTCGGGCACGCCGACAGCTGCAGGCTCGTTCAACCTGAACCTGACGGCCACCGACAGCAGCACGGGCACCGGGCCCTTCAGCGGCGGCGGCACGGTGGTGCTGGCTGTCGGCGCCCCCACCATTGCCGTGGCTCCGGCCACGCTGCCCGATGCGCCGGCCTATACCGCCTACAGCCAGACGCTGACGGCTTCAGGCGGCATTGCTCCGCGTACGTTTGCCGTCACCGCGGGTGCCTTGCCGCCGGGGCTCACCCTGAGCAGCGCAGGCGTGCTCAGTGGCACGGCGGGGGCAGCCGGCAACTACAACTTCACGGTCACGGCCAGCGACAGCAGCGGCACGCCCTACACCGGCAGCCGGGCTTACGCGCTCGCGGTGGTCCAGAGCAAGAGCTATTCGGGCCCTTCGCCCACGGGCGGCGGCAATATCACGGCCTCGTTCACCGGCGGTGGTGCAGGCTGCGTGTTCTCCACTGCGCAGTTCATTCCGCTCACCGGTAATGCCGCCAGTCCGCCAGCCAACTCGGCACCCCAGGGCGTCCAGTTCCCGCATGGCCTGTTCGACTTTGTCACCACAGGCTGTACGCCCGGCAGCACGCTGCAGTTCACCATCACTTACCCCAGCGGTCTGCCGGGCAATGTGCAGTACTGGAAGTACGGGCCGACCCCCACCAATCCGGCTCCGCACTGGTACACCTTGACGGCGGGCCTGGGAGGAACCACCGCGACGTTCTCGATCACGGATGGGGCGCTGGGTGACGACAACCTGGCTGCAGATGGCCAGGTGATAGATGCTGGCGGGCCAGGGGTGGGCCCGGGTGCGCTGACCGCCGTGCCACTCGGGGACGGTCTGCCGTGGTTGATTGCGCTGGCCCTGGCGGCTGCGACTGCCTGGCGACGGTACCGTACCAGGGTTCCACTGGGCTTTGGCAAGATCGCACAAAAAGCATAGCAACGAGGCCTTTTTCAAAAAGGGCTACAGCTCTTTTTGACCTAAACCGGCATGAAAGGCTGCCGAGCAACAGCAAGTAACGGCGTTTGCCGCGCGGCCTGCGGGGGCTGACTTGGCGCTAGTCTGTGGACTGTGCCTTTTCTTCCCCCTCTGCAGCCCTCTGATGCGCACGGACACCCCGTGGCGGGCGCCCCTATCGCCAGCGAACCGGGCGACCTGATCGATGCCTGCGCGCAGGCATCGCTTGCACTGCTCGAACGCAACCTCACCCCGCACGGCATCCTGGCCGCCACCCGGACGCCTGCCGCTGTGGCGCGGCGCTACACACGCATCTTCGGGCGCGATGCCGCCATCTGCGTGATGGCCATGTGCGGCAGCGGCGTGCCTGCGCTGGAAGAGGGCGCGGTGGCCAGCCTCGATGCGCTGGCGGCGCAGCAGGCTGCCAATGGGCAGATTCCGAAGTACGTGGATCCGGAAGGGCAGGATGCCGACTTCTGGTACCTGGGCTGCATCGATGCCACGCTGTGGTGGCTGATCGGCGTGGACCACGTGCGCCGGCATGGCACCGTGGCGGCTGACCGCTGGGCCGATGGCGTGGCGCGGGCGCTGAACTGGCTGCTCGCGCAGGAGCACCAGCACTTGCGGCTGCTGCAGCAAAACGAGGCCAGCGACTGGGCCGACATCATGCCGCGCTCGGGCTATGTGCTGTACACCAATGCGCTGTGGTTCGACGTGAAGCGGCGCTTTGGCCTGTGCCATGCCGAGGACACGCACCACCACTTCAACCACCTGTTCAACCCGTTCCAGAGCGACCTGCACGAGTACCACCGCGCGCGCCTGCTGCAGCACTATGCGCGCCGCGGACGCAGCGATCTGCAGCTGTACCTGAGCTTCGTGAACCTCGCAGTGGTGGGCGACGAGGGCGATGTGTTTGGCAACCTGCTGGCCATCCAGAGCGGCCTGGCCGATGAAGCCATGGCGCATGGCATCACCAACGCGATTGCGGCGGCGCGCGCCAGCGACCCGTACCCCCTGCGCGTGGTGCTGCACCCGCTGTCCGACCAGCACCCGCAGTGGCGCCCCTACATGGGCCGGCACCGGCAGAACCTGGAGCACCAGTACCACAACGGCGGCATCTGGCCGTTTGTCGGCGGGTTCTGGGTGATGGCGCTGGCCCGCGTGGGGCTGCGGGGCCAGGGCTGGACAGAGCTGGCCAAGCTGGCCCGCACGAATGCCCTGGACGAATGGCGCTTTACCAAGTGGTTCCATGGCCGCACGCTGGCGCCCATGGGGATGGCGGGGCAGAGCTGGAATGCCGCGACCTTTCTGCTGGCACTGCGGGCCCTGCGGGGCGAAGCCAGCGCCTGGTAGCGGGGCGTGTCAGCGCTGGTCTTGCGGGGCGTCTGTAGAGGCGTTTTGGGGCACTGCTGCGGGTGCTTCCGTAGCGGCATCGCCCCCGCCCGCAGCAGCCATCTCCAGCTGCATCATGATCATGTTGACCAGTGTGCTCACGGTTGGGCGGCCGGTCTCGATCACGTAATGGGCCGTCTCGCGGTACAGGGGGTCGCGCACGGCGTACAGCTCGCGCAGCTTCTCCAGCGGGTTGCCCACCTGCAGCAGCGGGCGGCTGCGGTCGTGCCGTACGCGCTTGTAGATTTCTTCAGGGGCAGCGCGCAGGTACAGCACGTTGCCGAACTGGCGCAGGGCCTCGCGGTTTTCGGGGCGGAGCACGGCGCCGCCGCCGGTGGACAAAACCATGCCTCCGGGCTGGCGGACCACGTCGGCCAGCACCTGGGCTTCGATGTCACGGAAACGGGCTTCGCCCTCGGCCTCGAAGAAGCTGCGGATGCTGGTGCCCAGATGCTGCTCTAGCCGGTGGTCCAGGTCGACGAAAGAAACCCCCAGGCGGTGGGCCAGTTGCCGGCCGACGGTGGATTTGCCCGAGCCGGGCATGCCGACCAGTGCGCAGCGAATCTGCATAGGTTCAAGAAATAGGTCTGGGGGAACGGGCCTGCGCATTGCGGGTGGGGCAGCGTTGCATGCCAGGGCTGGGCGTTGAGTGTAAGCCGGTGCCTGTGCGTGTCTCTGGCGCCAGCGGTTGCCTGACGGTGCGTTCCGAGGGGCAGGCCGTTCCAACCAATTGGCGTTCGAAACTACCAACCCGTTCAGGCGGAGCCTGTCGAAGCGCGGCGCAGGGCTTCGACAGGCTCAGCCTGAACGGTCAGGGTGGGTTGATCCAGCGCGTTGATCACAATGCCGCGTACACCAGCGCCGGGTACAGTTCGCACAGGTAGCGCAGCTGGCCTGGCGCCTGGGCCAGCACCATGGCAAACAGGTCCTCGGCCGGGTCCACGAAAAAGTAGGTGCCGCCCATGCCGCTCCAGCTGTAGTGCCCGGCTGTGCCGGGGCGCGTGGTCAGCCCCGTGGCGGTGCGCACCGCCACCCCCATGCCGAAACCGTAGCCCGCAGGCAGGATGTCGCCCACCGTGGGGATGCTGCCCAGATGGTCGGCGGTCATGAAGTCGATGGTGGCGCGGCTGGCCAGGCGCACCGGGCCGGCAGTGCCGGGCAGGCCCGTGGCGGTGCCACGTCCCAGCATCAGCTGCAAAAAGCGCGCGTAGTCGGCTGCGGTGGACACCAGCCCGCCACCGGCGGATTCAAACGCTGGCGGTGCCGAGACATCGATCAGCGCCACAGCATCGCCCGTGAGCGGGTCCTTGGCAAACGGTTCGGCCAGCCGGTGCAGCTGGTCGGCGGGTATCTGAAAGCCCGTGTCGACCATGCCCAGCGGGCCGAACACCCGGCGCTGCAGGATGGCGGCCAGCGGCTCGCCCTCCACCGCCTCCAGCACGGCGCCCAGCACATCGGTGGCGCGGCTGTATTCCCAGCGGCTGCCCGGCTGGTGCAGCAGCGGCAGCGGGCCCAGGGCGGCCGCCAGCTGTGTGTTGGTGTGGCGGCGCGAACCAATGCGCGCGGTGCGGTAGGCATCGGGGATGGTGCCGGCCTCCCACGCGTAGCTCAGGCCCGCGGTGTGGCGCAGCAGGTCGTGCACGGTGGCCTCGCGCGCCACGGGTGCGGTATGCCCGGAGGCTTCGTCATGCACGCGCTGGCCGGCAAACGCAGGCAGGTAGTGCGCCACCGGCTGGCCCAGCAGCAGCCGGCCTTCTTCCATCAGCATCATCGCCACCAGCGATGCGACGGGCTTGGTCATCGAATAGATGCGGAAGATCGTGTCCGGTGCCATCGGCACCGAGGCCTGGCCACTGGCCGCCGGCCGCTGCAGGCCCACGGCCTCGTGCAACACCGTGGCGCCGCGGTGGTGTACCAGCGCCACCGCTCCGGGCAGCAGCCCCTTGTCGACGTCGTTGCGCAGAACCTGGACCAGGCGGGCGAGGGAGGGTGCGTGCATGGAGTGGCAGCCTGTGTGGGCGGTGAAGAAGGAAAAGACGCAGGTGCCGTCTGGCGGCAGCCTGCCCGGAAGGGGTGGCGCTGTGCACGCCGGTCATGGTGCATTTTGCATAACCGGCCGTGCTGTGCATGGCCGCTGCAAGCGGGGTGCCATCCGGTGCAGCGCTGCAGGCCTGCTCCAGGCCACTCCAGGCGTGTTTTGGGGTGTTTTTGGGTGTTTTTGGCCTGGGGTCCATGTTTTATCTGCCGCCATTGCTATCAATAGCATAGCAAACGACGCGGGGCGGCGCGGGCATCCGTCAGTCCGCACCGCCCGCGGCATGGGCTGTGGCGGCTGCGCGTTCCTGCTCCTGCAGTGCACGCCACTGCACCTTGCCCGTGGCCGACTTGGGCAGGCTGCCCACAAACTGCACGATGCGCGGGCTCTTGTACGCGGCCATGTGCTGGTGGCTCCAGTCGATCACGTCCTGCTCGGTCACCCGGCCCGGGTAGCCATCGCGCAGCACCACCACGGCTTTCACGGTCTCGCCGCGCTTGTTGTCGTGCGCGGCAATCACGCATACCTCCAGGATGGCGGGGTGGCCGTACATCATGGATTCGACCTCGGCCGGCCACACCTTGTAGCCCGACGCATTGATCATGCGCTTGAGCCGGTCCACCATGAAGAAGTAGCCGTCTTCGTCCACTTGCGCCAGGTCGCCGGTGCGCAGAAAGCGCTTGCCGTCGAGGGTGATGAAGCTGTCGGCCGTGGCCTGCGGGTTGTTCCAGTACCCCTGCATCACCTGCGGGCCGTGCACCACGATCTCGCCGGTCTCGCCCGGGGGCAGCTCGGCAAAGGTGGCCGGGTCTACCACGCGCGCATCCACGTCAAACACCGGTATGCCCAGGCACTGCGGCTTGGGCCGGTGCGGTGGGTTGATGTGCGTCGCAGCCATGGTCTCGGACATGCCGTAGCCCTCCACGTACTCCAGCCCCGTGAGGTCGCGCAGGCGCTGCGCCACGGCCTTGGGCATGGCCGCGCCGCCGCCGCGCACGGCCTGCAGGCTGGAGATGTCGTACTCGGTCAGCCGCGGGTTGGCCAGAAAGTCGACCACCATGGTCGAGATGGCCTGCCAGATACTGATGCGGTAGCGCTGCATGAGCTGTGCGGTAGCGTCGCGGTCCCACCGGGGCAGCACCACCACGGTGGCGCCGATGAACAGCGGCCCGTTCATGCTGCCGGACATGCCCGTGACGTGGAACAGCGGCAGCACTGCGAGGTAGGTCGAATCCTGCGTGCGCGAAAACCACTGCGCCCCGCCCACCAGCGTGCTCATGGCGCTGCGGTGGGTGTGCATGCAGCCCTTGGGGTGGCCGGTGGTGCCCGAGGTGTAGGGCATCACGCACAGGTCGTCCGGCCCGGCGGTCAGCGGGCCGGGCACGCACTGGCGCGCCAGCATGTCGCTCCACAGCGTGACGCCCGGCGCGTCGATGGCCTGGCGCGGGGCCGACACGAAGGCGGGCACCGGCAGGTCGGTGGGCACCTGCAGGTAGTCGCTGTATGCAGCCACCACCACGTGCTGCAGCCCGCCCGCCTCGCCCACCAGCGGCTGCACTTGCGCGTGCAGGTCCTGGGCGACAAAGGCCACCGTGGCGCCGCTGTCATGCACGTAGTGACGCAGTTCGTCGGTCAGGTTCATGGGGTTCACCGGCACCACCACCGCGTTGGCGCGCAGGATGCCGTAGAACGCCAGGATCCACTGCGGGCTGTTCTGCATGTACAGCAGCACGCGGTCGCCAGCCTGCACGCCGCAGTGCTGCTGCAGGTAGCCCGCAATCTGCTCGGCCTGCTGCTCGAACTGCCGGAAGGTCACCTGCGTGTCGTAGAACACCAGGTAGGGCTTGTAGGGGTAGCGCGCGGCCGACACCTGTGCGTTGTGGAACAGGTGGGTCTGCGGCAGCGTGAGGTGGCGGGGCAGGCCGGGTGGCCAGTGGGCAAGGTGGCGATCAGACATGCGGTGCAATGCGAGGGTTTAAGGCACTCAGCCGCGCTTGAGGTGCCGGGCCAGCTCGTCCTTGGCGATGGCGTTGCGGTGCACTTCATCAGGGCCGTCGGCAAAGCGCAGCGTGCGTGCCTGGGCGTACGCTGCCGCCAGCGGGAAGTCGTCGCTCACCCCGCCACCGCCGTGCACCTGCATCGCCCAGTCGATCACCTGGCAGGCCATGTTGGGCGCGGCCACCTTGATCATCGCGATCTCCTTGCGCGCCACCTTGTTGCCCACGGTGTCCATCATCTGCGCGGCGTTCAGCACCAGAAAGCGCGCCTGGTCGATCAGGATGCGTGCATTGGCAATGCGCTCGCGCGTCACGCCCTGGTCGGCCACCTTGCGGCCAAATGCGGTGCGCGACAGGGCGCGCTGGCACATCAGCTCCAGCGCACGCTCGGCCACGCCGATCAGGCGCATGCAGTGGTGGATGCGGCCGGGGCCCAGGCGCCCCTGGGCGATCTCGAAGCCGCGGCCCTCGCCCAGCAAAATGTTCTCGACCGGCACGCGCACGTTGTCAAAGCTCACCTCGCCATGGCCGTGCGGCGCATGGTCGTAGCCGAACACCGACAGCGCGCGCTCCATCGTCACGCCGGGCGTGTCCATGGGCACGAGGATCATCGACTGCTGCTGGTGGCGGTTGATGTGGTCGGGGTCCGTCTTGCCCATCACGATGAGGATCTGGCAGCGCGGGTCGGGCGCGCCCGATGTCCACCACTTGCGGCCGTTGATCACGTAGTGGTCGCCGTCGCGCGTGATGCGCGCCTCGATGTTGGTGGCATCCGACGAGGCCACGTCGGGCTCCGTCATGGCAAAGGCCGAGCGGATGGTGCCGTCGAGCAGCGGCAGCAGCCAGCGCTGCTGCTGTGCGGGCGAGGCGTAGCGGGCCAGCGTCTCCATGTTGCCGGTGTCGGGTGCGGCGCAGTTGAAGGCCTCGGGCGCGATGTGCGAGCGGCCCATGATTTCGCACAGCGGCGCGTATTCGAGGTTGGTCAGACCCGCGCCCAGCTCCGACTCGGGCAGGAACAGGTTCCACAGACCCTCGGCGCGCGCAGCGGCCTTGAGCTTTTCCATCACCTTGGTGGGCTGCCACGGGTTGCCGGCCTTGCGGTTCTCGGCCACCTCGTGGTGGTACACCGCCTCGGTGGGGTAGATGTGCTCCCCCATGAACGCCGTCAGGCGCTGCTGCAGGTCGATGACCTTGGGTGAGTAGGTGAAGTCCATGGGGGAGTCCTTTGGGGGAAAAGCTTGCGGGATGGCTGCGCGGGCTGGCGCGGCGCAGCACGGGCGACTGCGGCCCTGAGTCGGCCTTGCGCGCCAGTGGCTGCTGGGCAGGGCCGGTGGGTGTCAGATCAGGCTGGCGCCGCCGTCCACCACGATGGATTCGCCGGTGATGTGGCGTGAGGCGTTGGACGCCAGGAACACCACCGCGCCCTTGAGGTCCTCTTCGCCACCAATGCGGCGCAGCGGCGTACGCTCCACCATCGCGGGGCCGAGCTTTTCGATCAGGCCGCTGGCCATCTTGCTGGGGAAAAAGCCCGGGCAGATCGCGTTGACGCGGATGCCGTAGTGGCCCCATTCAGACGCCAGCGTGCGCGCAAAGTGGATGGCCGCAGCCTTGGAGGTGTTGTAGGCAATGGTGTTCATGCCGGGCGGTGTGCCCTTGAGGCCCGCCACCGATGCCGTGACGATGATGCTGCCCTTGCCGCGCGGGATCATGCAGCGCTTGCCCACTTCGCGCGACAGGAAGAACGGCGCGCTCACGTTCAGGTCCATCACCTTGTGCCAGGCGGCGTCGGGGTAGTCCTCGGCCTTGGCGCCCCAGGTGGCACCGGCGTTGTTCACCAGGATGTCGATGGTGCCAAAGCGTTCGATGACCTGGTCCACCAGGCCGGGGATGTCTTCGGTCTTTTGCAGGTCGTTCACCACCGTGAGCACTTCGTAGCCCATGCCTTCCAGGTGCGCCTTGGCCTCGGCCAGTTCGTCGGCCTTGCGTGCGCTGATGGCCAGTTTGGCACCCATCTCGCCCAGGGCCTCGGCCATCTGCAGGCCCAGCCCGCGCGAGCCGCCGGTCACCAGGGCCACCTGGCCGGTCAGGTCAAAAAGTTGTCGCACGCTCATGGGTGTCTCCTTGGGGATGTGGTGGGTTGTCGTGAGGCGTTGGCAGCGCGCCAGGACTGCCTGCCGGTCTGCCAATCGTGCTGGGCATGCTAGCGAGGCAGCGCCCTGCGGGCTGTCACTTTGGACACTCGCCACGTCCGCCGCACCCCGATGCGCGGCCATGCTGATGTGGGATGCCGCCTACCGCACGAGGGGGCAACGTAGGATGGCGCGCCGCCGGTGCAGCGCTTACCCTCGCGCGATGACTGCACCCGCACGCCCTGCCTCCATGGAGCCCCGGCCCCGGCCCCCCAATGCCCTGCAACGCATCGCCAACGCGCTGGAACCGGTGTGGAGGCCGTTCGTGCCGTTCGGCCGGGCGGCGCAGATGTGGCTGGACGCCGAGGGGCTGCGCATGAGTGCCGCCATGTCGTTCTACGGCATGCTCAGCTTGGCACCGCTGCTGTTGCTGCTGGTGGGCGTGCTGGGCTGGTGGATGGACCGCAGCTACCTCGAATCCAGCCTGATTGCACAGGTGCAGGCCGTGATGGGCCAGCAGGTGGCCGACGTGATCCGGCAGGCGCTGGTCAGCGCGCAGGAGCCCGCCGAGGGGCGCCTGGCATCGATCGTCGGCTTTGTGGTGCTGCTTTCGGGGGCCACCGGGGTGTTTGTGGAGCTGCAGTCGGCCCTGTCGCAGCTGTGGCGCGGCGATGGCCAGGCCGAGCAGGGCGCAGCGTGGTGGCGCATGGCATCGCTGCGACTGCGCGGGCTGGCCTATGTGCTGGCCCTGGGGTTCCTGCTCATGGTCTCGCTGGCCATGTCCACGCTCATCAATCTGTTTGCCGGCTGGGCGGGGGTGCACCTGTCGTTTGCGCCGCTGGCCCCGGCCATCCAGGTGGTCAACGAGGCAGTGGCTTTCGGGTTTGCGGTGGCGCTTTTCGTGGGGCTGATGCGCATTGGCGTGGGCAGGAAGCCGCCCATGCGCTGCATCGTGGGGGGCGCTGTGGTGGGAGCCACCCTGTTCACCGTGGGCAAGCAGCTGCTGGCGTGGTACCTCAGCACTGCGGCCGTGGTCTCGGCCTATGGCGCGGCCGGTTCGCTGGTGGTGCTGTTGATGTGGATCTATTTCTCGTCGGCCGTGCTGCTGTTTTCGGCCAGCTGCGCGCGGGCGTTCGAGCAGGCGCGCGACGCGCAGGCAGCCCGTGAAGGTGCAGCAGTGCCTGCCACCCCCGCCTGACCGTCGTTGCACGCCCACCTGCGCACAGCTGCTTACGTCCTTTACAGGGCGCAGCGGCAGCACCGCGCGCAGGGCGGCTAACCTGCCCACCTGTCAGCAAGCCGGCCTGTCCGGCATTTGGAGAAACGCCATGTCCCTTATCGTTCCACAGGCCCGCGCACATGCGGCCAACGGCTTGGTCGCCACTGCCTCGGCCGCCCACGGCCCTTCCCTGAAGTGGATGTGGGCGGCCATCGGCGCCCTGGGAGTGAGCGTGGTGGCGCTGGGCGCCGCGCTGGTGTGGCAGGCGCGCACGCCAGACGGTGGTGCAGCAGCACCCGTGGCTGCGGCCGCCGTGGCCGCCACACAGCGCACGCCAGAGTCTGAAATCATGACCGAGGGCCGGGCAGGGGGCAGTGCCTCCAGGCCACCCGCCACGAGCCGTCCGGCAGCGGGCCCTGTGGGGTACGCGGGCCCGTCAGGCGGGTCTTACCCCTCAGGTGCTTCCGGCCAGGCCCTGAGCACCGCCGACAACCGTGCCCCGGCACTTTGCGCAACGTGCGGCCGGGTCGAGTCGGTGCAGGCTGTGCAGCAGGCAGCGCCCGCCACCGGCGTGGGCGCTGTGGCCGGTGGCGTGCTGGGCGCCGTGGTGGGCAACCAGATCGGCAAGGGGTCGGGTCGCACCGCTGCCACGGTGCTGGGTGCCGTGGGCGGCGGCTATGCGGGCCACAAGATCGAGGAGCACACGCGCACGCAGACGGTCTACCAGGTGGCCATTCGCATGGAAGACGGTTCGGTACGCCGCTTTCAGCGGGCGCAGCCGCCAGCGGTGGGCACGCCGGTGGTGGTGCAGGGCAGCGGGTTCCGCGTGGCTGAAGAGGGCTACGCCGCGCCGCAGCCACAAACAGCGCCTGGCGGTTATGCCACGGCAGCCCAGCCGGGCTACGTGGCTACGCGGCAGTAAACGCTGCGGGTGTGCAGCAAAAAAGGGAGCCGCGGCTCCCCTTTTTTGACTGGCCGGATCAACCGGTCACTTTTCGACGAAAGCGCGTTCCACCACGAAGTCGCCGGGCGTGCTGGTGTTGCCTTCCTCAAAATCACGCTTTTCCAGCATGATCTTCAGGTCGGCCAGCATGGCGGGGCTGCCACACAACATCACGCGGTCGGTCAGCGGGTCCAGCGGGGGCAGGCCGATGTTGGCGGGGAAGGTGCCGTTCTCGATCAGGTCGGTGATGCGCCCCTGGTTGCGGAAGGGCTCGCGCGTCACGGTGGGGTAGTAGATCAGCTTGTCGCGCACGATCTCGCCCAGCAGCTCGTGGTTGGGCAGGTCCTTCTCGAACAGGTCCTGGTAGGCCAGCTCGTTGACCTCGCGCACGCCGTGCACCACCACCACCTTTTCAAAGCGCTCGTAGGTTTCAGGGTCGCGCACGATGGACAGCCACGGCGCCAGGCCCGTGCCGGTGCCGATCAGGTACAGGTTCTTGCCGGGCAGCAGGTAGTCGATCAGCAGCGTGCCCGTGGGCTTCTTGCCGACGATGATCGTGTCGCCCACCTGGATGTTCTGCAGTCGCGAAGTCAGCGGGCCGTCGGGCACCTTGATCGACAGGAACTCCAGGTGCTCTTCCCAGTTGGGGCTGGCAATGGAGTAGGCACGCAGCAGGTTCTTGCCATCGACCTTCAGACCAATCATGGTGAAGTGGCCGTTCGAGAACCGCAGGGCGGGATCACGCGTGGTGGTGAAGCTGAACAGCCGGTCCGTCCAGTGGTGGACGGTCAGAACGCGTTCTTCGAGAAAGGCACTCATGGTTTCTTGAAAGGATGAAAATCGGAAAGCAACTGTCCCGGCGGCACAACGCGCTGCGTTGGCGAGGGGCTTTGGCAGCGGACTCGGCTGGCGCGCCCAAAAGCCCAAAATAGCCCGTGGCTGCTGGCAAAGCCCGCTATTGTTAGTCAAAAGCGCGCCAGGGATGTCCTGCATAACCTTCGCGCGTCGGTGATGGTGCGGATCGGGATGGGCCGCAAGGCGCTTTTCGCAGCCAATAGCCCGGCTATTGACAAGAAAAGCAACACAGCGGACCGCCCGAGACCGCGCGATCACGGACCGCGAGGGGTTATGCAGGACATCCCAAGGGTACATTGTCGATCCTCAACCCGCCGATTCCAACGAAAGAAAAGTCATGCCCTTATGCACTGCCTTGCTCCGCACCCTGATTCCGCTCTGCGGCCTGGGGCTGATGGCGGGCGCTGCGCTGGCCCAGGCGCCCATTCGCATCGGTGAGATCAACAGCTACAAGGCGCAGCCGGCCTTTCTGGAGCCCTATCGCAAGGGCATGGAACTGGCGGTGGACGAGGTCAACGCCGCTGGCGGCATCGCCGGCCGCAAGATCGAACTCATCATCCGCGACGACAACGCCAGCCCCGGCGACGCCGTGCGCGCGGCCGACGAGCTGCTCGCCCGCGAGAAGGTGGATGTGCTGATGGGCAGCTTCCTGTCGCACATTGGCCTGGCGCTGACCGACTACGCCCGCCAGAAAAAGGTGTTCTTCCTGGCCGCCGAGCCGCTCACCGACAAGATCGTGTGGGAGAACGGCAACCGCTACACCTACCGCCTGCGTGCCTCCACCTACATGCAGGTGGCCATGCTGGTGCCCGAGGCCGCTGCGCTCAAGAAAAAGCGCTGGGCCATCGTCTACCCCAACTACGAATACGGCCAGTCGGCCGCCGCCACGTTCAAGCGGCTGCTCAAGCAGGCGCAGCCGGATGTGGAATTTGTGGCCGAGCAGGCCCCACCGCTGGGCAAGGTGGATGCTGGCAGCGTGGTGCAGGCCCTGGGCGATGCCAAGCCCGATGCCATCTTCAACGTGCTGTTTGCGGCCGACCTGTCGCGCTTTGTGCGCGAGGGCAACACCCGCGGCCTGTTCCAGGGGCGCGAGGTGGTGAGCCTGCTGACCGGCGAGCCCGAATACCTGGACCCGCTCAAGAACGAAGCCCCCAACGGCTGGACCGTGACGGGCTACCCCTGGTACGGCATCAACACGCCCGAGCACCAGGCGTTTCTGAAGGCCTACCAGGCCAAATTCAAGGACCACCCGCGCCTGGGCTCGGTGGTGGGCTATTCGGCCGTGCAGTCGCTGGCCGCCGGCATGCGCAAGGCGGGCGGGGCCGATACCGAAAAGCTCATCGCCGCCTTCAAGGGGCTCGAGCTGATGTCGCCCTTTGGCCCCATCCGCTACCGGCCGGAAGACAACCAGTCCACCATGGGCGCCTTTGTGGGTAAGACGCGCAACGACGGCGGCAAGGGCGTGATGGTGGACTTCCGCTATGCCGACGGCGCGCGGTTTCAGCCCAGCGCCGACGAGGTGAAAAAGCTGCGCCCTGCAGACTGACCCCCGCGTGGGCGCCTGCACCCGACCTGACCCACCACACGCCCTGCTACGGACCCCATCTCTGTGAGCTTCTCCGGTCTGGTCGTTCAACTGCTCAACGGGCTGGCGTCCGCTTCGTCACTGTTCCTGGTGGCGGCGGGGCTGTCGCTCATCTTCGGCGTCATGCGCATCGTCAACTTTGCGCATGGCTCGTTCTTCATGCTGGGCATCTACCTGGCCTACACGCTGGTCGAGCGGCTGGCGCCGGCGGTGGGCTTCTGGCCCGCGCTGCTGCTGGCGCCGGTGGCCACCGGCCTGCTGGGTGCGGTGGTCGAGGTGGTGCTGCTGCGCCGCATCTACCGCGCGCCCGAGCTGTTTCAGCTGCTGGCCACGTTTGCGCTGGTGCTGGTCATCAAGGATGCGGTGCTGTGGGCCTGGGGGCCTGAAGAACTGTTTGGCCCGCGTGCGCCGGGGCTGGGAGATGCGGTGCCCATCCTGGGCCGCCAGTTCCCGGTGTACGACCTGTTCTTGATGGCTGTGGGCCCGGTGGTGCTGGGCCTGCTGTGGCTGCTGCTGCACCGCACGCGCTGGGGCACGCTGGTGCGTGCCGCCACGCAAGACCGCGAGATGGTGGGCGCCCTGGGTGTCAACCAGGCCTGGCTGTTCACCTCGGTGTTTGCGCTGGGCGCGCTGCTGGCCGGGCTGGCGGGTGCGCTGCAGCTGCCGCGCGAGCCTGCGCACCTGGAGATGGATTTGCTCACCATTGGCGCAGCGTTTGTCGTGGTGGTGGTGGGGGGCATGGGGTCGATTGCCGGGGCATTCTTCGCGGCGCTGCTGATAGCCGAGCTCAAGGCCCTGTGCATCTGGATCGGGCTGGTCGAGGTGGCGGGCGTGAGCCTGTCGTTGTCCAAGATGACGCTGGTGGTGGAATTTGTGGTCATGGCCGTGGTGCTGGTGTGGCGCCCCTGGGGCCTGCTGGGCCGCCCGCAGGCGGCGGTGCGCGCACTGGCCCATGCCGAGCCACCGCTGCGCCCCGCCAGCACCGGCGTGCGCCGCCTGGGCTGGGCTGTGCTGGTGTTGCTGGCCCTGGTGCCGCTGGTTGCAGGCGCGTTCCCGTACCTGCCCGTGCTGCTGGTCGATGTGCTGGTGGCCGCCCTGTTTGCCAGCAGCCTGCACTTCATCATGGGCCCGGGCGGGCTGCATTCGTTTGGGCATGCGGCGTACTTTGGGCTGGGCGCGTACGCCGCGGCCCTGCTGGTGCGCAGTGCCGGTGTACCGATGGAGCTGGTGCTGCTGCTGGCGCCGCTGGCTGCGGGCCTGGGCGCGCTGCTGTACGGCTGGCTGTGCGTGCGCCTGTCGGGCGTGTACCTCACCATGCTCACGCTGGCGTTTGCGCAGATCACCTGGGCGCTGTGCTACCAGTGGGATGCCGTGACGGGCGGCAGCAACGGCATCACGGGCGTGTGGCCTGCAGCGTGGCTGGCCAGCCCGCTCGCGTACTACGGCCTCACGCTGGTGGTGGTGGCCGCCGCCGTGCTGCTGCTGCGCCGCATGCTGCTGGCGCCGTTCGGCCTGGCGCTGCGCGCTGCGCGCGACTCGGCCCTGCGCGCCGATGCGCTGGGGGTGGACGTGCGCCGCCTGCAATGGGCCGCCTTTGTAGTGGCCGGGGTGATGGCGGGGCTGGCGGGGGCGCTGTATGTGTTTTCCAAAGGCAGCATCTCGCCCGAGGGGCTGTCGGTGGGCAAGTCGGTCGATGGGCTGGTGATGGTGCTGCTGGGCGGCGTGCAAACGCTGTCGGGCCCGCTGGTGGGCGCCGCCGTGTTCACCTGGCTGCACGACACCGTGGCCCGCAACACCGACTACTGGCGCGCCGTGCTGGGCGGCACCATGCTGCTGCTGGTGCTGCTGTTTCCGCAGGGGCTGACAGGGGCCGGGCAGCAGCTGGCCGAGTGGTGGCACGCGCGGCGCGCAGGGCAGGGGGGTGCACATGGCTGAAGCGCTGCAACCATTGTTGCGTGTAGCGGGCCTGTGCCGCGCCTTTGGCGGCGTGCAGGCGGTCGACGATGTGGGCTTTGCGCTGGCCGCCGGCGAGATGCTCGCCCTCATCGGCCCCAACGGCGCGGGCAAGTCCACCACCTTCAACATGGTGGGCGGCCAGCTCAGGCCCGATGCCGGGCAGGTGCTGCTGGGCGGGGTGGACATCACCGGCCTGCCGCCACGCACCATCTGGCGCCACGGCGTGGGTCGCACCTTTCAGATCGCCGAAACCTTTGCATCGCTGACCGTGCTGGAAAACGTGCAGATGGCGCTGCTCTCGGCCGACCGCAGCATCTACCGCTTCTGGCGCCCCGCAGGCCAGCACCGCCGGGCCGATGCGCTGGCCTTGCTGGAGCAGGTGGGCATGGCTGCGCAGGCAGAGCGGCCCTGCAGCGCGCTGGCCTACGGCGACATCAAGCGCGTGGAGCTGGCCCTGGCGCTGGCCCACGCACCGCGCCTGCTGCTGATGGATGAGCCCACCGCCGGCATGGCCCCCGCCGAGCGGCAGGCGCTGATGGCGCTCACGCGCCAGATCGCGCGCGAGCGCCGCATGGGCGTGCTGTTTACCGAGCACAGCATGGATGTGGTGTTTGGCCATGCCGACCGCGTACTGGTGCTGGTGCGCGGCCGCCTGCTGGCCGAGGGCACGCCCGAGCAGATCCAGGCCGATGCGCGTGTGCAGCAGGCCTATTTGGGCACCGGGTTTGAGGCAGTCGGGGAAACCCTGTGATGAGCGACACCGCCACCACGACACCCGATACATCCACTGCGCCCGTGCTTCAGGTGCAATCGCTCAACGCCTGGTACGGCGCGGCGCAAATCCTGTTTGACGTATCGCTGCACGTCGGCCGGGGCGAAGTCGTGGCCTTGATGGGGCGCAATGGCGCAGGCAAGTCCACCACACTCAAGGCCATCATGGGCATGGTGTCGCGGCAGGGCGGTGTGCAGTTTCTGGGGCAGAGCATTGCCCGCAGCGAGCCGCACTACATCGCCCGCCTGGGCCTGGGCTACGTGCCGGAAGACCGCCGCATCTTCACCGACCTCACGGTGCTGGAAAACCTGCAGGTAGGCCGCCAGCCGCCGCGCCGCTGGCCCGATGGCGCGCCCGCCCTTGAGTGGACGCCCGAGAAGCTGTTTGCGCTGTTTCCCAACCTGGGCGAAATGCCCCAGCGCCCCGGCGGCCGCATGAGCGGTGGCGAGCAGCAGATGCTGACTGTGGCCCGCACGCTCATGGGCCAGCCCCTGCTGGTGCTGCTGGATGAGCCATCGGAAGGCGTGGCGCCGCTCATCGTGCAGCAGATGGCCCGCACCATCCGCGCACTCAAGGCGAAGGGCGTGAGCGTGCTGCTGAGCGAGCAGAACCTGCCCTTCGCCCAGGCCGTGGCCGACCGCGCCTACCTCATCGAGCAAGGCCAGATCGCCCACCACGGCAGCATGGCCGAGGTGGTGGCCAGCGACGAGGTGCGCAGGAACTATCTGGGCGTTTAGAAGCGGGAAACCAAGGTTCCGTGGTTTGCAGCTTCACCACCCGTTCGGGATGAGGCTGTCGAAGCCTCGCGCGGTGCTTGGGCCGCCTCAGAGTGAAAGGGGCCATGGCGCCCGGCCCGCTCAGCCAAGCCCCAGCGCCACCATCGGCGCACCCATGGCCCTGGCAATCAGTCCCATGTCATGGTCGCTGATGGCAAAGAGTCCAAAGCGAAACTGGCTACCCCAGCGCTGGCGGTCGTCCACAAACTCAAAGGCGTCCAGCAGCGGCGCAATCGGAGCCTCGTTCGCAGGCACATACGCCACATTCTTGCGAAACGGCACAAACCCGCCGCTCATGTCAAAGGCATACGGCTCGCCGGGCAGCACCACGCCGATGGATACGAAGGCCTGCAGCCGGTCCGCTCCGCCCATGGTCACCGTGGGCGCGTAGTAGGCCACGCGGTCGCCCGCCTGCACACGCCTGAGCGGCGCGGCCTTGCCGTGGCACACCTGCATGTAGCCGGCGCCCGGCTGTGCGCAGCCCCGCCGCGCATGCTGCGCGCTGGCCACCGCAATCCAGTTGCGCGGGGCGCGCGCAGGCGCGGGCGCTGTGGCAAAGAGCGTGGCCTGGGCCAGTGCTGTGGCCGGCATGGCGTGCAGCCCCTGCATCACGCCGCCGCGTGCAGGCCCACCCGGTTGCCATCCAGATCATGGATGTGCGCAAAGAACCCCATGCCCGGCGGCAGCGCCTGCCGCGGCAAGGCCACGCTGCCGCCGTGCGCCACGGCGCGCTCCAGCGCGGCATCGAGCGATGGCGATGCATCCAGGTACACCAGCGTGCCGCTGCCTGACACCTGCGGCGCGGTCGGCCCCATCATCAGCGCGCCGCCAGCGCCATCGGCTGCGGGGTCATACGCAAACACGGCCCCTTCGCTCGGGCCCATGACCTCGCGGCGCATGGGCTGGCCCAGCACGGCCTCGTAAAAGGCCTGGGCGCGCTCCAGTTGGGTGGTGGGGATTTCGAACCAGGCGATGGCGTTTTTCATGGGGCTCCTTGTGGGTGGAAGAAAGAAGCCTTGATGGTGCGAGGGGGCTGCTGACAGCGGCGTGTCAGCAGGGCGCCATCGGTGGCCACGCCACCAGGCACGGTCTTTGGGCCGTAAGTGCCTGTCGCGCAGGCGTGTCGGGAGGTCCCTTGAGGTTCAGGCGTAGCACTTGTGCTTTTGAAAAGGCCACTCTTCCTGTCGCGCGCGGAAAAGACGCCCGCCCTGCGAAAAATTCCCCGGTGCGAATTCTCCCGATGGGGCCTGCTGACGGGCTATGGCGAACCGGAGTGTTGCTTCTGGTTGAGTTTCTTGTCAAAAAAGTAGTGCGTGTTCTTTCCGCTGGCTTTGGCCTGATACATCGCAACCTCGGCCAGAGTCAGAATATCGGTGCCATGCACCGAAATACGCCCTGTCGCGAAGGCAATGCCCATGCTGCACGTCAGTACGACCATTTCGTGATCCGCACAGAACGCAGGCGTGAGAGCCCCCCGAATCCGGTTTGCAATCTGGATGGAGGCGTTGTAGCAATGGGCTTCATCCTTCAAATTCTTGATGATGATCAGGAATTTGTCCGCCGATTCTCTTGCAATACTGTCGCCGGCCCGAAGCATGCTTTCAAGCCGAACGGCGACATCCTTCAGCACCCGATCGCCGATGTGATCCCCGAAGGACCTGTTAATGCATCCGAAATTGTCGAGGTCAATGAATATTGCTACCAGATGGCTGGATTTGGAGCACTCGCTGTCCGCGTACAGCGCCAGGCTTTCGAGGATCGCCGTCTTGTTGGGCAGGCCAGTCAGTGCATCACGCCTGACCCGCAGAGTGCCCGCCCTGAAATGGTTCCACTCCCCAGAATCCGCTTTCGCATTTGACAGCACATCTTCGGAATCCAGATCCGCCAGCGCCCCGTCCCAGAGCACACCGCCATTGTCGGTAAGTGTGGGTACGGCATAGATATAAAGAGACCTGCATGGGTCGTGCAATGAGTATCTGCGCCGAATCCGGATCGTGCAGTCGAAATGGGACAGATTTTTGGCGCTGTCTTCAAGGCTCTGAATCAGTGCCGATGCCTCTTCGTCGTCAAAATACTTGAGGACTTCTGAGGCGTCGTTCGATATACGGTCAAGAGGCGTGCCGAAGAAGTGCAGAAAATCGCTGCTGGCGGAGGGAATCGAATATTTTCCTGCCGCACTTCGTAATAGTTGAAAATTCATTTTTGAGACCTGAGGCAGTTTTGTATTCGTTGTCAGTTTGAGGTGACTGCACGAATGACACTGGCATCGGGAGTCCGCTGGTATCGGCAACTTGAGGATGTCCTGCATAACCCTCCGCGGTCCGCGATAGCGCGGTCTCGGGCGGTCCGCTGTGTCGCTTTTCTTGCCGCTAGCCGGGCTATTGGCTGCGAAAAGCGCCTTGCGACCCGCCCCGCCATCGCAGGCCTGGATGACAACGACAGCACGAGTTGCCGGTAGGTGCGACGCCTGCAGGTCAGAAGAGGTACAGGTAGCCCAGGCGCACGCCGTTGGTGCTGGCGCGATCTACCAGCGGGCTCTTCTTGATGCCGCTGCCAAAGTGGGTGGTGCTGATGTCCACATGGATGCTTTGCCGTGGCGCAAGCGCATAGCCCACGCTGAGCCCGAGCTCCATGTTGACGCTGGCGTCGCCTTGGTAGGCGCGGCGTTGGGGCCGTGCCTCGGAGGATTTCACGCCGTAGTAATAGTCCACATACTTGCTGTCGGCCCAGTGCGCGGCCAAACGCGGGGTGAAGTCGAAGGCGCCGTGCTGAAACCGGCGGTCCGCCTGCAGCCTGATCTTGCGGCCTTTGCTTTTGCCCGAGGCATCTTCCAGCCATTCGCCGGAGACATTGACCACGTCGGTACGCCATGTGGCTGCCAACCCTGCCCAGAAGCTGGCCTTGCGCTCGTCCATGCCTGCAAGGTAAGGCGAGTCTTCGGCCTTGTACCCTTCGCCCGAATAGTGAGCACGCAACGCGAGCGCTACCGGCCCGGCCGACGGCAGCTTGATGTCGAGCGAGGGGCCAAGCACGCTGACCCAGCGATTCTCGAAATGGATGAGCGGCAGTCCCCGCACCTTGTTGTGGAAGTCGCGGTATGGCGCCCGTTCCGTACCCACGGCCAGGCCGAGGCCCCATTGCGATGGAGCGCCGTTGCCGTCTTGTGCCCAGGCTGCCGGCCAGGCCAGCGCACCCAGGGCAACAGCGGCCACGGCCGCACGCAGCAGGTTTCCCGATGCGCTGGAAGCGGGCGTGCGTGTGTCTGGGGCGTCCGTCGGACCGGAGCGAGCGCCGGGGGTTGCAGGGATGTGGAGGAAACGGGACGCAAGCATGGTCGAAGTTCTCAGGGTTAAAAAAGCAGACGAAGTGGAGGGGGCGCGCGAGCTGGCTGCCATCGCTAGCGCGCGCTCACTGAAAGTGAAAGGGTCAACCGTGCGGAGCAACGCCACGCATGGCGCAGCAAGAAGACGCTGCGCCATGCGCACCCGGGCCGCTGTGCCAACGCCCAGAGTCGTCTGGAGCTGCGCTGGCGAGCACCCGCAGCGGGAACTGCAGACGACCCGCCTCGCGTGAATGCGGTGGTGGATGGCGGCCCGCTGGCCCTCAGTGCGGATTTGGGTCGCGGAAGGGCGACTTGCCGAGCTGGCGGCGCGTGACTGGCGCCATGCGCGGCTCGACGCCTTGATGCATGCCCGCGATGCCGTGGCGGGGAACGACCGGGAGAGGTGCGACACCTGCAGGGATTCGCGGAAAGTGCGTTGGCATGATTCGGGAGGCGGCGATCAGAAAGGGCATGAGGCGTACGGCCCTGTCAGGGGGAGGGCAAGGGGCCATTGTGGAAGCGCATGGCGCGCCCGTGAACCCTACCGAGGTAGGCACTCCGTCGATGGATGGAGGCCGCGTTCAAGGCCTGCAGATGGCATATCGCCGGCCGTGTGCCCTGCTTCTGGACGATGTGTGGCATCCAACAGGTTCATCCGCTTTTGCCGGGCCATGCCTGCGCAATCGGCAGCCTGAGGTTCGCGAGAAACGTCACACGGCACGCGGTGCTGCAATGGTGGTAACCGTTATTGCAGCCGCTGTCCCGGTGATGCCGGTGATCCCGCTGGGGGAGCTTTTCTTCCACCGTGGCGCTCACCGGATATCGACCCACGTTGGCGGCCGCCACGCGCGGGCGTTCCACTCAATACCGCGCACAAAACAAAAAGCCCGGCATCCGCCGGGCTTCCCACTTTCAATCCTCCCTCACTTGCAGCTAAAACTGCTCGCACTCTCCACATCCCCCGTCCCGTTGTAGCGCGCCACCTTCGGGTACACGCACAGCGGCCGCGTGCGGTTGGCGGACCAGGTGGCTGGCAGCTCGGCGTTGACCACATTGGCCCCCGTGCCGCGAGCCTTGGCCGTCACGCTGTCGGGTGCCTTGCCCTGTTCTACCCAGGCCACCAGTGGGGCCAGCATGTCGAACTGGTCGGTGGCGGGGCCGCCGGAGCAGTGGTTCATGCCGGGGATGAAGAACAGGCGGGCAAATGCGTCGGCGTTGTTGCTGTTGCTGGCCTGCAGCTGGTCCATCCAGCGGGCGGAGTCGATGGGCGAGAACACGCCGTCGGCCACGCCGTGGAAGACGATCATCTTGGCGCCGCGGTTCTTCAGCGTGTTCAGGTCGCTGGGGTTGGGCGGCGTCATGAACGACCAGGGCGATTCGGTGTAAACCGATGTGGTGGCAAAGATCTTCTGGTAGTCGGTTTCCATGTTGAAGTTCAGCGCGTACTGCAGACCGGTGGTGGCGCTGAAGGCTGCCACGGTGCTGGGCGGCGACGTGAAGATGAAGGCCACCGCACCCGCGTCGCGCGTGGCGGGCGCGCCGAAGTGCCACGATGCAAAGTTGGCGCCCGCAATGCCGGGGTCAAACCAGGTGCCCTGGTACAGCGCCTCGCCCTTGCTGTTCTTCGGGCCCGCAAACACGCTGGCCAGCACGCTCTTTTGCTCGCTGGTGATGCACGAGCCATCGCGCGCACCGGTGCAGGTGGGCACATCGTTTTGCAGGCTGAAGGCGGCCTGGCAGGCGGCCACGTCGTTGACCTGGCCATCGGCCACGCCGTCGAGCGCGTCGCACCTGGCCACCATGCGGCTGCTGATGAGCTTGAACTCGGCGGGGGTGACGGCGGTGTTCAGGTCGGGCTGGCCGTTGGCGTCTTTGGTGGCGACCTTGGCGTATTGCTGGGCCTTCCACAGCTGGGTGGTGGCGGCCTTGGGCAGGCTGAAACCTGGGTTGCCGGCCAGCACGCCGTCGTACTGCTCGGCGTAGCGCGATGCCGCCACCATGGCGTGGCGCCCGCCGTTGGAGCAGCCTGCAATGTACGAGCGGTCGGGCGCCTTGCCGTAGGCGCTCTTGATGAGGTTCTTGGCCATGGGAGTGAGCGTGCCCACCGCCTGGTAGCCATAGTCCAGCCGGGCCTGCGGGTCCACGCCAAAGAAGGGGGTGGGCGCACCGTGGCCGGCGTCAGAGCTGAGCACGGCAAAGCCCTGCACCAGGCCCGGGGCCACCGGCGCAGCGCCGCTGACGGAGCCCAGCGCGGTCACCACGCTGCCGTCCAGCCCGCCGTTGGCCTGGTGCAGGAAGCGGCCGTTCCAGTCCACGGGCAGGCGCATTTCAAAGCCGATGGCGTAGGCGGCGCCGTCCACCGCTTTGACCAGGCAGTGCGCGGGCGCCTGCGTGACCACGCCCTGCAGCGTGAGCGGCCCGGCGGCGATCTGTTCGGCAGAGGTGATGCGCGTGTCGGGCAGCGTGAGGCTGCTGGCCAGCGTGGCGCACGACTGCAGCGTGGCCGGTGTGGCCGCGCTGAGCTGGGGCAGGGCGGCGTCCGACGAGCCGCCACAGCCCATCAGCAGGGCGGCAGTGGCCACCGAGAGTGCCAGGGGCTGCTGCTGACGCAACAGGTTTCTTCTCATCAGGCGCATGGTGTTGTCTCCAGTAGTTTTTTGAGGCGCAAGGGAGCCCGCAGCATGGCCTCGGCACGCTGTGGGAACGGGATCGGTGGGAATGTGTTTTGCTACAAAATGTGTAGCAATATGGGCATATGAATCAAGCGCTACAGGTCTCTTTGGGCTTGAATTCGAGCGCCTGGGCAATGCGCTGGCGCAGGATGGCGGCGCGCAGGTCAAATTCGGGCAGCACCCACTGGGTGAAGGCCTGGGCGGGTGCCGTCCAGCGGTCTGCGTCGCCGATGGGGGCGCGCCCGTGGGCGCGGCGGCTGGCGGTGCCGATCTGGCACCAGGCCCACTCCAGCAGCACCAGCGCCACGGCGCGCAGGTAGTCGTCGGCCACCCAGTAGGGCAGTTCGGGGTCGGAATGCGCGGCAATGGCCAGCGTCTGCGTGATTTCGACCAGCGCATGCCTGCGTACGCTGGTGGCAGCGCCCGGTGCCTTGCCGGGCAGTGCCGCCAGCAGCGCGGCCAGCCCCTGGCCGCCGTCTGCCAGCACCTTGCGCACCAGCAGGTCGATGGCCTGGATCTCGTTGGTGCCTTCGTAGATCATGGCCACGCGCGCGTCGCGCACGATCTGCTCGATGCCCCATTCGCGCACGTAGCCGTGCCCGCCAAACACCTGCAGGCAGGCGCTGGCGCCATGGAAACCCTGGTCGGTGAGCGCCGCCTTGAGCACGGGCGTGACCAGTGCGCCCCAGCGCTGGGCAGCGGCGCGCTCGCCCGCGTCGGTGCTGTGCTTGACCACATCGAGTTGCAGGGCCGTGTGATAGGCCAGCACGCGGCCGCCGTCGATCCAGGCGCGCTGGGTTTGCAGCGTGCGGCGGATGGCGGGGTGGTCCTGGATGAGGCTGGTGTCCTTGGCGCCGGGGGCGCGCATTTGGCGGCGCTCGGCCGCGTAGGCGCTGGCCTTTTGCCACGCGGCCTCCAGCAGGCCGATGCCCTGCAGGCCCACATGCAGGCGGGCGGCGTTCATCATCACGAACATGGCGGCCAGGCCTTTGTGGGGCTCGCCCACCAGCCAGCCGGTGGCGTCGTCAAAGCGCATCACGCAGGTGGGGCTGCCGTGCAGGCCCATCTTTTCTTCGATGCGCTCGCAGACCACCGCATTGC
The DNA here is from genome assembly GCA_001464865.1 of Burkholderiales bacterium Ga0074133. Classification (GTDB taxonomy): domain Bacteria; phylum Pseudomonadota; class Gammaproteobacteria; order Burkholderiales; family Burkholderiaceae_C; genus Acidovorax. The sequence goes on from LNEG01000134.1 coordinate 29,163, forward strand.
GTACCGAGGCCCCCACGCTCCCCACTTCGTGTGGTTCGCTGCCCCCCGAGGGGGCTGGCCTTGCTTGGGGCGGCCCGGCGCGGCGGCCGTCGCCGTCTGGCAGCACCTTGGGCACCAGGAACAGCGACAGCCCCTTGGGCCCCGCTGGTGCATCGGGCAAACGTGCCAGCACCAGGTGCACGATGTTGTCAGTCAAATCGTGTTCGCCGCCCGAGATAAAAATCTTGCTGCCGTTCACGCGCACGCTGCCGTCGGGCTGCGGCACGCCGCGGGTGCGCACCAGGCCCAGGTCGCTGCCGGCGTGGGCTTCGGTCAGGCACATGGTGGCCAGCCATTCGCCGGTGGCCACTTTCTCCAGGTACTGCGCCTTCAGTGCATCGCTGGCGTGGTGCCGGATGCATTCGTACGCGCCATGCAGCAGGCCGGGCGCCATGGTCCAGCCGTGGTTGGCACCGGCCAGCCATTCGTACAGCACGCATTCCAGCACCGCGGGCAGGCCCTGGCCGCCGTCCTCTGGTGCGCAGGCCAGGGCGGGCCAGCCGCCTTGCCAGAAGGCCTGGTACGCATCGCGGAAACCCGGTGGGGTGGTGACGGTGCCTGCGCTGAACTGGCAGCCCACCTCGTCGCCCACCCGCTGCAACGGGGCCACGGCGGTATCTACAAACTTGGCGGCTTCGTCCAGCACCTGCGCAGCCAGGTCACTGTCGGTGTCGGCAAACGGCGCCAGCGCCTGCCACTGCGCCGGAGCGCGCAGCACCTCGGTCAGCAGAAACTGGATGTCGGCAAGGGACTGGCGTGCGGGCATAGTTTGCTCTTGTTTTGATAGCTATTAGTGCTTATGAATCAAGCGCTAGGGGCCGATTTGGCTTGAAAATCGTCTTTTAGACGGTCAGAACCGACCTTATGGAACTGCGCATGCTGGGCGGGTCGAAGCACTGCGCTGCGCAAGGCTTCGACAAGCTCAGCCCGAACGGATCGGGGGCGAGGTGGGCGGCGGCGCACTGCAACCGTTGCGCTTCCCTTCGCCCGTCGATACCGGCGCGCCCCAGGCGCGGGCCGCCGCGCAAGGGCCGCCCCGCCGCGCTGGCGGCGTCCCCCCTCCCACGCGCCAGCGTGAGAGAGGGGGTGAAGGCGCGAAGCGCCTCAGGGGGTGCTCTCTAGGAATCTGCCGTGAACCCGATCTTCTTGATCAGCGGGCCCCAGCTGTCGAACTCGGCCTTCTGCCAGCGCGCCTGTTCTTCGGGCGTGGAGCCGTGGGGCATCAGGCCCACGATGGCCAGGCTGTCGATGACCGACTTTTCCTTCAGTGCGGCGTTGATGGCTGCGTTGGCGGCGGCGATCACCGGCCTGGGCGTGGCGGCAGGGGCGTAGAAGCCAAACCATTCTTCAGTGGTCAGCTCGGGGAAGCCCTGCTCGGCAAACGTGGGCACATCGGGCACATACTGCGAGCGCTTGGGGCCCGAGGTGGCCAGGATGCGCAGCTTGCCGGCCTTGTAGTTGGCGATGAAGTCACCGTGCGGGGTGACCATGGCGGCCACCTGGCCACCCACCACATCGGTCACGCCGGGGATGGAGCCGCGGTAGGGCACATGGCGCAGGTCCACGCCGCTGTTGATGCCCAGCAACGCGCCCAGAAAGTGGGGTGTGGAGCCAGCGCCGGGTGAGCCGTAGCTGGCGTCCTTGGGGTTGGCCTTGGCCCAGGCCAGGAAGTCCTTCACCGTCTTGACGCTGGCCGGCACCATGGGTCCCACGGCCAGACCGTGGTGCATGATGGCCCCGATCGACACGGGCGCGAAGTCCTTGTCGGTGTAGTTCATCTTGCTGTAGATGTGCGGGTAGTTGGCCAGGGCAGACACCTGCGCCAGGGCCAGCACCGAGCCGTCGGCGGGCGAGCCCTTGAGTGTTTCCAGCGCAATGCGGCCGCCAGCGCCGGGCTTGTTTTCCACCACGCCGGCGTTCTTGGAGTAGGCCGTACCCCCGAATTTTTCGGCCACGCGGCGGGCTACCGTGTCGCCCGAGCTGCCGGCCGGAAAGCCGAACAGCACCTTGACCTGCTCGATCGGCTGGGCCGACGCGGACAGCGGGTAGAACGCACCGAGCGCGGCGGCAGACCCGAAAGCTTGTACAAATTGGCGGCGTGTCGTCATGGTTGTCTCCTGATGGTTTTGCGGTGTCGATGACGGGTGAAAAACAAGATACGGTTGCAATCAGCGCGGTGCCATGCGCAGGGCACCGTCGAGGCGAATCACTTCGCCGTTCAGGTGCCCGTTGGTCACAATGTGGCAGGCCAGCTCGGCAAATTCCTCGGGCTTGCCCAGGCGCGGCGGAAAGGGAATGCTGGCCGCCAGCGACTGCTGCACGGCCTCGGGCAGTTCCTTCATCAGCGGCGTGGCAAACAGCCCGGGCGCCACGGTGCACACGCGGATGGCGTGCTGCGCCAGGTCGCGTGCCATGGGCAGCGTCATGCCGGCCAGGCCGGCCTTGGAGGCGCTGTAGGCCTGCTGGCCCACCTGGCCGTCAAAGGCAGCGACGGAAGCGGTGAACATCATCACGCCGCGCTCGCCGTTGCCCAGCACGTCGAGCTTGCTGCAGGCGGCGGCAAACAGGCGGCTCACGTTGTAGCTGCCGATCAGGTTGATGTTGATCACGCGCACGAAGTCTTCCAGCGGTGCGGCGCTGCCGTCGCGCTGCACCACGCGCTTGGCGCTGCCGATACCCGCCACGTTCATCAGGATGCGCGCGGGGCCGTGGGCGGCGGCGGCTTTCTCGAGCGCAGCGGTCACGCTGGCGGGGTCGGTGATGTCACAGGGGCAGGCCACGGCGCAGCCGTTGCCAAACTCTGCGTTGATGTCTGCGGCCACCTTTTCGGCCAGCTCGGCATTGCGGTCGAGCACCGCCACCTTGGCGCCCAGGCGCGCCAGTTCGCGCGCGGTGGCTTCGCCGAGGCCCGATGCGCCGCCGGTCACGAGGGCGGCTTGTCCTTGGATTTGCATGGTGGTTGTCCTTGTGTTGTCAGTTCAGAGCGGTTCAGTTCGGTTCAATGCTGGGGAACGATGGTGAACGGCAGGCTGCCGTCGTGCAGCGCATTCACCAGGTCGGCGCGGTGCTTGAGCACGGCGCGCTGGTTGATGGAGCCCTTGTCGGTGATCTCGCCCTTGTCCAGCGAAGGCGGCTCTGCCATCAGGTGCACGCGTGCCACACGCGTGGCGCTGCCGGTGGCCTGTGCGGCCAGCTGGTTGACCACCTTCTGGAGGTGCTGCTGCACGGGCGCACTCTCCAGCACCTGCTGCAGGCTGGCGCTCTCCGGCAGGTCCGCCAGCGCGCGGATGCCGGGGGTTGGCAGCAGCAGGGCGCCCACTTCCTTGAGGTTGATGCCGGTGATGACGGCATCCTGCACATAGGGCGCGCAGGCGGCGATGATCTTGGCGCGCATGGGGCCCACGCTCACAAAGGTGCCGGTGCTGAGCTTGAAGTCCTCGGCAATGCGGCCGTCGAACTTCAGGCCCTTGTGGTGGTCGTTCTCGTCAATCCACTGCACGGCGTCGCCCGAGCAGTAGAAACCTTCTTCGTCGAACGCCTCTTGTGTGGCCTCGGCATTGCGCCAGTAGCCGGGCGTGATGTTGGGGCCGCGGTAGCGCACCTCGATCTTGCCGTCCACGGGCACAAGCTTCAGTTCCAGCCCTGGCGTGGGCACGCCGATGTCGCCCGCCTGCACGTTGGGGCTGTTCACGGCCACGCAGAAGGGGCAGCCCTCGGTCATGCCCAGACCCGTGTTCATCACGATGCGCTCGCCCACTTCGCGTTCAGCCACCTCGAACAGGGCATCCCAGATGGGCTGCGACAGTGCGGCGGCGGCAAAGAAGAACATCTGCACGCGGCTGAGCAGGTTCTTGCGCAGCTGCTCGTCGGTCTTCATGGTGTGCGCGATCACCTCGAAGCCCGTGGGCACGTTGAAGTACACCGTGGGCGCGATCTCGCGCAGGTTGCGGATGGTCTCGGCCATGCCGGCCGGCGTGGGCTTGCCTTCGTCCAGGTACAGCGTGCCGCCGTTGAAGATCACGGTGCCGAAGTTGTGGTTGCCGCCAAAGGTGTGGTTCCATGGCAGCCAGTCGACCAGCACCAGGTCTTGCTCGGCCAGCACGGGCATGGACTGGTTCATCTGCTGCAGGTTGGCGGCCCACATGCCGTGCGTGACGATCACGGCCTTGGGCGCCTTGGTGGAGCCCGAGGTGAACATGAACTTGGCGATGCTTTCGCCCGTGATGGCAGCGTGCGCGGCGTCCACGGCGGGGGTGGCTTCAGTTGCCAACAGCGCGCTGAAGGGCGTGGTGGCGCGGCCTTCCAGCGTGCCCTGGCCCAGCACCACATGCACGTCATCGCCCACGGTGGCCCCGATGGCGGCGGCATAGCGCCCCGCGTTGCTGGCAAACACCAGGCCCGGTGTCAGGGTGTCGATGGCGTGGCGCAGCTTGTCGTAGTCCTTGCTCACGGTGGAATACGCCGACGACACCGTGCACTGCGGCACCCCGGCCACCAGGCAGCCCAGCGACAGCAGGGCGTGGTCCAGGTCGTTCTCGCTCAGGATGACCACGGGGCGTTCGGCGTTCAAGCCCAGGTTGAGCAGTGCCTGCGCAATGCGGCGGGCGGATTGCCAAGCTTGCTGGTAGCTGATGTGGCGCCACTGGCCCAGGCTGCCGTCGGCGTTTTTCACGCGCTGGGCCATCCAGGTGCGGTCGGGGGTGGTCCGTGCCCAGTGCGCCAGGCGGTCGGTCAGGCGCACGGGGTGGGGCTGCAGGTCTTGTGTGGCCCGCACATACAGCGCGCCATTGCCGCCCTGGCGGGTGGTGACTTCGGTCACGCCAAAGCGCAGAGGCCTGTAGCGGGGAGGGGAGAGGGTTGCCGTCATGAGAGCGGGTGTTGAAGCGTTGGCTGGCGCGGAGCGGGGGCCTCAGGCCTTTTTGACCTTGGCGGCCTTGCCGTCCAGGAAGGCACGCACGCGGGCCTTGGCCTCGGGAGCGCTCTGCGCGATGGCGGCCATCATGGCTTCGGTCATGAGGCCCTGGTCGGATGGCTGCTCGGCAATGCGCGGCAGTGCGTGCATGAGGGCGTAGTTGGTCAGCGGTGCGTTCTGCGCAATGCGCTGGGCCAGCTCGAAAGCCTTGTCGAATGCGGCACCGGTGGGCACCAGGTACTGGGCGAAGCCGACCTTTTCGCCGTCCACGGCGTTGTAGACGCGGCCGGTCATCATCATGTCGGTCATCCGGGCCGTGCCGATCAGGCGCGGGATGCGCACCGCGCCGCCGCCGCCCACGAAGATGCCGCGCGAGCCCTCGGGCAGCGCATAGAAGGTGGATTCATCGGCCACGCGGATGTGGCAGGCGCTGGCGAGCTCCAGCCCGCCGCCCACCACGGCGCCGTGCAGCGCGGCCACCACGGGCACGGGGCCGAACTGCACGCGGTCCAGCGCGGCGTGCCACATGCGCGAGTGGTGCAGGCCCTGGCCCGCGTCGCGCTCCTTCAGCTCGGACAGGTCCAGGCCCGAGCAGAAGTGTTCGCCTTCGCCATCGATCACCGCTGCGCCCACGGTGGCGGGCAGGTTGTCCATCACATCGCGCAGCGCCAGGATCAGGCCGTCGTTCAAGGCATTGCGCTTGGCCGGGCGGGTGAGGCGGATGACCGCGATTTCCTCGCGTTCGCCACGGATTTCAAGGGAGATGTCGGAGTTCTGGGTCATGGTCTTCAATGTGAGTTGGGGAAATTATGGTTATTAAAAATAACTAAAACAAGGGCGCCAGCAGGTTGTTTGCTAGGTGCTTTCCCTAGCTTTCCAGACGTTCCATATGATTATGATAAATAACTAAAATTGGTGCGCAATCCACGCAAGGACCCGTCTCATGAACGCCTTCATCCCCTACGGTATCTATTGGTCGTCTCCGTTTGCCAAGTGGCAGGGCACGCTGGCCAACCTCAATGCATTGCCGCTGGCCGCCACCGTAGGCAAGCAGGCGCTCGCCGCCCGGGGCTACGACCTGTCGACCGTGGACCTGGCCATCCTGGGTATCACCAACCCGCAAAAGGGCAGCTTCTACGGCCTGCCCTGGGTCACCGGCATGATGGGCATCGACCGCGTGGCGGGCCCCACCGTGCAGCAGGCCTGCGCCACCAGCGTGCGTGCGCTGCAGATGGCCGCGCAAGAGGTGGCCTGCGGCACGGCCACCAGCGCGCTGCTGGTGATGGCCGATCGCCAATCCAATGGCCCGGTCGTCTACTACCCGGATTCGAGCGGTACCGGCGGCTACGGCATCACCGAGCACTGGGTGCCCGACAACATGGGCCACGACCCGTATGCCAAGAACCCCATGCTGCAGACCGGCGAGAACGTGGCCGCCCGCTACGGCATCACCACCGAAGAGCAGCATGCGCTCAAGCTGCACCGCTACCACCAGTACCAGGAAGCGCTGGCCAACGACCGTGCCTTCCAGAAGCGCTACATGGCCGACGCGCCCGTCACCGACTCGAAGTTCCGCAAGCAGACCGGCACGCTGGGCACCGACGAAGGCATCTTCCCGACCACCGCCGAAGGCCTGGCCAAGCTCAAGCCCGTAAAGGAGGGCGGCACGGTGACCTTCGGCGGCCAGACGCATCCGGCCGACGGTAACGCGGGCGCCATCGTCACCACGCGCGAGCGGGCGCGTGACGTGGCCACCAACCCGGGCATCGAGATCGAAATTCTGGGCTTTGGCATGGCCCGCGTGGAGGCCGGCTTCATGCCCATGGCGCCATCGCCTGCAGCGTTCAACGCGCTCAGGAACGCAGGCCTGTCCATCAGCGATGTGGCGGCCATCAAGACGCACAACCCCTTTGCCGTGAACGACATCGCCCTGGCGCGTGACACCGGCTTTGCCTGGGAGCGCATGAACAACTACGGCAGCTCGATCATCTGGGGCCACCCCCAGGCGCCCACCGGCATGCGCGCCATCATCGAACTGATCGAGGAACTGGTGCTGCGCGGCGGCGGCGTGGGCCTGTTCACCGGCTGCGCTGCGGGCGACACAGGCTTCGCCACCGTGCTGCGCGTGACCGACAGCAAAACCACTTCCAAGGCCTGACCATGACCACTGCAGCAAGCTCTTTCTCTGCCCCCCTGAATGCATGGCTCGTCGACGGTGTGCGCACGCCCATGGTCGATTACTGCGGCCCGCTGGGCCATGTGTCGCCCACCGACCTGGGCATCAAGGTTGCGCGCGCCGTGCTGGCGCGCAGCGGTGTACCCGCTGCCGATGTGGGTTCGGTCATCACCGGCTCCATGGCGCAGGCCGATTTCGACGCGTTTGTGCTGCCGCGCCATATTGGCCTGTACGCGGGCGTTCCGTTGGACGTGCCCGCCATCCTGGTGCAGCGCATCTGCGGCACGGGCTTTGAGCTGTTCCGCCAGGCCGCCGACCAGATTGCGCTGGGCTACACCGAGGTCGCGCTGGTGGTGGGTGCCGAGTCCATGACGCGCAACCCGATTGCCGCCTACACACACCGCACCGGCTTCAAGCTCGGTGCGCCGGTGGAGTTCAAGGACTTCCTGATGGAAGCGCTGATCGACACCGCAGGCCCGGTGACGATGATCGAAACCGCCGAGAACCTGGCCAGGAAATACGGCATCACGCGCGCCGATGTGGATGCCTATGCCGCACGGTCGTTCGACCGTGCGCTCAAGGCACAGGAAGACGGTTTTCTGGCGGGCGAGATCGTGCCTGTGGTCACCGAAAAGTTCGAACTGGAAGGCTACGCCACCCGCGGCATCACGCTGCCGCGCAAGGTCACGCAGCTCGACCGCGACACGCACCCGCGCCCTTCGCCGGTCGAAGCCCTGGCGGCGCTGCGCACCGTGTACCACGGTGGCGTTCAGACGGCGGGCAACAGCTCGGCACTGGTCGATGGCGCCGTGGGCGCTGTGGTGGCCAGCGATGGCTATGTGCAGCAGCGCGGCCTGAAACCCCTGGCGCGCCTGCGCGGCGTGGCGGCGGTGGGCGTGGCGCCGGAGTACATGGGCATCGGCCCGGCCCCGGCCATTCGCGCGCTGCTGGCGCGCACCGGCCTCACGCTGGAAGACATCGGCCTGTTCGAGATCAACGAGGCCCAGGGCGCGCAGACCCTGGCCGTGTGCCGCGAGCTGGGGCTGGACATGGACAAGCTCAACGTGAACGGCGGCGCCATTGCCCTGGGCCACCCGCTGGCCGCCACCGGCGTGCGCCTGACGGTCACCCTGGCGCGCGAACTGCGCCGCCGTGGCCTGCGCTATGGCATCGCGAGCGCCTGCGTGGGCGGCGGGCAGGGCATTGCGCTGCTCATTGAAAACACCGACGCGTAACCCAGTCTCCCTTCTTCTTGTACGAGCACAGCACCATGAAAATCATCACCGCAGCCCAGGCCGGGGCACTGATTCCCGACAACGCCACCATTTTCCTGGGCGGCCTGGCCGTCTCCAGCCTGCCCGAGGAAGTGCTCAAGGGCATCGAGAAAAACTTCCTCGACCACGGCAGTCCGAAGAACGTGACCACCTGGGCCTGCGGCGCCATTGGCAATAGCAAGGACGCGGGCATGGTGCACTTTGCCCACCCAGGCATGATCAAGCGCACGGTGGCGGGCCACTTCGGTCAGACCGGTGCCGAGATGATGAAGATGGTGTTTGACGGCGAGGTGGAGGCCTACAACTTCCCGCAGGGCAGCCTGTCGCACCTCACGCGCCACATTGCCAGCCGCAGCCCCGGGCTGCTGACCAAGGTGGGCCTGGGCACGTTTGTAGACCCGCGCATCGAAGGCGGCAAGCTCAACAGCAAGTCCACCGAAGACCTGGTCAAGCTCGTCGAATTCAACGGCGAGGAATGGCTTTTCTACCCCGCGCCCAAGGTCGATGTCGCCATCATCCGTGGCACGCTGGCCGATGAAAACGGCAACCTCACGCTCGACAAGGAAGGCGTGCTGCTGGAGCAGATCAACATCGCCCACGCGGCCAAGGCTTGCGGCGGCATCGTGATTGCGCAGGTGGAGCGCATCGTCAAGGCGGGCAGCCTGCACCCCAAGTCGGTCAAGGTGCCCGGCGTGTCGGTGGACTACGTGGTGGTGAGCCAGCCCGAGAACCACATGCAGACCATTGCCACGCAGTTCAACCCCGCGCTGTGCGGCGATGTGCGCGTGCCGGTGAATTCGCTCGAACCCATGCCGCTGGACGAGCGCAAGGTGATCGCCCGTCGCACCGCGCTCGAGCTGCAACCCGGCGCCATCACCAACTTAGGGATAGGCATTCCGGCCGGCGTGCCTTCGGTGGCGGCGGAAGAGGGCGTGTCCGACCAGTTCATCCTGAGCGTGGAAAGCGGCATCACCGGCGGTATCCCGGCGCAACTGGGCGACTTTGGCACGGCCTACAACGCCGACGCGATCATCGAGCAGTCGCTGCAGTTCGACTTCTACGACGGCGGTGGCCTGGACGCGAGCTTCCTGGGGCTGGCACAGGCCGACAACCAGGGCAACGTGAACGTGAGCAAGTTCAACGGGCGCCCTGTGGGCTGCGGCGGGTTCGTGAACATCACGCGTTCCACCAAAAAGCTCGTGTTCTGTGGCACGTTCACCGCCGGGGGCCTGGAGGTGAAGGTAGCGGACGGCCAGCTGACCATCGTCAAGGAAGGCCGCTCGCGCAAGTTCATCGAGAAGGTCGAGCAGATCACCTTCAACGGGCTGGATGCTGCAAAGCGCGAGCAGAACGTGCTCTTTGTGACCGAACGCGCCGTGTTCCACCTGACGACCGAGGGGCTGGAGCTGATCGAGATTGCGCCCGGCATTGATCTGGAGCGCGACGTGCTGGCGCACATGGGCTTCAGGCCGATCATGCGCAATGTGAAGACCATGGACCCGGGCCTGTTCCGTGCCCAGTGGGGCGGCCTGGCGCAGGCCATGGCGGCCAAACCGGCCCACGGGGCGGCCTGACGGGCGGTCAGGCCTGAAAGGCCTGGAAGCCTTGGCGGGGGTGGCCCGATGGCCGCCACGCCTGCTGGCGAGCGGAGCCTACGACGCGCTCTGGGTATGGACCTTCTGCAGCAGGCGGATCAGTGTCTTGCGCTCGGCCGTCGTGAGGCCTGCTGTGGCATCCACCTCCAGCTGCGCGGCTGTCTGCTCGGCCTGCGCGGTCAACTCCACCCCCGCAGCCGTGAGGTGCAGGCCCATCGCGCGGCCGTCGCTGGGGTGTGGGCGGCGTTCGATCAAGCCACGCCGCTCCAGCGCAGCAATCAGGCCCACCAGATTGGGCGGCAGCACGCTGAGCGTGGCGCACAGCTGGCGTGAGGTGACGCCAGGGTTGTGTGCCACCAGCGACAGGACCGAGAAATCCACCACCTTCAGGCGGTACACCGCCATGCGCTCCATGAACACTTCGATCACGGCCAGCGATGCGCGCCGTGCGTTGTAGCCCACCAGCGTGCGCAGAAAGCCGGTATCCACCGATTCGGGCGCGGGCGCCGGGTTGGCAGGCGCGATGGAGGCTGTGGTCTTTTTGGTGGGTCGAACGCTGGACATGGGGCGATTGTGGCGCGGCGTGGAGCAGGTTGCCGGCAGTTTGCGAGGGATTCTGATTCAAATCAGCCGCTAGCCCTTATTTTGTAATTGCTTGTAGCTATGTAAATAGTAGCAAATGATGCCTGGGCGGTGCCCCTGCGCACAGCAACGGTGCACGGGGTGCCTTGCGCGCATCAGGCGGGGCTGCGCAGCACGCGGCGGTATTGCACGGCCTCGGCCACATGGCCCACCTCAGTGGCGGGCGCTCCGGCCAGGTCGGCAATGGTGCGCGCCACCTTCAGTGCGCGGTGTGTGCTGCGCGCCGACCAGCCCAGTCGGGCGGCGGCGGTATTGAGGAACTTGGCGGCGGCGTCCTGCAGGTGCAGATGGCTGTCGATCTCCTGGCCCTGCAGCGCCTGGTTGGTCTTGCCCTGCCTGGCCATCGCCACGGCCCGTGCGCGTGCCACCCGGTCGCGGATCGCCTCGGTGGCTTCGCCTGCGGGGGCCTGCACCAGCTGCTCGGCGGGCAGGGCTGGCACCTCCACATGCAGGTCAATGCGGTCCAGCAGCGGCCCGCTGAGCTTGGCCTGGTAGCGGTTGACCTGGTCAGGCGTGCAGCGGCAGGCGCGCAGCGGCGAGCCCAGGAAACCGCAGGGGCACGGATTCATCGCGGCGATCAGCTGAAAGCGCGCCGGGTAATCAGCGCGCTGTGCCGCCCGGGCGATGGTGATGTGACCGGTCTCCAGCGGCTCGCGCAGCGCTTCGAGCGCAGCGCGCGGGAATTCAGGCAGTTCGTCCAGAAACAGAACGCCGTTGTGTGCCTGCGAGATCTCGCCCGGCCGGGGCGGCGAGCCACCGCCCACCAGGGCCACGGCACTGGCAGTGTGGTGCGGCGAGCCTGTGGGGCGCAGCCCCCAGGCGCCCGGGTCGAACCGACCCGCCAGGCTGGCAATGGCCGCGCTTTCCAGGGCCTCCTGCACCGTCATGGCAGGCAGCAGGCCCGCAAAGCGGTGGGCCAGCATCGACTTGCCTGAGCCGGGCGGGCCCGCCATCAGCACGCTGTGGCCGCCGGCAGCGGCGATCTCCAGAGCCCGCTTGGCAGACGCCTGGCCCTTGACGTCTGCCATGTCGGGGCCACTGTGGTGCGCCGCCATGGGCGTTGAGCGCAGCGGGGTCCAGCCGTCGTTGGGCACGTCCGCGTCGCCACCCTGCGAGCTGCCGGGCGGCAAAAACGCCCGCACCACGTCCAGCAGGTGCGTGGCGCGCACCACCCGGGCATCAGGCACCAGCGCCGCCTCTTCGGCACTGCCCGGGGGCAGGACCAGGCACGATGTCACCTGCTGCGTCTGCAGCGCCAGGCTGGTGGCCAGCGCGCCGCGCACGGGCCGCAGCTCGCCCGACAGCGACAGCTCGCCCGCAAATTCAAACCCCGCCAGGCGTGTGGCGTCCACCTGGCCGCTGGCCGCCAGGATGCCCAGGGCAATCGGAAGGTCGAACCGGCCCGAGTCTTTTGGAAGATCGGCGGGCGCCAGGTTCACGGTGATCCGCTTGTTGTGCGGAAACTCCAGCCCCGCGTTCTGCAGGGCTGATCGCACGCGCTCGCGCGCCTCCTTCACTTCCACCTCGGCCAGACCCACCAGCGTGAAGCTGGGCAGGCCGTTGGCCAGGTGCACCTCCACGGTGACGGCTGGGGCCTGCAGCCCCAGAAGGGCGCGGCTTTGCACCAATGCAAGACTCATGAAAAGGTTTCTCCCCAGTTGGGTGCGCGAAGCGCCTGTTCTTGTGTGGCGGGCCGTGCGATGCACCAAGCTCAACAATGTAAGCGCGACCTGCGCCAACGCAACACAACCGTACCGCACAGCAAGCCCCTTGGTGTGGCACGGTCTGTGCTTGGAAGGGTTTGTCCCTACTTAGTCCCACCGGAGAAACCCATGACCCACGCCATCATCAAGTCCCTGGGCGTTGCCCTGATCGCCACCCTCCCCGTGCTGGCCAGCGCACAGCTCACCGCCAATGTCAGCCTGACCACGAACTACAAGTTCCGCGGCCAGGACCAGGACCTCAGCAAGAACAAGGCAGTCAAGCCCGCGCTGCAGGGTGGCTTTGACTACGCCTTCGGCGACACCGGCTGGTATGTCGGCAACTGGAACTCCAGCGTGGACTGGCTGTCGGGCAACTCGCTCGAAGCAGACCTGTACGGCGGCTACAAGTTCAAGGCCGGCGGTGTGGACCTGGACGTGGGCGCGCTCACCTATATCTACCCCGGCAACAGCGCAGGCAACACCACCGAGCTGTATGGCGCGGCCACGTTCGGCCCTGTCACCGCCAAGTACTCGCACACCCTGTCCAAGGACTACTTCGCCTATGCCGGCCCTGGCAAGAGCGGCCGCAACACCGGCTACCTGAACCTGGCGTTCGCCCAGGAAGTGGCACCCAGCATCACGCTGAAGGCATCGGTGGGCTTCACGCGCTTTGCCAGCGACATCGCTGCTCCCAACTACATGGACTACAGCCTGGGCGGTGCGTACGACTTCGGTGGCGGCCTGTCGCTGGGCGCAGCCGTGGTGGGTGCCAACAAGAAGGCATTCTTCGGCCCGGTCAACAAGTCGCGCGTGATCGTCTCGCTCACCAAAACCCTGTAAGCAATCGCAGCGGGCGCCCCGGCGCCCTTCACCTGAGGATCCAAAAATGAAAATGGTGACAGCCATCATCAAGCCCTTCAAGCTCGACGAAGTGCGCGAAGCGCTCTCCGACATCGGCGTCCAGGGCATCACAGTGACCGAGGTCAAGGGCTTCGGGCGCCAGAAGGGCCACACCGAGCTGTACCGCGGCGCCGAGTACGTGGTCGACTTTCTTCCCAAGGTCAAGATCGAAGCAGCCGTGGCCGATGACCTGGTCGATCGCGTGATCGAAGCCATCGAGAGCGCAGCCCGTACCGGCAAGATCGGCGACGGCAAGATTTTTGTGACCCACCTGGAGCAGGTGGTGCGCATCCGCACCGGCGAAACCGGCAAGGAAGCCCTGTAAGGGCCGCCGCATCAGACACAAGAGAAACGCCATGAAAAAACTGTTTGCTTCCCTCATCCTGGGGCTTGGTCTGCTGACGACGGGCAACCTCGCGCTGGCCCAGGCCCCTGCCACTGCCGAAGCGGCGGTCACTGCACCCGCTGCGGCCGCTCCTGCCGCCGACGCAGCAGCGCCAGCCCCCGCGGCGGCTGCCGCCACGGCAGCACCTGCTGCAGCGGCACCTGCTGCTGCCGCAGAGGCTCCCGCTCCTGTCCCCAACAAGGGCGACACCGCCTGGATGATGACGTCCACGCTCCTGGTCATCCTGATGGTGCTGCCCGGCCTGGCGCTGTTCTACGGCGGCCTGGTGCGCAGCAAGAACATGCTGTCCGTGCTGATGCAGGTGATGGTCACGTTCTCCATGATCGTGGTGCTGTGGTTCATCTACGGCTACAGCCTGGCCTTCACCGAGGGCAGTGCCTTCATCGGCGGGTTTGACCGGCTGTTCATGAAGGGCATCTGGGACAACACCGCGGGCACGTTTGCCAATGCGGCCACGTTCAGCAAGGGTGTCGTGATTCCGGAAGTGGTGTTCGCCGCCTTCCAGGCCACGTTCGCCGGCATCACCTGCGCACTGATCGTCGGTGCGTTCGCAGAGCGCATCAAGTTCAGCGCCGTGATGATGTTCATGGTGCTCTGGTTCACCTTCAGCTACCTTCCCATCGCTCACATGGTGTGGTTCTGGCTGGGTCCTGACGCCTACACGTCCAAGGAAGTGGTTGACGCCATGACCAGCAAGGCCGGCCAGATCTGGCAGTGGGGCGCGCTGGACTTCGCGGGCGGTACCGTCGTGCACATCAACGCCGCTGTGGCTGGCCTGGTCGGCGCCTTCATGGTGGGCAAGCGCATTGGTTACGGCCGCGAAGCCATGGCTCCGCACAGCCTGACGCTGACGATGGTCGGTGCCTCGCTGCTGTGGGTGGGCTGGTTCGGCTTCAACGCCGGCTCTGCCCTGGAAGCCAACGGTTTCGCCGCTCTGGCCTTCATCAACACGCTGGTGGCCACGGCCGCTGCCGTGCTGGCCTGGTGCATCGGTGAAGCGCTGATGCGCGGCAAGGCTTCGATGCTGGGTGCAGCGTCTGGCGCCGTGGCTGGCCTGGTGGCCGTCACGCCTGCTGCCGGCAACGTCGGCATCGGCGGCGCGCTGGTGATCGGTCTGGTGGCCAGCTTTGCCTGCCTGTGGGGTGTCAACGGCCTCAAGAAGATGCTGGGTGCCGACGACTCGCTCGACGTGTTCGGCGTGCACGGTATCGGTGGCATCGTGGGTGCCCTGCTGACCGGCGTGTTCAATTCGCCGTCCCTGGGCGGCCCCGGCTATGTGGCCGACTGGGTGACGGTGACGATGGTCACTGCTGCCGACTACTCCATCGCTGCCCAGGTGTGGACGCAGGCCAAGGCTGTGCTGCTCACCATCGTCTGGTCTGGCGTCGTGTCCTTCGTGGCGTACAAGATCGTGGACCTCACCATCGGTCTGCGGGTCACGGAAGAAGACGAACGCGAAGGCCTGGATATCACTTCGCACGGCGAGACAGCGTACAGCCGCTGACCGCCTGCCCCGACGCGCTGCGGTGTCTGGTGGCACCGCAGCGTGGCAACAAGAACAAAGCGAGTTACTTTCTGGTGATGAGCCCGCCGCACTGGCGGGCTCTTTTTTTTTGCGGCGGGGCTGCCACCAGGGGCTCCCGTCCGACTGCCGGCGCACGCTGCCGCCCTAGCGGCCGTGGCCTGGGCGGTGCCGAGCGCTGCCGGGTAGTCGGGCGCGAACACGGCCAGGCCGCCCAAAGCCCCCGCCGCGCGCATTTGCACGCCTTTCGTTCAAAAAATTCACGGAAGACCGTGCCCCGGCCGCAGGCACCAGCCGCTACGATTGGCCGCATGGACCTCGCCCTTGCCCAGATCACCGACCGCGTGCGCGCCGCAGCCGCCGACCACACTCCCTTGCGGATACGCGGTGGAGGCACGAAGGACTTTCATGGCCGGTCACTGGAGGGCGAAGTCCTCGACACCCGGCTCTTCCAGGGCATCGTGAGCTACGAGCCCAGCGAACTGGTGGTGACGGCCCGCGCCGGCACCCCGCTGGCCGAGCTGGAGGCGACGCTGGCGGCCCAGGGCCAGTACCTGCCGTTCGAGCCCCCGCATTTCCAGCGGGCCGGGGCGGATGGCGCCACGGTGGGCGGCATGGTGGCCGCAGGCCTGTCGGGCCCGGCCCGCGCCAGTGTGGGTGCCGTGCGCGATTTCATCCTGGGCACCACCGTGCTCAACGGCCGGGCCGAGCTGCTGGTGTTTGGCGGCCAGGTGATGAAAAACGTGGCGGGCTACGACATCTCGCGCCTGATGGCGGGCTCGTGGGGCACCCTCGGTCTGCTGGCCGAGGTGAGCCTGAAGGTGCTGCCCGTGGCCCCCGGCGAAGCCACGCTGCGTTTTGAATGCAACCAGGCCGACGCGCTGCGCAAGCTGCATGCCTGGGGCGGCCAGCCGCTGCCGCTCAATGCCAGCTGCTGGGTGCAGGACGCGGGGGTGGGCACGCTGTATGTGCGCCTTCGCGGCGCCATGGCCGCAGTGCAGGCAGCGTGCAAATCGATGGGCGGCGAGCGCATGGACAACGCCGCAGTGGCCCCCGACTGGACCGCCTGCCGCGATCAGACCCTGCCCTGGTTTGCTGCGCGTCCGGCCACCCACGGCCTGTGGCGCCTGTCGGTGCCTGCCACCGCCCCGGTTCTTTCCTTGCCTGCTGCGGCGCAGCCCCTGGTGGAGTGGCACGGTGCGCTGCGCTGGGTGCAGGCGCCGCTGTCGGCTGGCGACGCGCTGCGCGATGCGGCGCGAGCTGTCGGTGGGAGTGCTATGTTGTTTGTAGCGCCCAGGGATGATGAAGCGGCGGCCACAGGCCAGTTTGACCTTGAATCGAAGGCGCTCGAGCAGATCCATGCCCGCATCAAGCAGAGCTTTGACCCTGCGGGCGTCTTCAACCCCGGGCGGCTGTCGCCCCACTGGTAGGCCCCACCCATGCGCCGCCTGCGCCACCTCACCGGTCACCACCGCACGGTGACGAGCAACCGCGTGCTGGGCCAGCTGCTGGCCTTCAACGCCGGTGCAGTCAATGCGGGAGGGTTTCTGGTGGTGCAGCTGTACACCTCGCACATGACCGGCTTCCTGTCGATGCTGGCCGACAGCTTGGTGCTGGGCAACATGGCCCTGGTGCTGGCGGCGCTGGGTGCGTTGCTGGCCTTCACCAGCGGCGCGGCCACCACCGCCATCATGGTCAACTGGGCGCGCCAGCGCCGGCTGCACAGCACCTTTGCGCTGCCGCTGCTGCTGGTCGCTGCGCTCATGCTGGTGTTTGGCCTGGTGGGTGCCGTCACCCTTTACTGGCGCACGCCGTTTGCCGTGCCCGCCACGGTGCTGCTGCTGTCGTTCATGATGGGCGTGCAGAACGCCACGGTGACCAAGATGTCGGCCTCGCAGATCCGCACCACCCACATGACGGGCGTGGTGACCGACCTGGGCATCGAGCTGGGCAAGATGCTCTACTGGAACCGCACCGGCACGCCGCCCGATGCACAGGTGCGGGCCAACCAGGTACGCCTGCGGCTGTTTGCCAGCCTGCTGGCGATGTTCCTGGTCGGAGGCATCGCAGGCGCGGCCGGCTTCAAGCATGTCGGCTTCGTGTTTGTGGTGCCGCTCGCCATCGTGCTGCTGGTGCTTTCACTGCCCCCGCTGTGGGCCGACCGCGCCCGTCTGCGCCATCGACTGCGGCGCGTGGCACCGGGCGCCGCTCCGCCAGACGCCACGTCCAACCCCTGACGCCTGCGCGCCGTCCCCCGACAGCTTCTTCCTGACCCTTCTCCCTCCCCGTCCAGGCATGCACGATGCAAACCCAACTCTCTCCTGAATACGCAGACCGCGCCGATGGCCGCGAGGCCGAAGCCATCCTGCGCAAGTGCGTGCACTGCGGCTTTTGCACCGCCACCTGCCCCACCTACCAGCTGCTGGGCGACGAGCTCGATGGCCCGCGCGGCCGCATCTACCTCATCAAGCAGGTACTCGAAGGCGAAACCCCCACGCGCTCCACGCAGATGCACCTGGACCGCTGCCTGACCTGCCGCAACTGCGAGACCACCTGCCCCAGCGGCGTGCAGTACGGGCACCTGGTGGACATAGGCCGCAAGATCGTCGATGAGAAAGTGCCCCGCCCCCTGGGCGAAAAAGCCCTGCGCTGGGCGTTGAAGGAGGGCTTGCCCTCGCCCCTGTTTGCCCCCGCCATGAAGGCCGGGCAGATGGTGCGCGGCCTGCTGCCTGCAGCGCTCAAGGCCAAGGTTCCCGCGCCGCAGGATGCTGGTACCTGGCCCACGCGCCAGCACGCCCGCAAGGTGCTCATGCTGGCCGGCTGCGTGCAGCCCGCGATGATGCCCAACATCAACACCGCCACCGCCCGCGTGCTCGACGCTGTGGGCGTGCAGTCGGTCATTGCGCCCAAGGCCGGGTGCTGCGGTGCGGTGAAGTTCCACCTCAACGACCACGAGGGCGGCATGGCCCAGATGCGCGCCAACATCGACGCCTGGTGGCCGCTGGTGGAGCAGGGCGGGGTGGAAGCCATCGTCATGAACGCGTCGGGCTGCGGCGTGACCGTCAAGGAGTACGGCCACATCCTCAAGGACGACGTGCACTACGCCGCCAAGGCCGAGCGCATCAGCGCCCTGACGCAGGACCTGTCAGAGCTGCTCCCCGCCATGCTGCCCGAGCTGGCCTCCCGCCTTCAGGGCCGTGTGAACCAGCCCGACACCCTGTACGCCTACCACCCGCCCTGCACCCTGCAGCACGGGCAGAAGCTGCGCGGCGGGGTCGAGACGCACCTGAACCAGCTGGGCTTCAAGCTGCGCACCGCGCGCAACGACGCCCACCTGTGTTGCGGGTCTGCCGGCACGTACTCGGTGCTCAACCCGGAGCTGTCCTACCAGCTGCGTGACCGCAAGCTGGGCGTGCTGGCCGAAGCCTTTGGCGAACAGCCTCCCGACATGATCCTGTCGGCCAACATCGGCTGCATCACGCACCTGCAAAGCGGCACTGGCACGCCCGTGCGCCACTGGGTGGAAGTGCTGGACGAGGCACTGCGCTGAGGCCCTGACGCTGCGACGCCCACGCGCGCAGTCCGGCCTCGGGCCGCGGTCATGCGAACCGGTAGCCCTGGAACCGGTCGCAGCCTGATCGCCGCAGGCTGGCGAGTTGCGCTTCGGTTTTCACGCCTTCGGTCGGGGGCATCGGTGTCCATCAAGAACAGCGGATCGATGTCGAGCACATCGATCGCCAGCCGCCTGTGCCAGGCCATGCGTTGACAGGGGCTACTTGCGGGGGCGGGCACAGGGCACAGAGAAGTGCATGGCCTGGCGGGACGCCACCACCGCCGAAAAACCGCCAGCAAAACAGCCCGTGCAAGACCGTCTGGCGGTCTGCCCGCTGAAATCTGGGATGATCCGGGGTTGTTCTCTCTGCCCCCTGCTGCAGCGCGCCTGCCGCCCGATTGCCACGACCATGTCCGCCGATTCCTCGACCCCTTCCCCCGTCTCCGCGCCCGCTCCCGCATCGTCTGATGCACCCGCTGCCGGCGCTGGCCGTTCGCGCCGGGGCGGCAGGCGCCAGGCGCCCCGTGATCCATCGGGCCGTGTAGCCCCAGCAGGCAACGCCGCATCCGGTGCGGCCCCGGCTGCCGCCAAGGCGCCGCATCCGGCGCTGGAGCAGCTGGCCAGCCTGTACCCGCACCTGTTCGGCGCAGTGTTCCGCCCGCTCAAGCGCGGCATCTTCCAGGACATCCAGGCGGCCCACCCCGAGGTGTTCGAGCGCGAGGCGCTGAAGATTGCGCTGGGCATTCACACCCGTTCCACACGCTACCTGCAAAGTGTGGCTGCCGGCGAGCGCCGGTTTGACCTGGCCGGCCAGCCCGTGGAAGACATGGCGCCCGAGCACGTGCACCACGCACTGCTGGAGGTGTACCGCCGCAAGAAGGCGCGATCCACCGAAGACCTGCTGCCCAAGCTGCGCAACCGCATGATGGCCGCGTTCGAGGCATCCGGCCTCACGCGCGACGCCTACACCGAGCTGGTGCAAAGCCGCGACGAGGCCGCCAACGCCATCCTGCAGGAAGCCTTTGCCGAATGGTCTGCCCGCAACGCCAGGGATGAGGCCCTGCTGCGCGCCTTTGAAGCCAGCGGCCAGACGCTGGAGGCCTTTGCCGACATGTACGGCATGGTCGCCCGCACCGTGGGCCAGCAGCTGGAGCGCGCGCGCCGCGTGGCCGCGGCAGCGACCGCTGCTGCCAATGTGTCCGTAGCTGCCACCGCCGAGCCCGCTGAGCCGGTCGAGCCCGCAGACACAGCCCCTGCCACGCCATCGGCCTGACGCCGCCCCGGCGACGGGCTCTGCGCCCATGTGGCCTGCGGGGCCCGCAACGGCACCGCCATGGGCAAATTCAGGCCATATCGGCCTCAGGTCCAGGTTTTGATTGCCTGTATTGCTATTGAAAACATAGCATTTCAGTGGATGCGGGTTTCCAGGGGCTGCGGGGCGGCGGCCCTGCCCGCCACGCCCGCCCCCGGGCACCGCCTGCAGCCCCGATGCCTGGGCCGAACAGGCTCTGCTGACACCAGGTTGTCAGCAGCCTGGCGGCACCATGCGGCCTTCTTCCCCAACGACAGGCCCTTTGATGACTGCAGCACCGACCCTTGAGCAGGTTGCCCCCTTCCACGTTGCCGGACTGGCCGTGCGCACCCGCAACAGCGACGAGATGAACCCCGCCACCGCCCGCCTGGGCGACCTGTGGGGCCGCTTTTTCAGCCAGAGCTGGGAACGCAGCGTGCCCGGCCGCGGTGACGATGGCCCGGTGTTCGGCGTGTACAGCACCTACGAATCCGACGAGCACGGCGCGTTCGACGTGACCGCTGGCGTGGCCACATCGCCCGCCAGTGCTTTGACGGCGGGCGTGACGCAGGTGAACGTGCAGGGCGGCCAGTACCTGGTGTTCCGGTGCG
Source organism: Burkholderiales bacterium Ga0074133 (assembly GCA_001464865.1). Lineage (GTDB taxonomy): Bacteria > Pseudomonadota > Gammaproteobacteria > Burkholderiales > Burkholderiaceae_C > Acidovorax. The sequence goes on from LNEG01000134.1 coordinate 49,787, forward strand.
AAGGCACAATGCCGCAGATGGTCATCGACGGCTGGGTGCGCGTGTGGCAGCACTTTGCGGCGGCACCCGCACACTGCCGCAGGTTTGGCACGGATTTCGAGCAGTACGAAGGCCCGGACGAGGTGGCGATCTACATCGGCGTGCTGCCCGCGAGCGGAGCCAGTGCAGACGCCACGGGCACTTCTGTCACTACGGCCGCAGCCTGAGCTGCCGCCCCGCAAAGGAACACTCCTATGCCCAACTCTTCTGGCCCGCTGACCTTCTACACGCACCCCCAGTCCCGCGGCCGCACCGCGCGCTGGATGTTGGAGGAATGCGGCGTGCCTTACGACACCGTGGTGCTGGAGTACGGCACCACCATGAAGGCGCCCGCGTACCTGGCCATCAACCCCATGGGCAAGGTGCCCGCCTTGCAGCACGGCGACGTGGTCGTCACCGAGGTCGCCGCCATCTGCGCCTACCTGGCCGATGTGTTCCCTGAAAAAGGCCTGGCCCCGCCGGCTGGCTCGCCGCAGCGTGCGGCCTACTACCGCTGGCTCTTCTTCAGCGCGGGCCCGCTGGAAACCGCTGCCACCGCCAAGGCCCTGAACCTGCTGGCCCCGGCCGAGCGCGCGGTGATGGTGGGCTACGGCCGCTACGCCGACGTGATGGACACCCTGGAGCATGCCGTGGCGCAGGCCCGCCCGTTCCTGTGCGGCGACGCCTTCACGGCGGCCGACCTGTACGTGGGTGCTCACCTGAACTGGGGCATGCCGTTCGGCTCCATCGAACGCCGCCCCGCGTTCGAGGCGTTTGTGCAGCCGCTGCTGCAGCGCCCGGCGTACCTGCGCGCGGCCGCCATCGACGACGCACTGGCAGCCGCCAGCGCGGTCAATGCAAATGCCAATGGCGCGTCTGACTGATCTGACGGACCGGCCTCGCCGGTGGGTACGGCTGCCTGCCCCCTGCGCGGGCGCCACACACCGCAAAGCCGCCGCAACCCTAACCGCCACCGCCGCTCCCGATGCGCCGCGCTGACCGCCTCTTCCAGATCGTGCAGCTCATCCGCGGGCGGCGCCTGTCCACGGCCGCCTTCCTGGCCGAGCGGCTGGAACGTGGCGGACCTGCAGCACCAGGGCGTGCCCATTGAGGGCGAGGCCGGTGTGGGCTACCGCCTGGGGGCGGGCTTCGAGCTGCCGCCGTTGATGTTCAGCCAGGGCGAGGCCAACGCCCTGGTCGCCGCCGCCCGCCTGGCCCAGTCGTGGCTGGATGCCGGGCTGGCCCGTGAGGTGGAGGGCGCTCTGGGCAAGATCCTGTCGGTACTGCCCCCCGACGCCCGCGTGGCCGCCGAGGCCCAGGCCCTGTACGCCCCGCCCGTGGGCCTGGACCCCTGCGTCCAGGCCACGCTGCAGGTGCTGCGCGAGGCCGTGCACAGCTGCCATGTGGTCCAGATCGACTACGCCGACGTGCAAGGCCGCCCCAGCCTGCGCCGCCTGCGCCCGCTGGGTTGCTTTTACTGGGGCAAGGTCTGGACGCTGTCGGCCTGGTGCGAGCTGCGCAACGACTTCCGCGGCTTTCGCATAGACCGCATCGTGGCGGTGTCGGTGCTGGAGGAGCGCTTCAGGCAGGAGCCGGGGAAGACGCTGGCGGATTTGCTGCGCAAGGTGGAGGGGGAGATGGAGGGGCGGGCGGGGGCGGGGGGGTGAGTCCCAAGAGGATGGATCGCCCAAGGTCGGCTTTGGGCCCAGAACCGACTCTAGGGCTTTCGGTAGCGCTTCTGACGTTCGCGGTGGATTTGTAGATCGTCGGACATCGATTTCGCCCTTCCAGCGCCGAAGATCGAGACCCAGCCTGCAAACAGAGAAAGCACGGCGGGGAGAAGAACCGCCGTGAGACCCGTACCATCCAGCGCCAACTTGAAGGCCATTGCGGCAAGTACCAATGCAATGCCTCCAATGACCAGGCGCCTCCCCCAGAGTAACGTTCCGTGCATAAGGCGCTCTGCCCGGGAGACGGGTTCGTTCGAGCCTAACTTGTCTTCAAAGAAAGCCTGCCAGAAGATCCAAAAAACAATGGGCGTCAGCAGTATTGCGAGGAAGGCTCTTTTCCCATCCATCACAAGCCAGACACAGAGAGAAATCAAAACGATGCCTACTGCAATCAGAACTCTGCGCTCCTTAACTTCCCAACGTTCCATGCCTTCTCCTAAATGAGTGTGTGAACGTCTGCTCGTGGCCGAAAGCAGCCCCCTCAAGCCCCCAGCGCCGCCTCAATATCCCCCGCCAGCTTCTTCGGCGCATCCTGCGGCGCGTAGCGACGGATCACGCGGCCGTCCTTGCCGACGAGGAACTTGGTGAAGTTCCACTTGATGGCCTTGCTGCCCAGCAGGCCCGGGGCTTCGGCGGTGAGCCACTGGTACAGGGGGGATGCGTTCGATCCGTTCACGTCGATCTTGGCCATCATCGGAAAGCTCACGCCGTAGTTCAGCTGGCAAAAACTGGCGATCTCGTCGTTGCTGCCGGGGTCCTGGCTGCCGAACTGGTTGCACGGAAAGCCCAGCACCACCAGGCCCTTGTCGGCGTACTGCTTGTGTAGTCCTTCCAGGCCGCCGAACTGGGGTGTGAAGCCGCAGGCGCTGGCGGTGTTCACGATGAGCATGACCTTGCCCTGGTACTGCGACAGGGGCACGGTCTGGCCGTTCATCTGCTGGGCTTCAAACTCGTAAATGCTGCTGGCCATGCGCGGACTCCTGGGTTGGAACAACACGCGATGGTAGCCCCTGGGGCCTGGGGCTGCGTGCCAGCGGTTCAATGGGCCGGTGCGCTACTGCGGCGAAACTGCAGCGCGGCCAGCAGCGATGCCAGCAGGATCAGTGCCCCGCCCAGCAGCGTCTGCGCGTTGAGGGTGGCGGCGCCCAGCAGCGCCGACGACACGCTGGCAAACAGCACCTCTGACAGCATCACCAGCGCGGTGGTGCCGGCCGCCAGCCGCGCAGCGCCGTACTGCAGCGCCCAGTTGCCCAGCATCAGCAATCCGGCCAGCACCAGCCCGGTGACGACCCAGGTGCTGTCGAAGGCCGGAAAGGGCTCAACCACACCCATCTGCAGCCCGACGCCTGCCGTGGCCAGCGCCATCAGCATGCAGCCGCCAAACATGGTGGCCATGCGCGCCGGCCCGGGCACAGCATGCAGGCGGCGCAGCGTAACGTTGGTCAGCGCAAACATGAAGCCGCCCAGCAAGGCCAGGGCATCGGCCAGGCTCAGGTTGTGCAGCAGCCGGGCTGCGGAGGTGCCCTGCGGCAGCAACACCAGCACCACGCCCGCAAAGGCCAATGCCAAGCGCATGAGTGCCGCGGGCGTAGGCCGCTCGCCCAGGATGCGCCAGGCCAGCAGCACGGCCCATGCGGGCATCAGATAGAACAGCAGGATCACGCGCACCACATCGCCAATGGTCACGGCCCAGTTGAAGGCCACGTTGTTCAGGCCCGATGCCAACGCCAGCAGCCACAGCTCGGGGTGGTCGCGCAACTGGCGCACGATGCCGGGGCGCCACGCCAGCAGCGCCAGGAGCACCACCGCATACATGCAGGCCGTGGCCCACAGCGGGTGCAGCCCCGCCTGGTGCATGCGCTGAAACGGCCACCAGGCCAGGCCCCAGACAAAGGCGTTGAACAGCAATGCGGCAAAGGGCAGGGGAGAGTGCATTGAGAATAGAAGCGAGCTCTGGCACTTGATTAACAAGCGTAGTCAGCTATCAATGATGTAGCA
>LNEG01000135.1 GCA_001464865.1 Burkholderiales bacterium Ga0074133
CACCCAGGAGGATGGTGCCCTGGTTCTTGACGATGATGGATTCGTCGCTCATGGCGGGCACGTAAGCGCCGCCCGCCGTGCAGCTGCCCATGACCACGGCGATCTGCGAGATGCCCATGGCGCTCATGTTGGCCTGGTTGAAGAAGATGCGGCCGAAGTGGTCGCGGTCGGGGAAGACCTCGTCCTGGTTGGGCAGGTTGGCGCCGCCGGAGTCCACCAGGTAGATGCAGGGCAGATGGTTTTGCTGCGCCACCTCTTGTGCGCGCAGGTGCTTCTTGACGGTGAGCGGGTAGTAGGTGCCGCCCTTCACCGTGGCGTCGTTGCACACCACCATGCAGTCCACGCCGCTCACGCGGCCAATGCCCGCGATGAGCCCAGCGCTGGGTGCATCGTTGTTGTACATGTTGAGCGCGGCCAGCGGCGCGATTTCGAGGAACGGCGTGCCGGGGTCCAGCAGCATCTGCACGCGCTCGCGGGGCAGCAGCTTGCCGCGCGCGGTGTGCTTGGCGCGGGCTGCCTCACCGCCGCCCTGGGCCACCTTGTCGAGCTGGGCACGCAGGTCTTCCACCAGCGTGCGCATGGCGGCGGCATTGGCCAGAAAGTCCGCCGAGCGGGCGTTGAGTTGGGTGTCGAGAATGGTCATACGTTCTTGCTCTCTCAAGCGGTTTTATCTTCCACCAGCCCCAGCTGGTCTTTCATCTCGTCGCGGATCCTGAACTTCTGGATCTTGCCCGTCACGGTCATCGGAAAGCTGGTCACAAAGCGGATGTAGCGTGGCACCTTGTAGTGCGCGATCTGGCCCTTGCAGAAGGCGCGGATGTCGTCCTCGGTGGGCTGGGTGCCGGGCTTGGCAATGATCCAGGCGCAGAGTTCTTCACCGTACTTCTGGTCGGGCACGCCCACCACCTGCACGTCCTGCACCTGCGGGTGGCGGTACAAGAATTCTTCAATCTCGCGCGGATAGATGTTCTCGCCGCCGCGGATCACCATGTCCTTGATGCGGCCGACGATGTTCACGTAGCCCTCATCGTCCATGGTGGCCAGGTCGCCGGTGTGCATCCAGCCCTCGGCATCGATGGCCTCACGGGTCTTGGCTTCGTCGCCCCAATAGCCGTGCATCACCGAATAGCCCCGGGTGCAGAACTCGCCGCGTGCGCCACGCGGCACCACGGCGCCAGTGTCGGGGTCGACGATCCTGATCTCCAGGTGCGGCTGCACGGTGCCCACGGTCGATACGCGCTTGGTAAGCGGCGTGTCGGTGCTGCTCTGGCAGCTCACCGGGCTGGTCTCGGTCATGCCGTAGGCAATGGTGATCTCGCGCAGGTTCATCTGCTCCACCACGCGCTTCATCACCTCGGTGGGGCAAGGTGATCCGGCCATGATGCCGGTGCGCAGGGTACTCAGGTTGAACTCGGCAAAGCGCGGGTGGTCCAGCTCGGCGATGAACATGGTGGGCACGCCATGCAGGCCGGTGCAGCGCTCGTCCTGCACCGTCTGCAGCACCGTCAGCGGGTCAAAGCCGTCGTTGGGGTACACGATGGTGGCGCCGTGCGTGAGGCAGGCCAGGTTGCCCAGCACCATGCCAAAGCAGTGGTACAGCGGCACAGGGATGCACAGGCGGTCGTCGGGCGTGAGTTTCATGCACTCGCCGATGAACAGCCCGTTGTTGAGGATGTTGCGGTGCGTGAGCGTGGCGCCCTTGGGAAAGCCCGTGGTACCGCTGGTGAACTGGATGTTGATGGGGTCGGTGGCTTGGAGCCCCGCCGCTACCTGGGCCAGGCGCGGGTCGGCAGCGTTGCCGCGTGCGATCAGGTCGCTAAAGCGCAGCAGGCCCGGCTCGTCGGCGCCCTGCCCGGCTTCGTCGATCCACACCACCGTATGGAGCAGGGGCAGCTGTTGCGACTCCAGCTGGCCGGGTGTGCCGTGCGCCCACTCGGGCGCCAGCTCGCGCAGCATGCCCAGGTAGTCGCTGGTCTTGAAGCGCGCCATGGTCACCAGCAGCTTGCAGCCCACCTTGTTCAGGGCGTATTCCACCTCCGACGTGCGGTAGGCCGGGTTGATGTTGACCAGTACCAGGCCCACCTGCGCGGTGGCCAGCTGCATCAGCACCCATTCGGCGTTGTTGTGCGACCAGATGCCCACCCGGTCGCCGGGCACCAGACCCATGCCCAGCAGTGCGCTGGCCAGGCGGTGCGCTTCGGTCTGCAACTGGGCGTAGGTGTAGCGGCGGCCCTGGTGCACGCTCACCAGCGCCTCGCGCCCGGACTGGCGGGCCACCATGTCGGCAAAGAATGCGCCGATGGTCTGCTCGATCAGGGGCACATCGGTGGCGCCACGGGCGTGGCTGCCTTCCAGCAGTGCGGGGTTCGTTGTGGATGCACTTTGCACAGGTGTTGTCTCCTCGGTCCATCCGGCCTGCCGCGCAGGTACACGCGTGCCAGCCAATTCGCAAGCATAGAAGCCTGCTTGCCTGGCGGGTGGACACAATGGTTGCAAATCGTGCCACCGCTGGCACACTCCATGACGTGAAAACGCCTGTCCTGCCTACCCCACTGCCGGCCTCGCCCGCGACCGGCCCCGCCGCGACCCCTATCGCCTTCGTGCGCGCCATTGCCCTGGCGTACGAACGGCGCGGCATGAACCCCGCACGCGCCCTGGCCCAGGCACAAATTGCGCCGCAGCTGCTGCACGACGACAGCGCCCACATCACCGCCTGGCAAATGGAGCAGATCTCTGACGCCGCCATGCAGGAGCTGGACGACGAAGCCCTGGGCTGGTTTAGCCGCCGCCTGCCCTGGGGCAGCTACGGCATGCTGGCGCGCGCCAGCATCAGCTCGCCCACGCTGCAGGTGGCCCTGGCCCGCTGGTGCCGCCACCATGGGCTGCTGACGGACGACATTGCACTGCAGCTGACCACCGAGGGGGACACCGCCACCCTGCGCATCACCGAGGCCCGCGACCTGGGCGTGCTGCGCGAGTTCTGCCTGGTGTCGGTGCTGCGCAATGCCCACGGCCTGGCCTGCTGGATGGTGGACTCGCGCATTCCCCTCATCGCCGCCGAATTCGCATTTGATGCGCCGCCACATGCCGATGCCTACGCCGTGCTGTTCCGTGGCCCCGTCACCTTCCACGCGCCGCGCACCGCCATCCACTTCGACGCCCGCTACCTGCACCTGCCCCTGCGCCGCGACGAACAGGCCCTGCGCCAGATGCTGCAACACGCCCTGCCCCTCACGGTGCTGCACTACCGCCGCGACCGCCTGCTGGTGCAGCGCGTGCGCCAGCTGCTGGCTGCGCCCCTGCCCGGGCAACCGGCCCACGCCCTGCCCCAGCACAGCGCCGAATCCCTGGCCGCGCTGCTGCATGTGTCGCCGCGCACGCTGCACCGGCAGTTGAAGGAAGAAGGCGCCACGCTGCAGGGGCTGAAGGATGACGTGCGCCGCACCCGAGCGGTGGAGCTGCTGCACCGCACGCAACGGCCCATCAAGCAGGTGGCCGAGGCGGCGGGGTTTGAGAACGAGAAGAGTTTTATCCGGGCGTTCCGGGGATGGACGGGGCAGTCGCCGGCGGAGTTTCGGAGGGTGGTGCAGCTATAGGGTGCAGAAGAAAAATGCACGGGCATCAATTTATCTAAGACCATGACCAAGATAGACACACCCACGGGAAATTTAGAGCCGAGCGCCCTGATGGCCCTGTATGAAGAGAATTTCGGCCTAACTGCATCAATTCTTCAAAGAATTGGCGCCTTCGCAGTCGCGTGGGGAATGTTCGAAAACCAACTGGAATTGGCAACCTTAGTTCTGCTGGGCGAAAGACTAGAAGTAGGGCAACGTCCATCAACAGACAGTCTTCAAGCAAGCGATTTGATTTCTCGCTTTAGAAAGGCTGGGGCATCTTTTGGTCCGGTGTTTACCGAGGCCTGCGATGAACTAGCGAGCGCAGCCACCGATTTACTGATCTTTCGAAACACGATCATGCACGGGATGGTGATTTCTCCGCCCGCTGGCGGGCCTAAGTTCGCTAACAACCCTGCTTGGTTCGGAGAGAAACGAAAGCGTCCATTTGCGGAAGCTCTGGCCAGCGAAAGGCTGCTTGACCTAGCTATCCAATGCAGTAGCACTCTTTACGAACAGGGTGTTTTTCTACAGATCGCTGCATGCTCCGCAAAGGAAGACCAGCACGCAATCGCATCCGACGCTATCGCCCCACTGGCGAATGCGAGAAGCGCTGCTGATAAGTTACGGCGCGACACCACCTAGTGACTTCTGGTCTCACGCCACCCAACTCGTACGCAATCCCCATGCTCCACCTCCACCACTGCATTAGCGCCCGTTCCTTCCGCCCCCTGTGGATGCTCGAAGAGCTGCAGCTCCCGTACACCCTCCACATGCTCCCCTTCCCGCCGCGCGCCAAGGCCCGGTGGTTTCTGGACGAGAACCCGCTGGGCACGGTGCCGCTGCTGGTGCAGGGCGATGTGCGCATGACCGAATCGGCGGCGATGTGCCAGTACCTGGCCGCCACGCACCCCGACGCAGGGCTGGATGTGGCGCCCACGCACCCGGCGTATGGCGCATACCTGAACTGGCTGCACATGAGCGATGCCACGCTGACTTTTCCGCAGACGCTGGTGCTGCGCTACGGCCGCTTTGAACCCGCAGAGCGGCAGCAGCCGCAGGTGGTGGAGGACTACAGCCGCTGGTTTCTGGCGCGGCTGCGGGCGGTAGAGACGGCGCTGCAGCGGGGCGAATATCTGTGCGCGGGCCGCTTCACGGCGGCGGATGTGGCGGTGGGATATGCGCTGCTGCTGGCGCAGCACCTGAAGCTGAACGAGCAGTTTGGCCCGGCCACGCAGGCGTACTGGCAGCGGCTGCAGCAGCGGCCCGGCTACCGGCGGGCGATGGCGGCGCAGTTGCAGGCGGCAGACGAGCAGGACGTGCCGGACACCCCGGCGCCCGATATGCGGCCCTGAGCGGCAGGGGCGCGTTGTGCCTGCGCCGTTTTCACGCCTGCTCTGCCGATGACGCGCCCCTAAGGTTCGGGGCGCACGTTTCCACGCGCGACGCGAACACCGCGCCGCTTCGCGCGATCCCCCGTCAGTCCCGGGCCTGCAGCCCCGCTGGCGGCATAGGGTGCTGCAGTGATTGCACCAGTACCCGGAACTCCGGCGCATTGCGCAGCACGCTGCCGCCGGCAGCAATCAGGTCGGTGACCTCGTCCTGCGTGATGGAGAACGCCGTGGGCACCTGCAGCAGGCGGCGTCGGGCCACGTCGTCGGGCGCGTCGCGCAGGTTCACGGGGATGACGTGGATCTCTGCGCCGGGTGCAAAGGCGTCGGTGCCGTTGACGTTGCCCGAGGCCAGGGATTCGCGCCACTGCCGTGTGATGTCGCGCAGGAACTCCTGCGTCTCGCGCGTGGCGCGGGCGCCAGTGCCAAACAGCAGCGCATCCACCACCTGGGCCATGTTGGGCACTTGGTCGCTCATCTCGATGTTCTCCGACGGGTCGCGCTCGGCGTTGACGGTGATCAGCACCAGCTTGCGGATGGTGGCGGGCGGTATGCCGACCTCGCTGAAGGTCTGGCGCAAGCCGCCGCCGGCCAGGGCGCGGTCCAGCAGGCGCTGCACGCCCAGGTTGTCGGCCAGGCCTCCGTCCACCAGGTGGATGTAGGGCTTTCTGCGGGCGTCGGTGTAGCTCAGTTCATGCGCGCGGTACAGGCGGGCCCGGTAGTCGGTGGCGGCGCCTGCGGCATCAGCAAGGGCTGCGGGGCTGCGCGCAGGGCAGCGGTCGGCGTAGTTGCGCAGCGTCATGGGGCTGAGCAGCAGCGGCACGGCCGATGAGGAAGCCACCGCAAACGACAGCGGCACCGAGCGCAGGTCCGAGCAGATCAGCGAAAACTGCTCCCAGGTGAACTCGAAGCCCGCGCCCAGCGACATGTCGGTGGCGGTGATGAAAAGCTGCGGGTGGCGCGGGCGCCGTGCCACGTCGCCAAAGGTCATGCCCTTGTATAGCTCGTCCAGCCTGCGTGCCAGCAGGTGCGAGCGGCCCAGCCACGGCGAGGTCAGGTCCAGCAGGTTGCCGGGACGCAGGGCCTGGGTGATCAGGCTGTTCTGGAAGTTGTCGCGCAGAAACTCCTGCTCGAAGCGGGGCAGGCCTTCGATGCCGTGCGCCGCCAGGTAGGCCGCGACGATGCTCCCGCCCGATACGCCACTGACCACATCGGTCGCGTCCAGCAGCGTGGTCTCTTCGCCGTTCCATTGGTAGCGGGTTGCCTGCATGGCGGTCAGCACGCCAAAGCCGAAGGCTGCAGCCCGCGCACCGCCGCCCGACAGCGTGATGGCCACCAGAATGCTCGGGTCGCGCTCGGTCTTGCGCACGGGCCGGTTCTGGTCTTCGGGCGGAAGGGGCTCATTGATCCAGGGCTTGACGGACGCGCACCCCGCCAGCACCGCCGCCGCCAGCACGAGCACAAGCGCGGACAGACTCCTCGAAAACCGGTTCTTCCGTGCGCTGTGCATCGTCGGGGCTCCCGTTCAGCAGCCCAGCAGGGCGGGCAGGTCGGCCATGCTGGCAAACACGTGGGCAGCGCCCGCTGCCACCAGCGGTTCGCCATGGCCCAGCGGCGCGTAGGCATACACCGTGGCACCCGCGGCTACTCCGGCCATCACGCCGGTCACCGTGTCTTCCACCACGGCGCAGCGGGCAGGGTCGGCCTGCAGGGCGGCAGCGGCAGCCAGGTACACATCGGGCGCGGGCTTGGTGGCGGGCATCTCGTGGCCACTGAAGATGCGCCCTTCAAAGTACGGTGCCAGCCCCACCTTGGCCAGCTGCAGCTCGACCTTGTGGCGGTCGGCCCCCGACGCGCAGGCAATGCGCCCGCCGTGGTGCGCATGCACGCGCTCGATGGCGGGGTGGATGTGGGCGATGGCGGTCAGCTCGTCGGCCAGGCGGGTGTTGCGGCGGGCGTAGAACTCGGCCATCCAGGCATCGGTCAGCGGGCGGCCGGTGTGGGCTTCGATACGCGCGGCCTCGCTGCGCACCGTCTTGCCGATGAAGACCTCCATGCACTGCGCGGGGCTGATGGGCCAGCCGGCTTCGTTGAGCATGGTGCACAGCACGCCGTTGGTGATGGGTTCGCTGTCCACCAGCACGCCATCGCAGTCAAACAGGATTGCTTCAAATTTCATAGCATTACAGGCAATAAGTAACTGGACCCCAGGCACATTTGATTCAAAAACCGGCTCCAGACGGCCTCAGGGCATGCGCTCATGGGCCGGGCGCGGACGGTCAGGGTGTCTGGTCGCCGTCCACATAAAACCAGCGGCCCGCTTCGCGCACGAACCGGCTGCGTTCGTGCAGACGCACGGCGCGGCCACCCACGCGGTAGCGCGCCACAAACTCGACCTCGGCGCGGTCTTCGCCGGTGCTGCGGTGGTCGCGCACGGCCAGGCCCAGCCACTGCGCAGCGGGGTCGAAGTCGAGGTGGGCCGGGCGGGTGCTGGCGTGCCAGGTGGCCTGCAGGTAGTCGGCACGCTGCAGCACAAAGGCGGTGTAGCGCGATCGCATCAGGCTCTCGGCGTCGGGTGCGCCCGCCGAAGGCAATGCAAGCTCCGCAGGCGATGCAGGCTCTGCAGGCGCGCCCGCCGCCGCGGCATGGTCGACATAGCGGCCGCAGCAGTCGGCAAAGGCCAGTGGCCGGGCACGGCTGCCACTGCCGTGCAGGCGCCCGCAGGGGCAGGGTGGTGCAGCAGTGGCGTTGACGAGGCTGGATCGCATGTGGGATGGGCGGGCTGTGCAGGGAAGGATGCAGGGACAGGCAGCGCGCAATCTCAGCGCAGCGCGCCAAACACCTTGCGCGCGATGGCGCTGCCGGCGCCTGCCGGGTCCTGGCGGATGCGGCGCTCTTCCTCGCCGATCATGAAGTACAGGCCGTCGAGCGTCTTGCCGGTGACGTACTGCGCCAGGTTGGCCTCTTCGGGCTTGAGCAGGCCGAAGCCCGCGGCCTTGCCCGCCACGGCGTTGTACTTCTGCGTGAGGCCCACTTTCTCGGTGGCCTGGTTCACCACCGGCAAAAAGCGCTCGCCCAGCGGCAGCCGCGTCTTTTCGGCAAAAAACGCCGTCACCGAGGTGCTGCCACCCATGAGGATGTTCTTGGCATCGGTCACGGTCATGTTCTGCACGGCCTTGACCAGCAGGTCCTTGCCCATGGGCACGGCTTCTTCGGCGGCGCGGTTCATGGCGGTGACGAGCTCATCCACCCGCCGCCCCTGCCCCATCGATTTCAGCACCTTGGCGGCATCCTGGAGGTAGCCGGGCAGGCCGATGCGCACCTGGGGATTGCCAAGAAAACCGTCGGTGCGGCCCAGCAGCGCCACCGCCGCCTGCGCGCCCTGCCCCAGCGCCGCCTTCACGCCGCTGGCGGCATCGGCATTGGTGAGATCGCCCAGCGACAGGGCCCAGGCATGCTGGGCGGTAGCGCACAGCAGCGCCCCCGCGAGGCTGGTTTGGTGGAATTGGCGGCGTTGCATGGCGCGGTACTTTCGGTGAAGGCAGCAGAGGATGCCCGCTGGGCGGCCCCTGCACTGAGGGTGCACTGTGCCGGGACAGGGCAGGAAAAACCCCCGGATTTTCGCTCAGCGCGTCAGGGTCAGGCCGCGGGCCGTAGACTGGGCCAACCCCAGCATCCAACAAGGAGCCTTGCAATGTGGCAAATGACTGTGCCGTGGTGGGAGTTTGTGGTGCGCGGCGTGGTGGTGTACCTGTTTTTGCTGGTGTTCATGCGGCTATCGGGCAAGCGGCAGACGGTGCAGTACGAGCCGTTTGACGTGATCCTGCTGCTGATCCTGTCGAACGCGGTACAGAATTCGATGAACGCTGGCGACAACTCGCTGGTGGGCGGACTGGTATCGGCCAGCACGCTGATGCTGCTGCATGTGGCGCTGGCGCGGCTGGCGTTCCATTTTCCGCGCATCGGGCGCTGGGTGGACGGCAAGGCCCAGGTGCTGATCCACCAGGGCGAACTGAACCATGCGGTGATGCGCAGGGAACTGCTGACCCGCGAAGACGTGGAGGCGGCACTGCGCGCGGGCGGCTGCCTGCATGCGCACGAGGTGGAACGCGCCACCATCGAAACCAACGGACAGATCACGGTGGTGCTGCGCCGCCGTGGGGCGGATGGCTGACCCGTCGTGTGCCGCCGCAAGAATCCTTGACTTCACTCCCCCACCACACCCGCGACCTGACATGACTGCACTCAATGTTCTGGGCACCATGCTGATGCCCTGCTCCTACGACCCGCTGACCGGCTTTTACCGCGACGGCTGCTGCAACACCGACGAGCATGACCACGGCACGCACGTCATCTGCGCGCGCATGACGCAGGAGTTCCTGGACTTCTCGCTCTCGCGCGGAAACGACCTGGTCACGCCCCGGCCCGAGTACCGGTTTGCAGGGCTCAAGCCCAGCAACCGCTGGTGCCTGTGCGCCCTGCGCTGGAAGGAGGCCTACGAGGCCGGTGTGGCGCCGCCCGTGATCCTGGAATGCACGCATGCGCGGGCGCTGGAGTTCGTCACGCTGGCGCAACTGCAAGGCGCGGCGTTGTCCAGCAGCAGCTGATGCCGCCGCCAGGCGCGGTGGCGGGCCACGGGCCGGGTGGGCGGCAGCAGGCACCCTACTTCAGTCGGGTTGCCGGGTGCGGGTGGCACGGCGAAAGATCAGGACTTTGTGTTCCTTCCTTTCGCTGTGCTTGCAGCCCATCCCGCCACCATGACCACCACCTTTCCCGCGGGCCCGCAGCCCGCTGTATCCGCTGCGTCTTCACCCCGTTCTTTTGCCCCGCTGCGCCTGTGCGCGGTGGGCACTGCCGTGGCCGCTGCGCTGCTGCTCAGCGGCTGCGAAACCACCAACATGCGCATGGGCAGCGCCGAGGCGAAGACCGTGGCCACGGGCAGTGCGGCCGGCGCCGCCAACGCCAATGCCAGCGATGCGCTGGAGCGCTGCGAAAGCCCGCTGGGCACCGTATCCCTCATCGAGAACCAGCAGGCCGGCTGGTACACCATCCTGCGTGACCAGTACCGCCTGCCGCCCACCGCCAACCTGCTGCGCCTGCTGGTGCAGCAATCGAACTGCTTTGTGGTGGTGGAGCGTGGCGCAGCGGGCATGAACGCCATGACGCGCGAGCGCGCCCTGATGCAGTCGGGCGAGATGCGCCAGGGCAGCCAGTTTGGCCAGGGACAGGTGGTGGCATCCGACTACGGCCTGTCGCCCGAGATCGTCTTCCAGAACAACAACGCTGGTGGTGCATCGGCATCCCTGGGTGGGCTGGTGGGCGGGCGCGCCGGGGGCCTGCTGGCCGCGATTGGCGGCAGCCTGAACACCAAGGAGGCCAGCGCGCTGCTGACGCTCATCGACAACCGCTCGGGAGTGCAGGTGGCGGCATCGGAAGGCAGTGCCTCCAAGACCGACTTTGGCGCCATGGGCCAGCTGATGGGTGGCTCGGGCGGCGCGCGCATGGGTGGGTACTCCAACACGGCCGAAGGCAAGGTCATAGCAGCCGCCTTCATGGACGCGTTCAACCAGATGGTCGTGTCGCTGCGCAACTACAAGGCACAGAGCGTGCGGGGCCAGGGCCTGGGCGGCGGCGGCCGGCTGGGAGTGGACGGAGCCGCGCCACCGGCCCAGACATCCGCGCCGCGTGCCGCTGCCGGCGGGCAGCAGGGCGTGACCATGCCGCTGCGCGACGCGCAGGCCCGGCTGAACGCGCTGGGCTACAACACCGGCACGCCCGACGGTGCCATGGGCCAGCGCACGGCCGCCGCGCTGCGCGCCTTCCAGAAGGACAAGGGCCTGCCGCAGAGCGGGCGGCTGGATGCCGCTACCGCTGACGCGCTGGCGCAATGACCGGCTGGGCGCTTCCCGCTTCGCAGCGCCGCACCACCGTGAAGGTGATCGAATGCACGCGTTACGGCACGCCCGACGTCCTGCAATGGGCCGAACGCCCGATGCCCCGGCCCGGCAGCCACGAACTGTTGGTACGCGTGGTGGCCACCACGGTCAACAGCGGCGACTGGCGTGTGCGTGCGCTGCATCTGCCGCCTGGCTTTGGCCCGCTGGGCCGCCTTGCGCTGGGCCTGCGCCGTCCGCGGCAGCCGGTGCTGGGCACTGAATTTGCCGGGGTGGTGGAAGACACGGGCGTGCTGGCATGCCGCTTCAGGCCCGGCGACCGCGTGTTCGGCTTCACAGGGTCACGCATGGGCTGCCATGCCGAATACCTGTGCATGGACGAACACGGGCCCGTGGCGGCCACACCGCCCCAGCTCGGTTGCGAGCAGGCGGCCGCGATGTGCTTTGGCGGCAGCACCATGCTGCACTACTACCGCCGTGCCAGTCTGAGTGCGGGAGAGCATGTGCTGGTGATCGGCGCCAGCGGCACGGTGGGCAGCGCTGCGGTGCAGCTGGCACGCAGCCAGGGGGCCCGCGTGACGGCTGTGTGCAACACCGCCCGTGCGCCGCTGATGCACCGGCTCGGTGCCCAGCACACCATCGACCCGGCGCGGCATGACTTCACGGCGCAGGGCGAGCGCTACGACGTGGTGGTGGACTGCGTGGGCACCTTCTCGCCGGAAGAAACCTTGGGCGTGCTGACCCCGGGCGGGCGCCTGCTGCTGCTGGCCGCCGGCCTGCCCGACCTGCTGCGCGCCCCTTTGCTGGGCCGCACGCGCGGGCTGCGCGTGATGGCCGGGCCGGCGCAAGAAAGCGCC
The DNA here is from genome assembly GCA_001464865.1 of Burkholderiales bacterium Ga0074133. Lineage (GTDB taxonomy): Bacteria > Pseudomonadota > Gammaproteobacteria > Burkholderiales > Burkholderiaceae_C > Acidovorax. The sequence continues at coordinate 11,757 of LNEG01000135.1, forward strand.
GCCGATGTGGCCACGCTGGCGGCACTGGCGGCCCGCGGTGCATTCATACCCGTCATCGACAGTGTGTACCCATGGGCTGATTTCCGCCTGGCCCACGCCCGCGTGGAAAGCCGGCGCAAGGTGGGCACGGTGGTGCTGCGGGTAGCAGGCCCGACAACGGCGCCGCCGTCACCACCGCTGGCCTGACGCAGGCACACAAGGGGCTGTTCACACCATGTTTCATGGGGGTGAGGCCACCGGGCACAGCTGCAATGCTTGATCCATGCCGCGGTGCCCAGCGGTACCCACCCTGGCCGGGCGAATCAGCGAGGGGGGCACCTGCCGCCAGGCGCCCCCCTGCTGTCAGTTCTGCGTGTAGCAGATCCTGGTGGGGATGATGGTGTTGGTATAGCTCTCCACGCTGGCCGCGGTCGGGAATACCGTGGGGGTCTGGTCGCTCAGGATGCAAAGGCGTGAGCCCGTGCGTGCCCATACCGCGCGCGAGGACAGCCCCGATGGCTGCGTCCACAACCCCCAGAAGGCGGTGAGTGTGGCCGTGCTGGCGTTGCGATCAAACACCACCGTACCCACATCGCTCAGCGGCCCTGCCACCACACCTGCGCCCGAGCAGCTGGCGTCGCTGTAGATGGCTGCGCCGATCTGTGCGGTCACACGGGTATCGCTCTGGCGCGTGATGCGCCACAGCGAGCGCCCCCACTGCCCCGGACGTACCTGGCTGCAGAACTCCTGCTTCCAGTCACCGACGGGGAGCGTCACCACCGTGCCGCAGCTCACCTCGACCGAACCGACGTTCGCGGCCGACACCGTGCCCGTGCCATTGCGCACCGTACAGGCCTGCCCGGCAGGCTGCGTACGCACGCTGACGGCATAGGCAGCGCCACCGGCCAACGGCGTGGCAAAGGTGAAACCGCCATTGCTGGCGAGCGCGAGGTCGTCTCCGCCATTGTTTTGCAGCACTACCGAGCCACCGGCAAGGCCGGCTACCGAGCCGCCGATGGTGTACGTGGCGGCGGGCAGGTTTTCGCAGCGCACCTGCACGTCCACCACGTTGGCCGTGGCCCTGCCGCTGCCTTGCGTCACGGCGCAGCGCTGGCCAGCCGGCTGCGTCTTGACCGTGACGGCATACGCCACGCCGCTGTCGAGCCGGGTGACGAAGACGAACGTTCCGTTGGCTGTCACTGCCAGGTCATCGCCGGCATTGTTCTGCAGCGTCAGCGTCTTGCCACTGCCCAGGCCGGCCACCGTGCCGCCGATGGTGAAAGCCCCGACCGAGGGTGGCGGCGTGGTGCCGTTGCCGTCGCCATCGCCTCCACCGCAGCCCGCCAGCAAGACGGCGGCCACAGCCACCGGCGCCCATCGGAAAGCGGGCCGGGCGTAGCGCGCGCGGCCAGGCGTACTTGGATTGGTCATGAACAGAAACCTCCGTGTCGTGAAGAAGGGCGGATTCTGTGCAGTGCATGATGCGGCGCGTAACCCTACCGGGGTAGGGTTTGCGCGCCACCCACCGTGGGGCACACTTGGCAAAATTTGTCCTGCCTTAGAGCCTGTTCAAAGTCTTTTCAGAGATCGCACCGGAATGCAATCGGGATGGGTGGATGCTTCGGGCAAGTGACTTGCCGGGCGGTCGACAGCGTGGCACCCCATCCCGGCCATTCCCTGGTGTGACGCCAGAAAGACTTTGAACAGGCTCTTGCAGGGCCCACCCGGGCCGCACCGTCCCGCCACCGGTACTGCCATGTCTTCGTACGCACTCATCCTTGACGACCACCCCCTGGTGGCGCGCGGCGCTGCCGAGTTCCTGCGCGCGCGTTTCCCCGGCCTGGAGGTCGTGGTAGCCAGCCGCGCTGCCGAATTCGCCCCGCTGGTGGCAGAGCGGGGGGCGCCCGCGATTGCGCTCATCGATTTCTGGCTTGCCGACGGGGCCAGCCTGGAGCTGGTGGCACAGGTGCGCACCATGTGCCCCGGCACGGCGCTGGCCGTGATCAGCGGGGATGACGACCCCGCCGTGGCAGACCGGGTGCGGCAGGCGGGGGCACACGGTTTCATCCACAAGCAGGCGCCGCCGGAGGTTTTTGCACAGGCGGTGGAAGCCCTGCTGGGCGGCCTGGCGTGGTTCATGCCGCCGCCCGCCCAACACGGGCAACCTGCGCGCAGCCGCGACATGCCCGTGACGCCCGCAGAACTGGGCCTGTCGGTGCGGCAGGGCGAGGTGCTGGCGCTGGTGCTGCAAGGCCTGCCCAACAAGCGGATTGCATTGCAGTTCGACCTGTCGGAAAGCACCGTCAAGGAACACATGAGCGCCATCCTGCAGCGCCTGGGCGCCCGCACGCGCGTGGAAGCCATCACGCAGCTGCGCGGGCGCCGGCTGGTGCTGCCAGCGGCTCCGGCAGACTGAGATGCCCGCGCACTCCTCCTTTTGGCGCGCATTCCTCCCTCGGGCAGGCTGGCACCGCGCAGCGGGTGGACAGCAGGGCGCGGCGCAGCTGGCACGGGCAGCAGCGCCAACGCATGAGGCGGCCCATGGCCCTGCAAGGGGCATGCGGTGATGGACACATCGTTCTGGCGCCGCTGGTTTCCGCGCCCGCTGGACAGCGGCGAGCTGGGCGAGCGCGGCCATGTGCGCATGCTGGAGCTCACGCACCAGCGACTGGTGCTCAGCATTTGCGCCATGCCGCTGCTGGGGGCGCCGCTCACCATGTGGTTCCAGGGCCTGGGGCGCGACCCGCTTGGGTTGGGCCTGTGGACGGCGCTGTACACGGTGGCCGCGCTGGCCGTGTGGCACCAGGCACGCCGGCTGCGCCACAGCAGGCGGTCGCCCCAGGCGCAGGACGACGCACTTTGGCTGGCCCAATGGCGGCCCCGCGTGCGGGCCACCAGTCTCATCCATGCGCTGGGGCTGGCGGCGCTGGGGGCCATCGTGGTGGCCACGCCGGGCCGTGCGCACTACGACTTCATCCTGCTGCTGCATGTGACGCTGGCAGTGGTGATTGTGGGCAACGCCACGTTCCAGCTGCCTTCGGTCGGCATGTTTCTGCGCATGTACGGACTGGGCTGGGGGGTGGCCACCGTGGTGTTGCCGGTGGTACTGATGCAGTGGCCGTCACTCATGCATGGCCCGGGCGATGCGGGGGGCGGCGATGCATCGCCCTGGCGGTTCATCATTCCCGTATCTCTGCTGCTGCTGATTGCCCTGTACCGACATGCGGTGGTGGCAAACAACTTTTTTGTGCAGCAGGTGCGGCTGGAAGAAGAAGGCCTGCACCTGGCACGGGAGGCGCGCCTGGCGCATGAAAAGGCCGAGGCGGCGCTGGTGGACAAGAACCTGTTCTTGCGCACCGCCAGCCACGACCTGCGCCAGCCGGTACACGCCATGGGATTTCAGATCGAGGCCATCCGCCAGCGCAACCAGGACCCGGCGCTCACGCCCGCGCTGGAGGACCTGCGCCGCAGCGTGCAGTCGGTGCACCTCATGTTCAATGCGCTGCTGGACCTTTCGCGCATCGAGAACCGGGCGTTGCCCGAACGCCGGGTACCTGTCGCGCTGGCCCCGTTGCTGGGCGACATGGCGCAGCTGTTCCGCGAGGAGGCCGCAGGCCTGGGCCTGGCGCTCAGGTTGCGCGTGCCGGCAGGGGGCGCCACGGTGCTGGCCGATCCTGTGCTGCTGCGCCAGTCGCTGGTGAACCTGGTGCACAACGCGCTGCGCTACACCGGGCGCGGCGGGTTGCTGCTGGCAGTGCGCAAGCGCGGCTCCGACTGGTGCGTTGAAGTGTGGGACACCGGCCTGGGTGTGGCCCCGGAAGACCACGCCCGCATCTACGAGCCTTTTTACCGCCCTGCGCATACGGCGCCCCTGCACCATGCCGGTCACGGACTCGGGCTGGCCGTGGTAGCCCGCTGTGCCGAGCTGATGGGTGCGGCGCACGGTATGCGCTCGCGCCCCGGGCGCGGGTCGTGCTTCTGGCTGCGGCTCCCAGCAGCGCCAGACGTGCCACCGGACGATGGAGACGCGACGCCCGAGACCACCCCGTTCAGCAGGATGGCCGGACGGTGCCTGGTGGTGGACGACGACCCCCATGTGCTGCGCGCCTGGTCGTCGATGATGGCCAGCTGGGGCCTGGAGATCCGAACGGCAAGCGAAGCGGCAGCAGCCCTGACAGCCCTGGATGCAGGCTTTGAACCCGACGCGATCTTCTGCGACCAGCGCCTTCGCAGCGGCGACAGCGGGTTTGATGTGCTGCGCGCCTTGCTGGCGCGCTGCCCGCGGGCGCGCGGTGCAATGGTGAGCGGCGAACTGGACGCACCAGAGCTGGCGGCGGCGCAGGCGCAAGGCTATCTGGTGCTGGCAAAACCCGTGGATGTGGCCGCGCTGCATGCCTTGCTGGAGCAGTGGCTGCTGCGCCAGCCTGAAAGCAGCCCTTGAGCGCCGGTCACCCAGCCTCCAGGTCCATCTGGCGGGCAGGTGGCTCCCCGGCGTGTGCGCAGAATGGGCTGGCATGAAAACGCCTGCCCCCCACATATCGGCAGACCCGCCCGAGAACGACGCCCCCAGCGACGAAGGGCGCGTGCGGCTGCTCACCGCATCCTTCACCCGCCTGCGGGTGGGTGTGCTCGCCATGCCCTTCATCGGGCTGCTGTTCGCGTTGCTGTTTGCCTGGCAGGGGGGCAACCCCGCGGGGCTTCTGGCATGGAGCGCGCTGTACCTGCCTGCCCTCTGGGGCGTGAGGCGCCTGCACCGGCGCTACCTGCAGGACCAGGCGGAACGCACGGCGGCCGACGTGCTGGCTACCTGGCAGCGGCGGCTGCAAAAGGTTGCGCTGTGCCACGGGCTTGCCCTGGCCTCGACGGTGGCGCTCACGATCGACGGCGCAACGTACGACTTCATGCTGCTGCTGCACGTCACGCTGATGGGGATCGCAGCCATCAACGCGGTGCAGATGACCGCCAACCTCCCGATGTACCGCGCCCAGTACCTGGGCATGGCCAGCGGACTGGCGCTGATGCCCTGGGCGTTCCCGGATCACTGGTACTTTGCCCTCCCCATGGCGGTCGTGATGAACATCGTGATCTACCAGAGCTCGCTGAGCGTGCAGCGCTTTTTTGTGCGCCAGGTCGTGCTCGAGGAGCGCAGCCGCGACCTGGCCGACCGTTACCGGGTGGCCAGCAGTGCAGCACTGGACGCACTGGCCGAAAAAAACCATTTCCTGGGCGCAGCCGCACACGACCTGCGCCAGCCCGTGCATGCCATGGCCTTGCTGGCCGAAGCCATTGCGCTGCACGGCCAGCACGATGCCCGGCTGGCCACGCTGCTGCAGCAGTGGCGCCAGAGCATGCGCTCTGTGAACCACATGTTCAACACGCTGCTGGACCTCTCCCGCATCGAGTCGGGGACCATGCAGGCGCGCCCCTCACCGGTTTCCGTCGCACAGCTGCTGGACGAGGTGGGCCTGCAGTTCGGCGAGGACGCGCGGGCGCGCGGGCTGGCGCTGCGCTTGCGCCCGGCGCCGCCAGATGCCCTGCTCTGGGCGGACCCTGCCCTGGTGCGGCAGGCGCTGTTCAACCTGGTGCACAACGCGCTGCGGTACACGACCCAGGGCGGCGTGCTGGTGGCTGCACGCCGGCGGGGCGGTCAATGGTGCCTGGGAGTATGGGACACGGGCACAGGGGTGGGCGAGCAGGAGCAGACACGCATCTTCAATGCCTTCTACCGCGGCGAGGCAGCCCACACCAATGTGCCCGGCGGCCACGGCCTCGGCCTGGCGGTAGTGGCGCGTTGTGTGGCGCTGATGGGCGCGCGGCAGGGCATACGCTCGCGCGCTGGCCGTGGCTCGTGCTTCTGGATTGCCCTGCCATCGGCTCCGCCTGGGGAGAACCATCCCCTTGCGATACCGGCCGTCCCGAATGGGGCCGGCAGGCCATCACCAGGCTTGTTCGGGCAGTGCCTCGTGGTCGACGATGAGCCCCAGGTCCTGCAGGCCTGGACGGCACTGCTGGACGGCTGGGGACTGGATGTGCGCACCGCCACCAGCCTGCAGCAGGCATGTGGACAGCTGGCCGCCGGGTTTATGCCGGATGTGGTCTTTTGCGATGAGCACCTCGGTCAGGGCGAGAGCGGTTTCGCCGTGCTGCGGGCCCTGTTGGAACGCTGCCCCGGAGCGCGCGGCGCCATGGTCAGCGGCGAAATGGACAAACCGTCCCTGCGCGAGGCACAGGACGAAGGCTACCTCGTCCTGCACAAGCCAGTAGATCCGTATACCTTGCAGGACCTGCTCAGTCGCTGGCTGAAAAGCGATAAAAATCGCTTTTAGCGCTGACATGACATGCCTCGGTAGCCACGAGTGTTGAA
>LNEG01000136.1 GCA_001464865.1 Burkholderiales bacterium Ga0074133
GCTGGAGCAGGGAACGGCGCTACAGGATGGCGCCGTGCTTCTCACCGCGCTCGTACACCACATGGGCACGGCCCACGATCAGCGGGTCCAGTTTGCCGATGGTCTTGAGCGACTTGTTGGCATAGGGCAGCTTGTGCAGCACGTAGCGCATTGCGCTCAGGCGCGCGCGCTTCTTGCAGTCGCTCTTGATCACCGTCCAGGGTGCGTCGGCCGTGTCGGTTTCAAAGAACATGGCTTCCTTGGCGCGGGTGTAGTCGTCCCACTTGTCGAGCGAGGCCAGGTCTACCGGGCTGAGCTTCCACTGCTTGAGCGGGTGAACCTGTCGCTCCTTGAAGCGGCGGCGCTGCTCGGCCTGGCTGACCGAGAACCAGAACTTGACCACGTACACGCCGCTGCGCACCAGGTGGCGCTCGAACTCGGGCACCTGGCGCATGAACTCGTGGTATTCGGCGTCGGAGCAAAAGCCCATCACGCGTTCCACGCCAGCGCGGTTGTACCAGCTGCGGTCAAACATGACGATCTCGCCCGCGGTGGGCAGGTGCTGGATGTAGCGCTGGAAGTACCACTGCCCGCGTTCCACGTCGCTGGGTTTTTCCAGCGCCACCACGCGCGCGCCGCGCGGGTTCAGGTGCTCCATGAAGCGCTTGATGGTGCCGCCCTTGCCAGCTGCGTCGCGGCCCTCGAACAGGATCACCACACGCTGGCCCGTCTCCTTGACCCAGGCCTGCAGCTTGAGCAGCTCCATCTGCAGCTGGTACTTCTGCGCTTCGTAGGACGCGCGGCGCATGAGATGCCTGTACGGATAGCCGCCATCGCGCCAGCCAGCGGCCAGCTCGTCGTCCGGCTTGCCATCCAGCGCAGGCGCCACGCCATCCGTTCCATCGCCCAGCAAGGCTTCGCGCAGCATGGCGCGGTCGTCTTCCGATGCGCCCTCGATCAGCGCACGCAGCGCCGACGCGCGGTCTGCATCCGACAGGCCGTCGCGTACCAGCACGTCTTGCACCGCGGCCAGCTGGCGCCCCTGGGCCGCGTCGGTGGCGACGCGCCGGGCATGGCGAGGAAGGGCTGCAGCGGCCAGCGACGGCAGCGTGTCGCCCTGGTCCACGCGGCGCACGCGCTGGGTGGTGCCGCGCTGGCGGCGGGCGGCTGCCGTGGCGGGCCGCACAGGGGTGGACGCTGCGGGTGGCGCAGCGTTGGGGGTGGCGGTCGGGGTGGTGGGGGCGGTGTCTCGTGCGCTCATGTCACGATTCTGTCACCCGCCCTCCTTGTGCAAAAGAGGCTCTGTACACCCGATTGGGCCGGGCTTGAGGCAGATCAAGAACTGCCGCGCATCAGGCCAGCGCGCGCTGGATGATGATCTTCTGCACGTCGCTGGTGCCTTCATAAATCTGGCACACGCGCACGTCGCGGTAGATGCGCTCCACCGGGAAGTCGCTCACCACGCCGTAGCCGCCCAGCGTCTGGATGGCGGCGCTGCACACCTGCTCGGCGATCTCGCTGGCAAAGAGCTTGGCCATGGCGGCTTCCTTCAGGCACGGGCGGCCGGCGTCGCGCAGCGCGGCGGCGTGCCAGATGAGCTGGCGCGCGGCTTCAAGCTGCGTGGCGCAGTCGGCCAGCCTGAAACCCACGGCCTGGTGGTTGAAGATGGCGGTGCCGAAACTCTGGCGGTCTTTGGAGTACGCCAGGGCCACGTCAAAGGCGCTGCGCGCCATGCCCAGGCTTTGTGCGGCGATGCCGATGCGCCCGCCTTCGAGTGCGCCCAGGGCAATCTTGTAGCCCTCTCCTTCCGCGCCGATCAGGTTTTCGGCGGGGATGCGGCAGTTGTCGAAGTTGATCTGCGCCGTGTCGCTGCTGTGCTGGCCCAGCTTGTCTTCCAGACGCGCCACCGTGTAGCCGGCGCTGCTGGTGGGCACGAGGAAGGCGCTCATGCCCTTCTTGCCCGCACCCTTGTCGGTCACTGCAATGACGATGGCGACCTGGCCGTTCTTGCCGCTGGTGATGAACTGCTTGACGCCGTTGATGACGTATTCATCGCCCTGCTTCACGGCGGTGGTGCGCAGTGCCGACGCATCGGAGCCGACATGCGGCTCGGTCAGGCAGAAGGCGCCCAGCATCTCGCCACGCGCCAGGGGGGTGAGCCAGTCGCGCTTTTGCTGTGCGTTGCCGTAGCGAAGCAGGATGGCGTTGACGGGGCAATTGGTCACGCTGATGGCGGTGCTGGTGCCGCCGTCCCCGGCTGCAATCTCTTCCAGCACCAGTGCCAGGGTCACATAGTCAAGATTCGCGCCACCAAACTCTTCCGGCACGCAGATGCCGTAGGCGCCCAGCGCCGCCAGTCCCTGGTGGGCGTCTTTCGGGAAGTGGTGCTCCTTGTCCCAGCGGGCGGCGTGGGGCCACAGCTCGGTCTGGGCAAAATCGCGCACGGCGTCGCGGATCATTTCCTGGTCTTGGGTGAGCAGCATGGGGGTGTCTCCAGAGTCGTTGTTCGAAAAAAAGCGGGCTACCAATGGGATGCGCGGCGGCCGTAGTGGTGCAGCAGGCGACCCTTGTCGGCGGCGGTGACACCAGCCACGGTACTGCGCAGGCCGAGCACGCTGTCCTGCACGGTCAGCGGCGCACTGCCGCCGCCCATGTCGGTCTGCACCCAGCCGGGGTCGATGGTGATGAGCGTGGCCCCGGGGTAGCTGTGCTGGGCCGCTGCCACCGCCATGTTCAGGGCTGCCTTGCTGGTGCGATACAGCCACGAGTCGCTGCCCGGCACGCTGCCGATCTGCGACATGGATGACGATAGAAAGGCAAATACGCCACCGGCCTCGGCCACCAGGGGTGCCACCTGCGGCAGGGCCTGCATGGCGCCCAGCACGTTGGTGTGCATGACGGCGTCGAAGTCGTGCTGCGTGGGCGGCGTGAGCGCATCAGGCCGGCGGATGACGCCCGCCACATACCAGGCCTGGTCGATCTTTTCACCATCGAGCTGCCAGGCCAGACCGCTGATGCTGGCGGGATTGGCCACGTCAAGCGTGAGCACTTCAGCGCCCAGCGCCTGCAGTGCTTGGCGCGCGGCATCGTGGCGCACGGTGGCAATCACGCGGTGGCCGTCGGCCAGCGTCTGGCGGGCCAGCTCCAGCCCGATGCCGCGCGAAGCACCGATGATGAGCACAGACAGTCTTTTTGGCATGAAATCAGCCTCAGGTCCAGGTATCAATTGCCCCTATTGCTATTATTTGTATAGCAATAAGGTTGTAACGAGCCCATCATGGTGGCGTCCCGGGCTGTTGTTCCAGCGCCAGCTGGGCCCGGTAGCGCTCGGCCATGGCGGCCGCGGTCTCGGGCGGAGTGGCCAGTCCCATCTGGTCGTGGATCATCTGGTTCATGCTGGGCAGCACCGCGCGGTCTTGCTGCGCGCCGGGTTGCCACAGCCGCGACCGCATGAATGCCTTGGAACAGTGCAGGTACGCCTCGGCCACGCGCACCTCGATCACCAGGCGGGGACGCTGGCCGGTGGCGGCAAACAGGTCGGTCAACGCCGCTTCATCGCGCAGCCGGGCGGTGCCGTTCACGCGCAGCGTTTCGTCCACGCCGGGAATGATGAACAGCATGCCGATGCGCGGATCGGCCAGCAGGTTGGTAAGCGTATCGAGCCGGTTGTTACCCCCGGCGTCGGGCAGCAGCACGGTGTGTGCGTCTGGTGTGCGCGCGAAGCCGGGCACGCCACCGCGAGGGGATGCGTCCAGCAGCGCGCCCTGGGCGGCACCGGCGCTGGCCAGCACGCAAAAGGGCGACAGGGCAATGAAGCGCTGGCAATGCGCGTCCAGCTGCGGTTGCTGCTTTTTCTGAGCGCGCTCGGCGGGTGCCGCATACAGGGCGCGCAACTGGGCCAGTGTTTCGATCATCGCTATGCCTTGAATGTCGGTTGCAGGCACCTGCTCACATCAGGTAGGCGGCGTACTCAAAGTAACCGGACCATGCCGGGTCGAAGCGAGACCTCACTTCCAGCGATGCCGCCTCCTGGCGCAGCAGCAGCGGCGCCAGCGACTGCCGCGCCAGCTTTTCGTCCGCCACGTAGTAGAGCGCCTGTCGGCGGCCCGCCCGCACCATGGTCAGCACCAGAATGCCCAGCTGCGGCACCTGCAGCAGCGTGGCAGCCTGCTCGTGCAGCGCCTGGGCCGCTGCCAGCGCCTTGGCATCCGGTATCGCGAGGTCGAGGGTCAGTGCGCAGGTGAGGTCGGCGCGCATCGCCACCGCGTTGGCGCTGGTGTTGATCATCACGGCACCCGTCTCTGCGTCGCCCTCCTCGTCGCTGTCCCGGTCGCCCTCTCGGCTGGAGGCTGCGTGGCTGTCGGCGTCGTCCCCCACCGCGTTGCCCTCGTCATCCACGGCACAGTCGAACTGCAGCTCCAGGCCATCCCAGGCGCCGTCGCCTTCGGGGAACAGGCCGGTACGCCCCAGTGCGTTCAGCCAGAAGGCGTCGAACGCGGGTTGCAGGTCGGCCAGTGCGGTCCAGGTGGCATCGCGATCGTGGTGGCCCTCGTCCACAAAGTCCACTGCGCCCACCTTCACGGCAAAGTCGTATTCGCCCAGCACATGGTCCACCATGATGAAGGCCATGTGCTGTGCATGCTCTTCAAAGCCGGGCGGCACGGCGCAGGCCATGCGCAGCTCCAGTGCCACCTGGCCGCCGTCCTGCTGCAGTGCCACCAGCACGTCGCGGGTGGACATCTCGAAGCCCTCCATGCCCAGCGGAAAGTCGGGCTCGGTGCTGCGCGGACGCAGCGCGGCCACGCGGTAGGCGCGCAAAGGCGGCGCGGCCGCCGCCACCTGTGCGGCCAGCGGGAACAGCTCGATGCTGCCCTGCGCGGTGACGATCAGGTCCACCCCGGCGCGGTCGGGGCTGGTGATCAGTTCCAGTGCGAGGCCGGGCAGATGGATTTCCACAAGGGCGTTGGCCTGTTCCACCCAGTCGGCAGGCGACAGGTCGAGCCAGCCAGGCTCCTGCGCTGCAAAGGCGGTCCAGAACGTGGCGATGTCAGCGGGAAGGGTCATGGAAGTCCTGGAAGTTGCTGCAGGAAAAAGGTAGGGCCCTGCGGGCGGGCAGACCCGCCGCGCCGCTGCAGGCCCGGGGGCGGTGGTGTCAGACGAGTTCGAGCGCCACGGCGGTGGCCTCGCCGCCGCCGATGCACAGCGTGGCCAGTCCCTTGGTCAGGCCGCGGGCCTTGAGCGCGTGGATCAGCGTGACCATGATGCGCGCGCCGCTGGCGCCGATGGGGTGGCCCAGGGCACACGCGCCGCCGTTCACATTGACCTTGTCGTGGGGCAGGTCCAGCTCTTTCATCAGTGCCATGGGTACCACGGCAAAGGCTTCATTGATCTCCCACAGCTGCACGTCACCCACCTGCCAGCCGGCCTTGGCCAGCGCCTTCTGGGTGGCGCCCAGCGGGGCGGTGGCAAACCACTCGGGCTCCTGCGCATGGGTGGCGTGGCTCACGATGCGGGCCAGCGGCTTGCAACCGAGCTTCTCAGCCGTGGACGCGCGCATCATCACCAGTGCGGCAGCGCCGTCATTGATGCTGGAGCTGGATGCGGCGGTGATGGTGCCGTCCTTCTTGAAGGCGGGCTTGAGCGAGGCGATCTTCTCGAGCTTGACCTTGCCTGGGCCTTCGTCCACCGACACCACGGTCTCGCCAGCACGCGTCTTGACGGTGACGGGCACGATCTCCGCAGCAAATGCGCCGGACTCCGTGGCGGCCTTGGCACGCTGCACGCTGGCCGTGGCAAAGGCGTCCTGCTGCTCACGGGTGAACTGGTACTTGGCGGCGCAGTCCTCACCGAAGGTGCCCATGCTGCGGCCCGCTTCGTAGGCGTCTTCCAGGCCGTCGAGCATCATGTGGTCAAAGATGCGGTCATGGCCCAGGCGGTAGCCGGCCCGGCCTTTTTGCAGAAGGTAGGGCGCGTTGGTCATGCTCTCCATGCCGCCTGCCACCATCACGTCGTGCGAGCCGGCCAGCAGCATGTCGTGCGCCATCATGGCGGCCTTCATGCCCGAGCCGCACATCTTGCTGAGCGTGACGGCGCCCGCGCCCTTGGGCAGGCCGCCCTTGAAGGCTGCCTGGCGCGCGGGGGCCTGGCCCTGGCCTGCCATCAGGCAGTTGCCGAACAGCACCTCGCCCACGGCATCAGGCGCGACGCCCGCGCGCTCGATGGCGGCCTTGATCGCGGCACCGCCCAGATCGTGCGCGGCCAGGCTGGAGAAGTCGCCCTGCAGCGAACCCATGGGGGTGCGGGCTGCGCCGACGATGACGATGGGGTCTTGTGGGTGTGTGGACATGGGAGGCTCCTGTGCAGTGAAAGGGTGGGGTTGTTCTTGAGCGGTTTGGGGTTGGCAGTGCTACGGCTCCGTCAAACCTTCAGGATGGGGATTGCGCGGGAAGCGCCGGTCGGCGTCGTACGGAAACACATCGAGCATCTGCCCTGCCAGGATGCGCTCCTTGTGGGATTGCCAGAAGGCCGGGTCGAGCAGGTCGGCGTGGTGCTGCATGAAGACCTCGCGCACGGCATCGTTGCCCAGCAGGAAGGGGCCGAAGGTTTCGGGAAACACGTCGTGCGGGCGCACGGTGTACCAGACGTCGGCACTCATCTCTTCCTCTTCGTTGCGTGGCGTGGGCACGCGCCGAAAGTTGCAGTCGGTGAGGTATTCGATCTCGTCGTAGTCGTAGAAGACCACCTTGCCGTTGCGGGTGATGCCGAAGTTCTTCCAGAGCATGTCGCCGGGGAAGATGTTGGCGGCCACCAGGTCCTTGATGGCATTGCCGTATTCAATGACGCTGCGTTCCATCTGGCGGTGCGCCCCGGGTTCGGCCAGGCCGGCGTCAAAGGCCTCCTGCAGGTAGAGGTTGAGCGGGATCATGCGCCGCTCGATGTACAGGTGCTTGATGATGACTTCGGTCTGCCCGTCGCCATCCCGATCGCTGATTTCCAGCTGGCTGGGCGCGAACTTCTCGATCTCGGCAATCAGGGCGTCGTCAAAACGCTCGCGCGGGAACGCGACCTCGCTGTACTCCAGGGTATCGGCCATACGGCCCACTCGGTCGTGCTGCTTGACCAGCAGGTACTTGCCCTTGACCTGTTCGCGTGTGGTTTCCTTCTGGTGCGGAAAATGATCCTTGATGAGCTTGAACACGAACGGAAAGCTCGGCAGGTCGAACACCAGCATCACCATGCCCTTGATACCCGGGGCAATGCGGAACCGGTCGCTGGAGTGGCGCAGGTGGTAGAGGAAGTCGCGGTAGAACAGCGTCTTGCCCTGCTTGGCCAGGCCCAGGGCGTTGTAGATCTCGGCCCGCGGCTTGCGCGGCATGAGACTGCGCAAAAACTGCACGTAGGCGCTGGGAATCTCCATGTCGACCATGAAGTACGCGCGCGCAAAGCTGAACAGCATCTGCATGTCGTCTTCACCGAACAATGCCGCATCGATGTACAGCAGGCCATCGTCGCCGTGCAGGACGGGCAGCGCAAACGGCAGCTCGGCGTAACCATTGATGATCTTGCCCACCACATATGCGCCCTTGTTGCGAAAGAACAGGCTGGTGAGCACCTGCACCTGGAAGTTGGTGCGCAGCCGGCTGCCGTCCAGGCGATGGCGCAGTGCAGCCACCACCAGTGCGGTGTCGCGCTGCAGGTTGGCAAACGGGCGCTGCAGCTGGTAGTTGTCGAGGATGGTGCGTAGTGTTGCCTCCAGCCCGTCCCTGGTCGGGTAATAGGCCCGGTAGGTAGGGCGCGCCGCAAGTTCCTCGTTCTCGATGTATTCGGTGCTGACCGCTGGCCGCACAAAGATGAAATCGTTGTGGAAATGCGTGCGGTGCAGGATCTTGGTGGTGACCGAGTTGAAGAAGGTCTCGGCCAGCTCGGGCTGGCGGTGGTTGACCAGCAGTCCGATGTAATGCAGCTTGATCTGTTGCCACACGTCCATCGGCTGCGTGCCGGCGCGAAACTCTTTTTCAAGCCGGCGCACGCATTCCTTGACGCGCAAGTCGTAGAACTCGATACGCTCGCGCTGGGCCCGCTGCTGCCCGTGCCAGTCAGCCGTCTCAAAGCGGTGCTTTGCGCGCGCCGACTCGGTACGGAATAGCCGGTAGTGGCGGTTGAATCCGTCCATCATCGCCTTGGCGATGGCGTAGGCCTCGGGTGCGTCCAGCCGTTGCGGAAACATGGCAGTGCTGCGTGATGAGGCGCGCCGTACTCGGCTGGCTACTGGCGGCGTACCGCGGCGACGCCGGCGATGGCCGCACGGTAGAGGGAGTCCAGGCCCTCGGTGCTGTCAACGCTCATGTGCAGGTCGTTGATCAGCCCGTCCTTGAGTCCATAGCACCAGCCATGCAGTGTGACCTTCTGGCCGCGGCCCCAGGCGTCGAGCATGACGGTGGTCTGCGCCACGTTGACCACCTGCTCGATGGCGTTGAGTTCGCACAGTACGTCGTGGTGCCACCGCGGATCAATGGTTGCAAGCAAGGCACGGTGGCGGTCGCGGACGTCGGTGACGTGGCGTATCCAGTTGTCGGCCAGGCCCACGCGCTTGCCCTCCAGCGCGGCGAGTACACCACCGCAGCCGTAGTGACCCACCACCATGAGATGCTCTACCTGGAGCTGGTCTACGGCGTACTGGATGGTTGACAGGCAATTCAGGTCTGTCGGCACCACAACATTAGCGACGTTGCGGTGCACAAACACTTCTCCGGGCTCCAGGCCAGTGATCTGGTTGGCAGGCACGCGACTGTCTGAGCAGCCGATCCACATGTACCGCGGCGTTTGCTGGGCCAGCAGTGCCGTGAAGAAGCCGGGGCGCTCACGCTCCATCTGGGCGGCCCAGGTGCGGTTGTGAACAAACAGGTCTTCGATCGATGTGGACATGGCTTCCTTGGGTGGCGCGCCGCGGCGCAAGGTGTCAGCAGGTTTCGGCAAACAGCTCTCGACCAATCAGCATGCGGCGAATCTCGCTGGTACCAGCGCCAATCTCGTACAGCTTTGCATCGCGCCACAGGCGGCCCAGCGGGTACTCGTTGATGTAGCCGTTGCCACCGAAGATCTGCACGCCCTCGCCGGCCATCCAGGTGGCCTTTTCGGCGCACCAGAGAATCACGCTGGCGCAGTCCTTGCGGACCTGGCGCACGTGGTCGGTGCCCAGCATGTCGAGGTTTTTCGCGACGGTGTACGCGAAGGAGCGCCCGGCCTGCAACACGGTGTACATGTCGGCGACCTTGCCCTGTATGAGCTGGAACTCGCCAATGCTCTGGCCGAACTGTTTGCGGTCGTGAATGTATGGGATGACGTTGTCCATGACCGACTGCATGATGCCAAGCGGGCCACCGGTGAGCACGGCACGTTCGTAGTCGAGCCCGCTCATCAGCACCTTCGCGCCCTGGTTGAGCCCGCCCAGAATGTTGCCCGCGGGCACTTCCACATTGTTGAAGACCAGCTCGCCGGTGTGGCTGCCGCGCATCCCCAGCTTGTCGAGCTTTTGTGCAATGGTGAAGCCGGGCATGCCCTTTTCGATCAGGAACGCGGTGACACCACGCGCGCCGAGTTCGGGCTCGGTCTTGGCATAGACCACCAGGGTATCTGCGTCCGGACCGTTGGTGATCCACATCTTGCTGCCGTTGAGCAGGTAATACCCGCCTTTGTCCTCGGCCTTGAGCTTCATGCTGATGACGTCTGAGCCTGCGCCGGGCTCGCTCATGGCGAGGGCGCCGACATGCTCGCCGCTGATGAGCTTGGCAAGATACTTTTGCTTTTGAGCCTCAGTGCCGTTGCGGTTGATCTGGTTTACGCACAGATTGCTGTGGGCACCATAAGAAAGGCCCACGGATGCGCTGGCGCGTGAAATCTCTTCCATGGCAACCATGTGCGCGAGGTATCCCATGGCTGCTCCGCCATAGGCCTCTGGAACCGTAATGCCCAACACCCCCAGTTCGCCCATCTTTTCCCACAGGTCCATGGGGAACTGGTCGTTTCGGTCGATGTCTGCCGCGCGGGGAGCGATCTCGGCCTGTGCAAAGTCACGCACAGCGTCGCGTAGCGCATCGATATCCTCCCCCAGCTGGAAGTTCAGGCCCGGAATGTTTGCAGGAATGCTCATGATGTCTCCTCTAAGGAAATGTGACGTTCGGATGGGGTGGTGGAAGGCGATAAGCCGGATGGGTCTGTCTCAGTGCAGTGGACGGTATGTGTGGTGCCGCGAATCGGCGGGGATCGCCTTGGCGATGTGCCGCCGGAAGATTGATTCAGCTTCACCCCTGGATGCCATCGCGCCCGCTCACCGCCATGAGGGTGCATCCCATCGTCGCGATGAGCTTTTCACTGCTGCCAGCTAACGCGTAGGCCCTGCCTTCGCAGACCGTGATGGTTCGCCCCGGCTTGATGACACGTCCTTCCATACGGAAGCGCTCGCCTTTGGCAGGCGACAGTAAATTGATCTTGAATTCAATCGTGAGTACAGCACTGTCTTCACTCATCAACGTGAAACCCGCATAGCCGCAAGCTGAGTCCAGCACCGTCGCCACGACACCAGCATGGAGGAACCCGTGCTGCTGGGTGAGCCCTGGACCCCAGTCGAGGGTGATGTCGACCGCACCAGGCGTCACAGCGCCCAAGCGCGCTCCGAGGGTGTGCATCACGCCCTGTCGAGAGAAGCTGTCATGGACACGGCGCACATGGTGTGCGCACCCGGGCTCGAACGTGGTCATCGTCACGCTGGTCTCCGCTGGATTCGGGCTATGTGCATGGACATCTGATTGACGTTAACGTAAGCGTCAATTATCAGTCATTTTTTCTCATCGAGCTTCAGCAACAAAGAACGAGCTTCCTGTTCGTGTTCTTGGACCTCTTCAAGATTGGCCTGCAGATCAGCCATCTGCTCTTCAATCTGCTTGCGATGTACCGCCAGAACATCGAGGAACTTGCGCAACTGAACCCCGGTGTCCCTCGGGCTGTCGTAAAGATCGATGATCTCTTTCGCCTCGGTCAGCGAAAGGCCGAGCCTTTTTGCGCGCAGTGTCAGTCGCAGTCGCGTGCGGTCACGGGCGCTGTACACACGGTTTCTCCCACCGGCTCCAGCACGGTCTGGCTGTAGCAGTCCCATGTCTTCATAGAAACGAATTGCACGCGTCGTAAGGTCGAACTCTTTGGCGAGATCACTGATGGTGTAGCTTGTAGCCATGGGGGGTTGCCGTTTCGCCATTGCAGGGGCGATGTCTTCGTTACGAACCGGTATGAAGGGTGAATCTGAAATGGCGCTTACGTTTACGTTAACGTCATGCCAATCCTAACGCACAGGATCACCTTTTGAGCATCTCGGTGGCTGTGACGAAGCGGATTCACTTCCGGTTTCGCAAACCATTGCTGCAAGCCAGTGCCGCGAAACCATTCGGAAGTGAGGCGAAACGTCTCCGCGTGGCGGGTCCGCCTGCGATCGACCAGAGTCAGCTGTGTCTGCTGTCCATGATCGGGATCGCGTCACGCCGCGGCTGTGGCGTGTTAGTGCCAGTGCAATCGTGATCAGCAGTGCCAGTCGAACATTGACCAGGGGCTAGAGCTGGTTCCATTTGAAGCCAGCTGTGGATAACTATAGGGTGGATGCTTCTGTAGGGCCTCCTTTTTTTGAACTGATGGTTGGTATTGCCGAGCCGTCAGGCGGTCTCGCTAACCTGGGCCGCTGCTGCCTTCTTGGTCTGCTCACGGGCCTTGATGCGCCCCTTGGCTTCGTGCGTGCTGTGGCGGAAGCGGTAGGACTCGTTGCCCGTCTCGATGATGTGGCAGTGATGGGTCAAGCGATCCAGCAACGCAGTGGTCATCTTGGCATCGCCGAACACCGTGGACCACTCCGCGAACGTCAGGTTGGTGGTGATCATCACGCTGGTGTGCTCGTACAGCTTGGACAGCAGGTGGAACAACAAGGCGCCACCGGCCTGGCTGAAGGGCAGGTAGCCCAACTCGGCGAGCACGACCAGGTCCATGCGCACCAGACTCATGGCGATGCGTCCGGCACGGCCCTGG
>LNEG01000137.1 GCA_001464865.1 Burkholderiales bacterium Ga0074133
GGATGATCATGATGACCACGCACTTCACGGGCCGCGTACCGTTCAAGCATGTGTACATCCACGGCCTGGTGCGCGACGCGCAGGGCAAGAAGATGAGCAAGAGCGAAGGCAACGTGCTCGACCCGGTGGACCTGATCGACGGCATTGCGCTGGAGCCGCTGCTCGACAAGCGCACCACCGGCCTGCGAAAGCCCGAGACCGCGCCCACCGTGCGCAAGAACACGCAAAAGGAATTCCCCGAGGGCATTCCGGCCTACGGCGCCGATGCGCTGCGCTTTACCTTTGCCGCGCTCGCATCGCTGGGCCGCAGCATCAACTTTGACAGCAAGCGCTGCGAGGGCTACCGCAACTTTTGCAACAAGCTGTGGAACGCAAGCCGTTTTGTGCTGATGAACTGCGAAGGCCAGGACTGCGGCCTGAAGGAGCACACCAAGGCAGAGTGCCAGCCCGGCGGCAGCGCCCATGGCTACATGCAGTTCAGCCAGGCCGACCGCTGGATCGCGTCGCTGCTGCAAAAGACCGAGGCCGAGGTCGAGAAAGGCTTTGCCGAGTACCGCCTGGACAACGTCGCCAACACGATCTACGACTTTGTGTGGAACGAGTACTGCGACTGGTACCTGGAGATCGCCAAGGTGCAGATCCAGAACGGCACCGAAGCCCAGCAGCGCGCCACGCGCCGCACGCTGATCCGCACGCTCGAAGCCATCCTGCGCCTGGCCCACCCCATCATCCCGTTCATCACCGAAGCCCTGTGGCAAACGGTGGCGCCCGTGGCCGGACTCAAGGGCGAGTCGGTCAGCATTGCCCGCTACCCAACAGCCCAGCCCGAGAAGATCGACGAGGCCGCGATGGCGCACATGGCCCGCGTCAAGGGCCTGGTGGACACCTGCCGCGCCCTGCGTGGCGAGATGAATGTGTCGCCCTCCACCCGCCTGCCCCTGTACGTGGTGGGCGATGCCGACTTCATGCGCGGCGTGGCCCCGGTGCTGCAGGCCCTGGCCAAGCTCAGCGAGGTCAAGGTATTTGACGACGAGGCCGCGTGGGCCGCCGCCGCGCAGGCCGCGCCCGTGGCAGTGGTGGGCGAGGCGCGCATGTGCCTGTTCATGGAGATCGACGTGGCGGCCGAGAAGGCCCGCCTGTCGAAGGAAGCGGCACGCATCGAGGGCGAAATCACCAAAGCCAACGCCAAGCTGGGCAACGAGGCTTTTGTGGCCAAGGCCCCCGCTGCCGTGCTCGACCAGGAGCGCAAGCGCGTGGCCGACTTCACGGCCACCCTCGGCAGATTGCGCGATCAGCTGACACGGCTGGGCTGACCGGCGGGCCATACTGGCCGCCATTTACCAGCCAAGCCTGCCATCCACGACCCTGCGAAGCCGGGCCCCACGGGCCCGGACGCTTGCACCGCCTGAAGGAAACCCATGTCCGTTGTCACCACCGTTCGCAAAGCCGTTTTCCCTGTTGCCGGCCTGGGCACACGCTTTTTGCCCGCCACCAAGGCAAGCCCTAAGGAAATGCTGCCCGTGGTGGACAAGCCGCTGATCCAGTACGCGGTGGAAGAAGCCTATGCGGCGGGCATCCGCCACATGATCTTCGTCACGGGCCGCAGCAAGCGCGCCATCGAGGACCACTTTGACACCGCCTACGAGCTGGAAAACGAGCTGGAATCCGCCGGCAAGCTGGAGCTGCTCAACCTGGTGCGGTCGGTACAGCCCGACGACATGGACTGCGCCTTTGTGCGCCAGCCCCGATCACTGGGCCTGGGCCACGCCGTGCTGTGCGCCGAACCGCTGGTGGGCAACGAGCCCTTTGCCGTGCTGCTGGCTGACGACCTGATGGTGGGCCCCAAGGATGGCGAACCCGTGCTCAAGCAGATGGCTGCAGCCTTCCGCCAGCAGGGCCGTTCGGTGATTGCCGTGCAGGAGGTGCCGGAAGACCAGGTGCACAAATACGGCATCGTGGCGGGCGAGCCCGCAGGCGGCCCGCTGATGCGCATCGAGCGCATCGTCGAAAAGCCCAAGGCCGCCGACGCACCATCCCGCATGGGCGTGGCGGGCCGCTACATCCTCACGCCCGGCGTGTTCAACGAAATCCGCAACCAGCCGCGCGGCGTGGGCGGCGAGATCCAGCTCACCGACGGCATCGCGCGCCTGATGGAGCACGAGGCGGTCTACGCCTTCCAGTACGCGGGCAAGCGGTACGACTGCGGCAGCAAGGAAGGCTTTCTGGAAGCCACGGTGGAGCTGGCCCTGCAGCACCCGCAGGTCAGCGAACACTTCCGCGCATACCTCAAGGGGCTGAGCCTGTAAGCCACTGCTGCCACGGCAGCGCATGCCGTTGATTCGGATGCGCCCATAAAAAATCCTCCGCCAGCAGCCCGCGCTGCTCCGGAGGATTTGTTTTTGGGGCTGTGGGCCACAGGGCTCGGGCCGCAGACTGCAGGGTCTGCCCGCCTGCCTGCCCCTGCACCCGCTCAGCGGCGGCGCAGCACGTGGATGAACTCCTCGCCCACCGTCTGCTGCTCGACCAGTTCATTGCCCGTCTGCTTGGCAAAGGCAACAAAGTCGCGCAGCGAACCGTTGTCGGTGGCCACCACCTTCAGCAGCTCGCCGCTGGCCATGTCCGACAGCGCCTTCTTGGCCTTGAGGATGGGCAGCGGGCAGTTCAGGCCGCGGGTGTCGATTTCTTTGTGGATGTGCATGGTGGTCTGGCTCGTCGTCGTGTTCAGTTCTTGGGCAGCGCGGCATCCAGGCCGCGGCGGCGTTCCTCATTTTCCTCTTTGGTGAAGAACACCGGCTCGTGCCCCCGCGTGCGCAGCCAGTCGGCCAGCGCGTAGCCCGTGCCCGCAGGCCAGCAGCGCAGGTCGGGCAGGTCGTACATCCGGTAGTCCACCAGCTCGGGCGACAGCCTCACCTCGCCCGTGGCGACCACATGGTAGGCAATGATGACCTGGTTCATGCGCATGAACTCGTAGGCGCCCACCAGCGTGGTGGCATGCACATCCAGGTTGGTTTCTTCCTTCACCTCGCGGGCAATGCCCTCTTGCGGCGACTCGCCGGCCTCCATGAAACCCGTGATCAGCGCAAACATCTTGCCCGGCCAGGCGGCATTGCGGGCCAGCAGCACCTTGCCATCCACCTCCACAATCGCCGCCAGCACGGGGGTGGGGTTGTTCCAGTGCGTCCAGCCGCAGGCGGGGCAACGCAGGCGCTCCTTGTCGCCACCGTCTTCCGCCAGGGTGATGGCCTGCAGCGCCGTGCCGCAGTGCGTGCAGTAGCGGGTTTCGTAGTGCATATGCTCTTAAATTGATAGTTACAGGTGCAATTAAAACTTGGGCCATAGCCCGTTATCGCCTGAAAACAGCGCTTTTCGGCCGCCAGGTCAGGCCGGGAAGACACCCGTGGACAGGTAGCGGTCGCCCCGGTCGCACACAATGAACACCACCGTGGCATCGGTCTCGCGCGCGGCAATCTGCTGCGCCACCCAGCACGCGCCCGCAGCCGAAATGCCTGCAAAGATGCCCTCTTCGCGCGCCAGGCGGCGGCACATTTCTTCGGCGTTGTCCTGGCTCACGTACACCAGTTCGTCCACCGTGCTGGCGTCGTAGATCTTGGGCAGGTATTCCTGCGGCCACTTGCGGATGCCCGGAATGCGCGATCCTTCTTCGGGCTGCGCACCGATGATCTTCACGCCGGGGTTCTTTTCCTTCAGGAAGCGCGACACCCCCGTGATCGTGCCCGTGGTGCCCATGGCGCTCACGAAATGCGTCACGCGCCCGCCCGTCTGCTCCCAGATCTCGGGGCCCGTGGTTTCGTAGTGAATGCGCGGGTTGTCGGCATTGGCGAACTGGTCCAGCACCTTGCCCTCGCCGCGCTTTTGCATGGCCTCGGCCAGGTCGCGGGCGTGCTCCATGCCACCGCTCTTGGGGGTGAGCACCAGCTCGGCGCCAAACGCCTTCATGGTCTGGGCGCGCTCGATCGACAGATCCTCGGGCATCACCAGCACCATGCGGTAGCCCTTGATGGCCGCCGCCATGGCCAGCGCAATGCCGGTATTGCCCGACGTGGCTTCGATCAGCGTGTCGCCGGGCTGGATGTCACCGCGCTCTTCGGCCCGGCGGATCATCGACAGCGCAGGACGGTCTTTGACCGAACCCGCAGGGTTGTTGCCCTCCAGCTTGCCCAGCACCACGGTGCCCCGGGCGTTGTTGTCTTGCGCCCCAATGCGCTGCAAAGCCACCAGCGGTGTGTGGCCCACCGCGTCCTCAATCGTCAGGTATTTCATGCGCCCTACTGTGCCATAATTTGCGGCTTCACGAATTCCCGCCCGGGTGGTGAAATTGGTAGACGCAGGGGACTCAAAATCCCCCGCCGCAAGGCGTGCCGGTTCGATTCCGGCCCCGGGCACCATAGCTTTCTTGCTATGGTTTTTGAGTCAACTTGCGCAGCCGTTGGCGCGAAGCAAAGAAGCAGGCTCTGCAGCAGTACGCGGCAGGGCCTTTTTTGCTGCCGCCTTCCATGGCGCGTAGGCCGTCCAACAGCCGGCTGTCCTACCCGAGGGGTCAGTTACGGAACAGGACATGCAGCGCCATCAGGCGATCCGCAAGAGCATCTGAATCCTCGCGCATGTCCCTCGCCGTCACTGAGCCCGCGCAGACATGCTCGTACCAGAGGTGGAAGCCAGCAAGGTCGGGCAGCGGGTTCTCCGCGGCAAGAAGGATCGCTTCCCTGATGCTCGTTGCGTCGTAATGACCGAGATGCTCAGCGCCTTCCATCACATGGGCGCGGTAGTCTCCGGTCTCGATCTTGAGAATGCGAAGGGTCAAGAGCATGGCCAGATTGTGCCGGGCCCGCTCCCATCACTCAGTCACTGCAAACCGCCCTGCCTCCAGCGCATCCCTCCGCTTGCTCGGCAGGTAGACACCCTCCTGCGCTTCCCGAATCCGCTTTTGCCGCTGTCTCACGCTCCGGGACAGCTGCAGCGCCTGGATCCGCAGGTGCGGGGTCTTCCCGTTGAACTTGGCGATGTCCTCACGGGCCGCCGCCATGGCGAACTGCTCAACCAGTGCACTGTGCCGGGCCATCAGCGCACGATCTCGCTGCGCAGTGGCGCTCTTGCCTTCGGGAGAGTTGTACACACTCGATGGACAGAATCCAGACGCCAGGCACAGCAGTTCGGCCGCGCTCACCGCGTACTGAAGCACGGTACGCGTCTTGTCACGGACACCCCCACTCCCGATAGCTGCCATCAAGGTAGATCGCGCAATAAGTGACAAAATTCGCAATAAAGATTAATTTGACACTCAACCATCATTTTTGGTATCGTATTTGCCATATGAAGCCGCGACTTTTTGACGGCGGTCATTACCAAGGAGGTTCCCTTTGACAAACTTCAGAATCTCGATGCGCCTCCTGAGTCTTCTGGCTGCTCTTTGCACGCTGGTTCTGCTGGTGGGAGGTCTGGGTCTCTTTGGACTGCAGCAGTCCAATAGCGGACTCCGGTCGGTGTATTACGACCGGGTAGTCCCGCTCAAGCAACTGAAGATCGTTTCCGACATGTACGCGGTCAACGTTGTGGATACAGCCCACAAGGTCCGCGACGCAAGCATGACGCCCGAGCAAGGGCTGCAATCGATTGCTGATGCACGCAAGCTGATCAGCCGGAACTGGGAGGACTACCTCGCCACCACCCTGGTGCCAGAGGAGATGAAGCTTGTCGAAGAGTTCAAGCCGCTGAAGATGAAGGCCGACGCGGCCAATGACGCCCTGGAGAAGCTGCTGCGCACTGCCGATGCACAAGGCCTGGCAAGCTATGCCGCGAAGGATCTGTACTTGGCCATGGACCCCTTGCAGGACGTGCTTGCCCGGCTCATTCAGGTCCAGCTCGACACTGCGCATGCCGAATACACAAGCGCAGAAGCACGCTACCAGAACATCCTTTTCCTGACCATCGCGGCGATCGCTATTGGCCTGCTGATGGCCGTGCTGGTGGGGGGAAGCATGACGCGCCAGATTTCCCGCTCCCTGGCAACGGCGGTCGACGCGACCAACTCCATTGCCAAAGGTGACCTGTCGGTCCGCATCCAGCCTGTCGGGAAGGATGAAATCGCGCACCTCATGGGCGGACTCAAGGTGATGCGTGGCAGCCTTTCACGGGTGGTGGCTGGAGTGCGCAGCCATTCGGAAGGCGTGGCAGCAGCCAGCTCCGAAATCGCGACCGGAAACAATGACTTGTCGATGCGCACGGAACACCAGGCAAGCGCCCTGCAGGAAACAGCGGCATCCATGGAGGAGCTCAGTTCCACCGTAAGGCTCAATGCCGACAACGCCCGTCAGGCGAACCTGCTCGCGGTGAGCGCATCCGACGTTGCGGCGCAGGGCGGCAATGTGGTCGCAGAGGTCGTGCAAACCATGAAGGGCATCAACGAAAGCAGCAAGAAAATTGCCGACATCATTGGCGTGATCGATGGCATTGCCTTCCAGACCAATATCCTGGCGCTCAACGCCGCCGTGGAAGCTGCTCGGGCTGGCGAGCAAGGCCGCGGCTTTGCCGTGGTAGCCAGCGAGGTGCGCAGCCTAGCCGGCCGCAGCGCCGAAGCCGCCAAGGAGATCCGGAGCCTCATCACGGCCAGCGTGGCACGCGTGGAACAGGGCAGCCAACTGGTGGACAAGGCGGGGACGACCATGACCGACGTCGTCACATCCATCCGCCGCGTGACGGACATCATGGGTGAGATCAGCTCGGCCAGCAGCGAGCAGAGTACCGGCGTCGCACAGATCGGCGATGCCGTGACCCAGATGGATCAGGTCACCCAGCAAAACGCCGCGCTGGTGGAAGAAATGGCCGCTGCAGCGAGCAGCCTGAGTCAGCAGGCACGGGATCTGGTGGACTCGGTGGCAGTGTTCAAGCTTGACGCCCAATACACCCAGGACCTCTCCGCAGGCAGCCCCACTGCAGCACCGCCAGGCCGAATCAGCCCCAGGCTGCTTCCGACGTAACGAGGCGTCCCCTGAACGCCCGCTGCACCGCCGTCGGCGTGCCAGTGGGCTGCATGGCAGGAAGCCCTACCGTGACCTTCGCCGCGCCGAAGCGAATCGTTGCAGGATCACCCGGTGCACCACGGTGCACGGAGGCGGACGCCGGGAGCCCCTGTGGCCGGACTTGGCCTCGCCTTCGCGGGTGTCAACGCCCGGCGGCCGCGCCGGTCACCTTGTCGGACTGTCCTTCAATGCGCGCAGCCGCTCCTGCGCTGCATCGAGTTCGGCCCGCAAGGCGCCGATTTCCTTCTCCAGGCTGGTGATCTGCGCGGCACGGTTTTGGGCTGCGTCCAGCGGCTTGCATCCTGCCTCCAGCGTGGCAAGCTGGGCGGCCAGTTCGCGGCGCAGCAGCATGCGGCCCCTGGACTGGGCCTCTGCGATGCGTTTTTCCAGGTCCGCTTTCTCAGCGGCGCACGGCGCGGTGTCGGGTGCCTTGGCAGCAGGCTGCGCCATGGCAAGGCCCGAGAGGAACACCAGTACGACGAGAGTGCAACTGCGGATGGGCATGGGAGTGGTGGAACAAGCGGAGACTGAGCATGCCAGCATTTTCTGCAGCCGCCGCCTTCCGGGGCGCGATGACCCATGGTGGGCAGGGGGCGTAGGCGCCCCCCCGGCCAGCACAAGCGCTGGGCGGGTGCGGGCCGCCCTCGGGCCAAGGGGCATTGGCAGTGCAGCGCGTCACGGCGCAAGCCCTGCTGGCAGGGCTGCATGCAGGCAGGCAGGCCTTGTCAGCGGCCAGCCAGCACCCAGAAGTCCTGGGCGTAGCCTTGCACGGATTGCACGGCCTTGGCGCGCTGCGCAGCCGTCATGGCGCTGTGCACACGGGCAAAGCCGGCGCAGCCCTCTTCGACGAGCTGCCGGGCGTAGCGCTGGTAAGCCGCATCGGGTGATGCATTGAAGCGCGCCAGGTACCCGCGCAGCAGGTCGCGGTTGCGCTCCTGGCTGGCAGGCTGCGCAGCCACCTGGCGCAGCACCTGCACCAGGTCTTTCTGGCGGCGCAGGCGTTCGGCGTAGGTGCGCTGCGGGTCAAAGCCAGACTGGACGACGAAGTTGCGCAGCGCCTGCTTCTGCGGCGCATCGACGGTGCCGTAGAAGCCTTCGACGCGCGACAGGAGCTGCTTGTAGCGCTGCTCGGCCAGCTTTTGCGGGGGTACGTCCAGCCATTCCTTCTTCCAGTCGGCATTGCTGTCGGCCTGCTTTTTCTCCAGGTTCTGGATCTGGGCCTCGGTCAGCTGGGAGGCCAGCCACACGAGCCGGGGTTCGATCTGGTCGATCACGCGGTCGATCTGCACGCGGACTTCTGCATAGATGCTGCAGGCCTGGTCTCCCGTGATGTCTGACGGCAGCTGCTGCTGCACCTTTTGCAGCAGTTCGGCGTGCCGGGGCAGCATGGTGTCGCGGTGCCACTGGTGCAGGTCACCCAGTTCGGTGCGCACGCGTTCGGTCTGCGTTTCAGACAGCCCCAGGTAGTTGTTGAGCTGCCAGTAAGCCAGCTGGGGCGCCTGGTTGTAGGCCAGCTTCACGGCGCTGCAGCCCTGCAGCAGCAAGGCGCAGGCGACCACGGCGGCCAGCACGGCACTGCGCATGGGCTTGGATGAAGAAAACAAGGGTGGGTGCACGAAGGCTCCTTGAACTGGAACGGTGCCAGGTCCGGCAGGATAGGGGCAATGCCGACACGACGCTCGCATGGCCGCAATACCCGTCACGATGGTAGGCAACCCAGTCGCCCACCCTGCCCCGCACGTCGCCCTCAATCCGTGTCGGACAGCACCGCGCCCGCCTGCGCCACAGCGCCAGGCGACGCCTGGGCCGTGCGCTGGAGCCAGCGTGAAAACGCCGCCAGCACCGGCGTCTGGTTCTGGGCAGGGCTGATCAGGTAGTAGGCGCGCTCGCCGCGCAGCGCGCGGGCGCAGGCCACCACCAGTTCGCCGCTGGCCAGTTCGGCCTCGATCAGCAGGGGCGGGATCAGCGCCACGCCCATGCCATGCGTGGCGGCCACGGCCAGCATCGAGAAAAGCTCGTAGCGCGGGCCATCCAGCGCATGGGGAGCATCGACGCCCATGGCATCAAACCACTGGCGCCAGCCATAGGGGCGCGTGCTCTGCTGCAGCAGCGGCAGCGCCGCCAGCGCCTCGGCCGGCAAGGGCTGGTGCGCCCGGCCACGCCCCCGGGGCGCGGCGGATTCGAGCAGGCGCGGGCTGCACACGGGCACCACGTCTTCGTGCATGAGCAGTTGCGCCTGCACGCCCGGCCAGTTGGCCACCTGCTCGGCCGTGCCGGCGTACAGCGCGGCGTCAAACGTGGTGTCGGCAAACAGAAAGGGCCGGGTCTGCGTGTCGATGTGCACCACGATGTCGGGGTGCTCCTGCGCCAGCTGCGGCAGGCGCGGAATGAGCCAGCGCGTGGCAAACGTGGGCACTGCCGCCAGCGACAGGGTGCCGCCCTCGCCCTGGTGGGCCATCACGTCCAGCGTGTCGCGCTCCAGCCCCTGCAGCCACCGGGCCACCTGGCGGCCGTAGTGCGCACCGGCGGCCGTCAGCACCACGCCATGGCGCGTGCGGCGAAACAGCTGCACGCCCAGAAACTCCTCCAGCGCCTGGATCTGGCGGGACACCGCGCTTTGCGTGAGCGAGAGTTCCTGCGCCGCGCGCGTGTAGCTCTCGTGGCGGGCGGCCACCTCGAAGCAGGCCAGCGCCTGGATGGACGGAATGTTGCGACGCATGATGGATCAGCACTTCTAGATGGCGGCACCGCGCCGCTTCATTGGACGAGCAGTATTCCATATATTCGTCAAACGCATGTCTGGATGAAAAGAAGTCGCTTGCGGCCGCCCGTCGCCACCCCTACGATGCAAGCCAAGCAGGTTCAATGGCCTGCCACCCCTGATTCTTTCCGTACCGATCTGGAGACACACACATGGCCCACGCCGCTTTTCAATGGGATGACCCGTTCCTCATCAGCCAGCAACTGACCGACGACGAGCGCGCCATCCGCGATGCCGCCGCGGCCTACTGCCAGGACAAGCTGGCACCCCGCGTGCTCGAAGCCTTCCGCCACGAAAAGATGGACGTGAGCATCTTCCGCGAGATGGGCGAAGTGGGCCTGCTCGGCCCCACCATTCCCGAGCAGTACGGCGGCCCTGGCCTGTCGTACGTAGCCTACGGCCTGATCGCCCGCGAAGTCGAACGTGTGGATTCGGGCTACCGCTCGATGGCCAGCGTGCAATCGTCGCTGGTGATGGTGCCCATTTATGAGTTTGGCAGCGAAGCCCAGCGCCAGAAGTACTTGCCCAAGCTCGCCACCGGCGAGTGGATCGGCTGCTTTGGCCTGACGGAACCCGACCACGGCTCCGACCCCGGCAGCATGGCCACGCGCGCTTACAAGGTGGCGGGCGGCTACAAGCTCAAGGGCAGCAAGATGTGGATCACCAACAGCCCCGTGGCGGATGTGTTTGTGGTCTGGGCCAAGGAAGTGAGTGAAGGCGGCGCCGTGGGCCCCATCCGCGGCTTTGTGCTGGAAGAGGGCATGAAGGGCCTGACGGCTCCCGCCATCCACGGCAAGGTGGGCCTGCGCGCGTCGGTCACCGGCGAAATCGTGATGGACGACGTGTTCGTGCCGGAAGAAAACGCTTTCCCTGAAGTGCAGGGCCTGAAGGGCCCCTTCACCTGCCTGAACAGCGCACGCTACGGCATTGCCTGGGGCGCCCTGGGTGCGGCCGAGTTCTGCTGGCACACCGCCCGCCAGTACACGCTGGACCGCAAGCAGTTTGGCCGCCCGCTGGCTGCCAACCAGCTCATCCAGAAGAAGCTGGCCGACATGCAGACCGAGATCGCCATCGGCCTGCAGGCCTGCATGCAGTTTGGCCGCATGAAGGACGCGGGCACCGCCAGCCTGGAGGGCACCTCCATCATCAAGCGCAACAGCTGCGGCAAGGCGCTGGACGTGGCCCGCATGGCCCGCGACATGATGGGCGGCAACGGCATCAGCGACGAGTTCGGCGTGGCCCGCCACCTGGTGAACCTGGAGGTGGTGAACACGTACGAAGGCACGCACGATGTGCACGCGCTGATCCTGGGCCGCGCCCAGACCGGCATCGCGGCGTTTGCCAACTGACGTTCCGGTCACCTGCATCGGGCAAAAACACCGCTTTTGCGGTGTTTTTGCGTTCTAGCCCAGGCAAATCAATCCCTGATAGCTATTATTTTCATAGCATATAAAACCATGACGCAACCTGCCACAAACCAAGGCGCCCTGGCGGGCATCAAGGTGCTAGACCTCTCCCGCGTGCTGGCCGGGCCCTGGTGCACGCAGATGCTGGCCGACCTCGGCGCCGACGTGGTCAAGGTGGAGCGCCCCGGCCTGGGCGACGACACGCGCCAGTGGGGCCCGCCCTTCTTGAAGGACGCCGACGGCAACGACACCACGCAGGCCGCGTACTTCACCGCCTGCAACCGCAACAAGCGGTCGGTGACCATCGACATGGCCACCGCCGAAGGCCAGGCGCTGATCCGGCAGATGGCGCAAGAGGCCGACATCGTGGTCGAGAACTTCAAGGTGGGGGGCCTCAGGCAATACGGCCTGGACCACGAGAGCCTGCGCGCACTCAACCCGCGCCTCATCTACTGCTCGGTCACCGGTTTCGGGCAGAGCGGGCCCTACGCCGAGCGCGCCGGTTACGACCTGATGGTGCAGGCCATGACCGGCCTCATGAGCATCACCGGCCAGGCCGATGGCCAGCCCGGCGGCGGCCCCATGCGCGTGGGTGTGGCCGTCATTGACCTCTTCACCGGCATTTACGCCAGCAACGCCATCCTGGCGGCCCTGCATGTGCGCGACAACGCCACCAGCGGCACCGGCCAGGGCCAGCACATCGACATGGCGCTGCTGGACGTGGGCATGGCCGTGCTGGCCAACCAGGCGGCAGGCTTTCTGGCCACCGGCAAGGCGCCCGGCCGCATGGGCAACAGCCACCCGAGCCTGGCGCCCTACCAGGACTTCCCCACCGCTGACGGCAACATGCTGCTGGCCATTGGCAACGACGGGCAGTTCCAGCGCTTTTGCGCGGCGGCCGGGCAGCCCCAGTGGGCCGCCGACCCGCGCTTTGCCACCAACACGCTGCGCGTGCAGCACCGCGCCGACCTGATCCCTGCCATGGAGGCCGTCACCCGCACCCGCACCACGGCGGCATGGATTGCGCTGCTGGAAGACAAGGCTGTGCCGTGCGGTCCCATCAACACCATTGCCCAGGCATTTGACGATGAGCAGGTCAAGGCCCGCGGCCTGGCGGTGACGCTGCCGCGCTGGAAAGAAGGCGAAGGCAGCGACGGCGTGGCACACATCACCGGCGTGGCCAGCCCGCTGCGCCTGTCGGCCACGCCGCCCTTGCTGCGCAATGCGCCACCGGCACTCGGGCAGCACACCGACGAAGTGCTGGCCGGGATGGGACTGGGCGCGGCGCGCATCGCAGAGCTGCGCGCGAACGGGGTTCTGTAAGGCGCAGCGGGGCGCTAGGGCCTGTTCACACTATTTTTGCCAGTGCGAAGGCCATGAAAACCGCGCCAGTCTAGGCGCGTGACGACGCCAAGGCCGGGGCCTTGGCTAGGAACGCAACAACGAGTGGCGCCGTTTGCATGGCCTTCCCTTCGGGTTGCAACCCAAAAG
>LNEG01000138.1 GCA_001464865.1 Burkholderiales bacterium Ga0074133
GTCATGGTGATCGCGCCAGCCAGCACGGGCATCACGGCGATCAGCAGGTAAGCGGTGATGAGCCACGTCCAGGCGAACATGGGCATCTTCATCAGCGTCATGCCAGGGGCGCGCATGTTCAGGATGGTCACGATGATGTTGATCGATCCCATGATCGAGCTGGCACCCAGGATATGCATCGCAAAGATACCTGCGTCCATGGATGGGCCCATCTGCAGCGTCAGGGGCGCGTACAGGGTCCAGCCGGCGGCCGGAGCGCCCCCAGGCATCAGGAACGAACCCACCAGCATCAGCGCCGCAGGAATCATCAGCCAGAAGCTGAAGTTGTTCATGCGGGCGAACGCCATATCGGATGCGCCGATCTGCAGCGGGATCATCCAGTTCGCGAAACCCACGAAGGCAGGCACGATGGCGCCGAACACCATGATCAGGCCGTGCATCGTGGTGAGCTGGTTGAACAGCTCAGGGTTGACCAGCTGGAGGCCAGGCTGGAACAGCTCGGCGCGGATCAGCAGGGCCAGGATACCGCCCACCATCAGCATGACGAACGAGAACAGCAGGTACAGCGTACCAATGTCCTTGTGGTTGGTGGCAAACACCCAGCGGCGCCAGCCAGTGGGAGCATGGTGGTGATCGTGGCCGTCGTGTGCGTGATCGCCAGCGTGCCCGTGGTTGTCGAGAACTGCGCTCATTTTGAATTCCTCAATACGATGGGGCGTTGATTACTTGCCACGCTGGGCCACGATTTCCGACGGCTGCACCAGTTGCCCGGTCTTGTTGGACCAGCTGTTCTTGGTGTACGTGATCACTGCTGCAATGTCGGTGTCACTCAACTGGGGCCATGCAGGCATGGCACCGTTGGCCGCTCCCTTGAGCATGATCTGGATCTGCTTGGCGTGGTCAGCATCGAGCACGATCGCAGACGCATCCAGAGCCTTGATCGGACCTGCGCCCTTGCCGTTGGCCTGGTGGCAGGCCGCGCAGTTGGCCGCGTAGACCTTCTCGCCGCGCTTGGCCAGGTCATCCAGCGCCCAGACCTTGGTGGGATCATCCAGCTTCGCTGCAGCGAGCTTGCGCTGCGCCGCCACCCACGCCGTGTAGTCTTCGGCCGAGACCACCTTCACATGAATGGGCATGTAGGCGTGTTCCTTGCCGCAAAGCTCGGCACACTGACCGTAGTAATCACCGATTTTTTCTGCACGGAACCATGTGTCGCGCACAAAACCCGGGATCGCATCCTGCTTGATACCAAAGGCCGGCACCATGAACGCATGGATCACGTCGTTGGCCGTCGTGATGATGCGCACCTTCTTGTTGACGGGGACCACCATGGGGTTGTCCACTTTCAGCAGGTAGTTGGCAGGCGCTTCCGTCACGTTGCCGCTGTCGGACATGGCACGATGGCTGCTGTCCAGCGTCGAGATGAAGCCGATGCCCTCGCCCTCACCAGCCAGATAGTCATAGCCCCACTTCCACTGATAACCCGTAGTCTTGATAGTGAGATCGGCGTTGGTCGTATCCTTTTGCGCAACCAGTACCTTGGTAGCGGGCAGAGCCATCAGGATCACGATGATGAAAGGAACAATGGTCCAGACCACCTCAACAGTCACCGACTCGTGGAAGTTGGCCGACTTCGCACCCTTGGAGCGGCGGTGTTTCCAGATCGAGTAGAACATCACCGAGAACACAGCCACGAAGATTACCGTGCAGATGATCAGCATCATCCAGTGAAGGAAGTGCTGCTCTTCAGCGATCTTGGTGACAGGGGGCGCCAGGTTCAACTGATTGACTGCTGGCCCGCCAGGCAGGTCCTGGACGGCATGGGCAGCGGAACCCACCCATGCACCGGCGATCAGCAGCAGAGAAGCCAGCTTGTTGGAAATGCTCTTCATAGTTCTCACTTACTTCTAAGCCTCAATTTAACCAATCCCCTGGCGCGCCTGCGTGGGGTCAGGCGGCGCGCAGAGCCATGCGGATCTCCGATGCCAGGGCAGGTCTCAGTTCCGGGCGCACAAAGCGCCCCACCTCCACCGAACGGCCCTGCGCAGACAGCATGATGAGCGAACGGTTGCCGGTCTTGGGCTCCACACGGACCCGACTGCGGTCGAACTCTGCCCGTTCCAGCTTGCCTGCCGTCTCCAGCTCCACCACAAGGCGTGAGCCTTGCAATGAAATCCTCTCGCCATCCGCCGCATGGCGACCGTAGATGACGAACGCTATTCCAACTGCCAGGATTTCGAGCCATGCGAAAGGCATGACGAGCCGTGCCCCGAGCATCCAGAAACCGGATGCAATCGTCAGGATCACCGTGCACAGGCCCAAGTAAAGCCACCCGAGTTGCGCCGGAGTCACCGAGCAGTTGCGGGCAAGACGCCAGTCGACGCGTTGACCAGAAACCGTGGCAAAACGATAAACCAAGCCCGTCACAGCAAATGCTCACAAGACCGCTGGTCTCCGTATCCGCAACGTCACGCCGTCACGACGCAGCCAGCCAATTTGCGCGGGAAGATGCCCGAAATCTCAATAAGCCTGAATTGTAGCGCGGCTTGTTCCATGTCATTGACATAAGGACACAACCTGATCCTGCAGGATGGGCCGTCAGATGGACAGCTTGGCAACGCTGTACGGGCCACAGTCTGCACCGGTCTGCACACCTTTGCACTCTACCTTGGTAAAGGCTGTTGGTACGGTGCAACCGCAAGTCTCGGGATGCCCCTTTCGCAAGGGTTGGGCTTGACACCAGCGCGCCATTTTGGGACGGGGATTGGGCCGGGACACGGCTGTTGGTTCAAACCGGCGCGCATGGCAACCGGTACGGAGGGCGATGCAAGGCATCCCCACCCCGCCCGACAGGCCTCCTCAGGTCCGCTCGCCGCCCTTGCGCAGCATGGCCCGCATGTCCTGCAGGGAGACTGCGCTTGACTCGCTGACGCGAACCCGAGGCGCTGGCTTGAACGCATGGCCGTAGATGATCTCGAAAGTGAGTGCGAGCTGACCATCATTTTTCGGATCAGCCAGGCGCTGGGACAGCGCCGAATACAGCTGCGCCCGCCAGTGCCGCCCGCGCAGGGCCGCGTGCCGGCCAGGGTGCAGGTTGCAGCCCAGTTCGCGCAGTTCTTGAACAAGCCGCTCGGGTGTGGCAAAGGTCAGCGTGATGCGCTCCATGTCCATGACGGGTTCGGCAAAGCCGGCCTGCACCAGCATGTCACCCCAGTCGTGCATGTCCGTGAAAGCATGACCGGCAGGAGGCCAGCCCATGGCCGCATACACAGCGTGCAGCTCCCGCAAGGTGTCGGGCCCCAGGCAAGAGAACATCAGATAGCCATCCACTGCGAGCGCCCGGTGCCATTGCGCGATCAGCGCCTGGGGGTCTGCCGCGGTATGCAGGCCCATGTTGGCCCACAGCATCTGCACGCTGGCGGGCTCGGGATTCGCAAATTCGGGGTTGGCTGCACTCCATCGTAACGGGCTCCACCACGGCCTGGCAAACGCTTCGCGCGCCACCTTGTCGTGCGCAGCAGAGGTCTCATGGATGACGCTCCGTGCCCTCTGGTAGCGGGCGCTGACCAGCGCGTGCGCCTGCAGCCCCCCGCGCACCGCCTCCCAGTCGCACCACGAATCAGGCGCCTGGACAATCCATTGCAGGCGGTCCTGCATGCGCCGGCCCACCTCCTCATGCAACCAGGGCGAGACGGCGGGGGCCGCGGCGTGCCAACGCGCGGCCGCGACAGGGTCAATGGTGGGGGGACGCGCGGATGACATGGGCCGTACAGGAGGGGAGGCGCGAGTATATTGACTCATGCTGTTCACTCGCCTGGCAGGGATTTCCAGCCGACTTGACCGACTGGCTGACCGGGTACCAAGCGCGTGCGCGGTCTGCCATGCGTGGCCGTCCCGACGGATATGCGATGCCTGCGTGGCGCGGTTTGCCCAACCTGCGATGCGTTGCTCGCGCTGCGCACTGCGAGTGACTGCGGGCGTGGAGGTGTGCGGTGCCTGCTTGCGCGCACCGCCGTTGCACGATGCCTGCCTGGCAGCGCTCGACTACGCCTACCCCTGGGCGGACGCACTGGCCGCATTCAAGTTCCGGGGGGACCCCGGCTGGGCCCGCACCATGGCCTCGCTGATGCGCAGCACACCCTGGGTGGAGCCGGCGCTGGAGGCCGCCCACAAGGTACTGCCCGTTCCCTTGTCGGCCGAACGGCTGCGGGCGCGGGGATTCAACCAGGCGGCGCTGCTGGCGCGCAAGCTGGCGCCACAAAAGGCCGACATGCACAGCCTGCTGCGCCTGCAATCGACCGAGGCCCAGAGTGGCCTGGCCCGGGCCGAACGCCTGCGCAACCTGCGCGGCGCATTCGCGGTGGAGCCAGCCCGTGCCGGTGACCTGGGTGGTCTGCGGGTGGTGTTGGTGGACGATGTAATGACAACCGGCGCCACCCTGCACGCCGCCACGCAGGCGCTGCGCGACGCTGGCGTGGCCCATGTGACGGCCCTCGTGCTGATGCGTACCGGCATCGATTGACGAGGGGCAAGGGCCCCACCCATGCCATCCGTGTCGGTGGCAGCCCGCCGCCGACGGATGGGTAACCCCGGTGTATCGCAGCCGATACCCGGCTTACCATCCGTTGCGCCGCGATGGCTGCGCCAGCGCACAATGCAGGGATGTTTCATATCGTCCTTGTCGAGCCGGAAATCCCGCCCAACACCGGCAACGTGATCCGCCTCGCAGCCAACACGGGGTGCTCGCTGCACCTCATCGAGCCGCTCGGGTTTTCGATGGAAGACCGGCTGATGCGCCGCGCCGGGCTGGATTACCACGAGTACGCCACCGTGCGCCGCCACCCAGGCTGGACGGCATTTTTGCGCGATGCCCAGCCCGACCCGGCGCGGATGTTTGCCATGACCACGCACGCGTCGCAGCCTGTGCACTCCACCTGTTTCCTCCCCAGCGACTGGCTGGTGTTTGGTGCCGAAACCCGGGGCCTTCCACCCGAGCTGCGCGAAACCTTTCCCCCCGCACAACGCCTGCGACTGCCCATGGTGGCCGGGCAACGCAGCCTGAACCTGTCCAACGCGGTGGCAGTGACGGTGTTTGAAGCCTGGCGCCAGAACAGCTTTGCCATGCCCGACGGCGAAATCGAGGTGGCGCCCGAAGGCACGATCATCAGCGGCTTTGCGCAGCTGGGCTGATCGCACAGATCTGACGCAGGCCAGTTGCTACAGGCCCTGCTGCTCTGCCATCGCAGCCTGCGCCTGCTGGGTCAGAAAATCCAGAAACACCTTGGTGCGCGCCGGCAGCATGCGGCCCGATGGTAGGGCCGCGTACACCGTGTAGCGCGAAAAGATCCACCCCGGCAGGATGTGCACCAGCTCGCCTCGGGCCAGGTGCTCGGCCGCCAGCAGGCGCGATGTGACCGCCACCCCCGCGCCATCCACGGCGGCGCGCAAC
The DNA here is from genome assembly GCA_001464865.1 of Burkholderiales bacterium Ga0074133. GTDB lineage: Bacteria > Pseudomonadota > Gammaproteobacteria > Burkholderiales > Burkholderiaceae_C > Acidovorax. The sequence goes on from LNEG01000138.1 coordinate 5,450, forward strand.
AACAGCTCGGTGCTCACGCTTTGCAGCACGGCGGGTACGTCCACTTCCTGGGCCGGCTGGCCGGGGGTCACTGGCTGCAGTCGCAACTTGCGGCCCGGGCCCATCTGCGAGCGCGCGGCCGCGCCCGAATCGCGCAGGTAGTCGTGCTGGAGCAGATCGTGCGGCTCCAGCGGCGTGCCGCGGCGCTGCAGGTACTGCGGCGAGGCGACCACGATGGCTTCGCCCTGCAGCAGGGGCCGCGCCACGATGTTGGCGTCGAAATCCTCGCCCGCCACCATGATGGTCACGTCGTATTCATCCACCCGCGCCGACGCAAAGGCATCAATGCTGATGTCCAGCACCAGCCTCGGGTATTCAGCCCGCCACAGCGCCACCACCGGTGCAAGGAAATTGGTAGCCAGCACAGGCGCCGCCACGATGCGGATGGTGCCGCGCAGATCGCGGGTGCTGGCGGCAGCAGCCGCCTCAGCGTCGTCGATCTCGTGAAGGATGGTGCGCACCCGCTGCAGGTACGACTCGCCAGCGTCCGTCAGCGCCAGCTTGCGCGTGGTGCGCTGCAACAGCCGGGTACCCAGGTGGTGCTCCAGTTCGGCCACCATGCGGGTCACCACAGGGGGCGACATGTCCATGGCGCGTGCGGCAGCGGCAAAGCCGCCTTCATCGACCACGCGCTCGAACACCTTCATGGCTTGCAGGCGGTCCATCGGTCAGGCCCCCTGCGCTGCCAGAGCCAACGGCGTCAGGCCGGCGCCCCGAAGTTGCGCGACAGCGACTCGGCCACGCAGGCCGGCTTGTCGCTGCCCTCGCGCTCCACGGTCACGAGCCAGGTCATCTGCATGCCGTCGGGTGCAATGGCCTCGGCAGCCTGCAACGTCAGGCGCGCTCGCAGGCGGCTGCCCACCGGCACCGGCGATGTGAAACGCACGCGGTTCAAACCGTAGTTCACACCCATGCGGGCTCCCTCGATGTGGATGCCCGTCTCGAAAAAGCGGGGAATCAGCGACAGCGTGAGAAACCCGTGCGCAATGGGCGCGCCGAATGGCCCAGCCTTGGCACGCTCGGGGTCCACATGAATCCACTGGTGGTCGCCAGTCGCTTCGGCAAACAGGTTGACCTGTTCCTGGGTGATGGTGATCCATTCGGTCACGGCGACCTCCTGGCCCACGCAGGCGCTGACTTCGGAGTAGGAGCGGAAGGTTTTCATGCAGGCAATGTAGCGCCCGGCGCAGGGCTGCGATGTCTGCCGGGTGACAGGTGCTACCCCTGCGAATCTGCGGCTTCACGGTGTCCTTGGCGTCAGTGTGGCGCAGCATCCGTCAGGCGTCGAGCCAGGTGCAGATGCCCTGCCACTGCTCCAGGTCACGCGCCACGCGGCCGGGTGCCACGTCAAACAGCGTCAGGCCATGGGCGGCCAGGTGGATGTAATTCTGCGTGTCGCGCAGGTAGCCCAGCACCGGAAACCCGAGCGTGTCCACAAAATGGTGCAACTGCTCGGCCGCCTTGGTGCGGGCATCGACCCGCATGCCGACGATGCCGATCTGCGCGCCAGCCGCATGGCGGTGCTCGGCCAGCTTGTCGAGAAAGCTGCGCGTGGCAAAGATGTCAAACACGCTGGGCTGCAGCGGCACGATGATCTTGTCGGCCAGCTTGAACACGTCACTCATGCGCCAGCCCTGCAGGCCGGCCGGGGTGTCGAGCACCGCATGGGTGGTGCCGCGGGGCGGGCGGGTGATCACGTCTGCCGACGCGTCCCAGGTGCCGATGGCGCGGGCGGCAGGCGGGCGCAGCCCCAGCCACAGGCGCGCCGACTGCTGTGGGTCGGTGTCGCCCAGGATGACGGGATGCCCGCGGCTGGCGTAGTAGCCCGCAATGTTGGTAGACAGCGTGGACTTGCCCACGCCCCCCTTCGGATTGGCGACAACAACGACTGGCATCACAAGCTCCCTGGAATCAGCGCACCCACAAAAAAACAAGCCAAATTAGCTTCAGGTCCATGTTTCAATTGCACCTATAGCTATGCTTTTAATAGCAAATGAGCTCAGGCGTGCTGTCCGCCGCGCTTGACGAAAAACAGCCCCGCTCCCACCGCCATCAGCAGGCCGCCGAACACGCGGTTCTGCACCTGCACTGCTCGGGCGCTGCGCATCAGGCGGCGCAGGGCACTGGCCCCTGCAGCGTAGCCGTGCATCACCACCACGTCCACCGCCACGGTGGTGGCGGCCATCACGGCCAGCTGCGTCCACAGCGGGCGCGTGTCGGTCATGAACTGTGGCAGCACCGCCACCATGAAGATGATGCCCTTGGGATTGGTGGCGTTGGTCAGAAAACCCGTGAGGCAGCGCTTTTGCCAAGGCCCGGCCGGCGCAGCCTCGTCGCCCTGGATGGGCGAGGCAGCGCCTGCGCGCCACTGGCAAAAGCCCACATAGATGAGGTAGCAGGCGCCCAGCACCTTGACCACGCTGAACGCCACCTCGGACGCCAGCAGCAGCGAGCCCACGCCCGCCCCGGCGATCACCAGGATCAGCAGCAGCCCCAGTTGCAGGCCGAAGATGGTGGCGGTGGTCTTGCGCACCCCGTACGAGAGGCCGTGGCTCATCGACAACACGGCGCCCGAGCCCGGCGACACCGCAATCAGGCACGACGCCGCAAAAAAAGCCAGCCAGGTCTGCACATCCATGAAACACACCGCCACAAATCCAGAAGGGCCCGCATCTTAGCAACGGGGGCCGGTTGCGCCGCCACTCCAGATCAAAAAGCATTGCTGCGCACGATAATCAAGCCTCAACAGCTATCAAAAGCGGAGCACCCCACCGTGCCCGCCCTCCTCCGCCATGGAACACGCGCCCACCTGGCTCACCTACGGTTTCCTCTACCTCTCGGCCGCCGTGGTGGCCGTGCCACTGGCGCAGGCGCTGGGCCTGGGCGCCATCATTGGCTACCTGGCGGCGGGCATCGCCATCGGCCCGTGGGGGCTGGGCCTGGTGAGCAACGTGCAGGACATCCTGCACTTTGCCGAGTTTGGCGTGGTGCTGATGCTGTTTCTGGTGGGGCTGGAGCTGCAGCCCAGCCGGCTTTGGGCCCTGCGCCGCCCCATTTTCGGCACCGGCACGGCCCAGGTGCTGGGCTGCGCGGCGGTGCTGTTTGCGCTGGGTGCGCTGGCAGGGTTGCCCTGGCGCGTGAGCCTGGTGGGGGCGCTGGGGCTGGCACTGTCGTCCACGGCGATCGCACTGCAGTCGCTGGCCGAGCGCAACCTGATGCGCACGCAAAGCGGTCAGGCGGGCTTTTCGATCCTGCTGTTCCAGGACGTGGCTGCGATTCCCATCCTGGCGCTGCTGCCCCTGCTGGGCGTCGCTGCCAGCGCGGGCAGCACGCACACGCCCGGTGAGATCGCGCTGGAGGTGCTCAAGATCGTGGGCGTGATCGGCGCCATCATCCTGGGCGGCCGGCTGCTGCTGCGCCCGGTGCTGCGCTGGATCGCCAAAAGCCGCACCCCTGAAGTATTTACGGCGGCCGCCCTGCTGCTGGTGGTGGGCATTGCCTACCTCATGGTGATGGTGGGGCTGTCGATGGCGCTGGGCGCTTTTCTGGCCGGGGTGCTGCTGGCCGACAGCGAATACCGGCGCGAGCTGGAGGCCGACATCGAGCCCTTCAAGGGCCTGCTGCTGGGCCTGTTCTTCATTGCCGTGGGCATGAGCATCGACTTCGGCGTGATCCTGCGCTCGCCCTGGCTGATGGCGGCCATCCTCGTCGGCTTTCTGGTTGCCAAGGCGGTGGTGATCTATGCGCTGGCCAAGGTGGTGGGCATACCGTACCAGGAGCGGCCGGTGTTCACGCTGCTGCTGGCGCAGGGCGGCGAGTTCGCGTTCGTGGTGTTCCAGGCCGCTGCCGGGGCCAGCGTGTTCCCGGCCGAAACCGCCTCGCTGCTGATTGGCGCCGTGGCCCTGTCGATGCTGATCAGCCCGCTGCTGCTGGTGCTGCTCGACAGGGTGCTGCTGCGCCGCTACGCGCGTGTGAAGGCGCCAGCTGCCGAAGAAATATCGGAGCCGCAGGAGGCACCCGTCATCATCGCGGGCTTCGGCCGCTACGGGCAGATCGTCTCGCGCGTGCTGCTGGCCCAGGGCATCCCCACCACCGTGCTGGACCACAGCGTGGACATGCTGGAGGTGGCGCGCACCTTCGGCTACCGCGTGTTCTATGGCGATGCCACGCGGCTGGACCTGCTGCGCATTGCGGGTGCCGAACATGCGCGCATCCTGGTGGTGGCGGTGGACGACCCCGACCAGTCGGTGCAGATCGCCCGGCTGGCGCGCGAGCATTTCCCGCACCTGCAGGTGGTGGCCCGTGCACGCGACATCACGCACTGGAACCGGCTGCGCGACCTGGGCGTGACGCTGGTGCAGCGCGAGCTGTTCGAGTCCAGCCTGCAAAGCGCACACACGGTGCTGGGGCTGATGGGGCTGACGCCCGAGCAGGCCACCGCCATCACCCAGCGCTTTCGCACGCACAACATTGCGCTGGCCGACCGCATGTACCCGCACCACAAGGACCGCGCCAAGTTCATCGCCGTGGCCCGCGAAGGCCGCAGCCAGCTGGCCGAGCAGATGGCCAAGGAGCGGCAGGACGCCGCACGCAACCCTGACCGGGATGGCGGCTACCCGGGTTACGGGGCACCGGGCGATGACGGCGGCGCCAGCGATGACGACACCCGGGACCACAGCGGCCCCGGGAGCGAGCGCCTGCCGGTGCCTGGCGGCGCACCACAGCCTGAAAAGTAGTCCGATCAGGCCCAGGCCCAAGTTTCATTTGCACCTGTCGCTATGTCTTTTATAGCAATCATGATCCACCCCGTGGCTTGACACCGCGCTGACCGTGGCTTCTGGCCAGGTCTGCCGCCTCCAGCCACGGGCGCACAATCGGCCCATGGACCCGCTCATTGCCTCGCCCTGGATCACCACCTTGCGCACCGTGCTGGAAGTGGCGGCCACCATCGCGTTCGCGCTGTCGGGCGTGATCGCGGCGGCGCGCAAGCGGCTGGATGCCGTGGGCGTGTGCGTGGTGGCGTTTGTGGCGGCCTTTGGCGGCGGCACCCTGCGCGACCTGCTGCTGGACCAGCGTCCCTTCTTCTGGATACGGCACACCGAGTTCGTATGGGGCATCCTGGCGCTGTGCGTGGCGGCCATGCTGTTCATGCGACAGCGGCACTTTCAGCCCACCGAACGCGCCATGCTGCTGCCCGACGCCATCGGCCTGGGCCTGTTTGCAGCAGTGGGGGTCGACATTTCGATCGCCATCGGCATGCCGCCCCTCATTGCCGTGATGATGGGCGTGATCACCGGCGTGTTTGGTGGCGTGCTGCGCGACGTGCTGTGCAACGAGGTGCCCCAGGCCTTCAGCGACCACCGGCCCTACGCCCTGTGCGCATTCGCCGGCGGCTGGGCCGACATTGCCCTGCGCCAGCTGGATGCACCCGCGTGGACGGCGCTGATCAGCTGCGTGGTGGTGACGGCCGGGCTGCGCGGGCTGGCGCTGTGGCGCAACTGGGAACTGCCGGCCTGGCGGGTGTAGCGCGCCAAGCCAGCGCAAACCTGCCGCCCCACCCAGAGTGGCACGCTGGCGACACTTTTCACGTCCGGCCAGTCCCACACTTTGTCTGCACGGTGTTCCGCTTGCGGGGCACTGCACTGCACCAGCCCAGAGGACACCCCCATGACCGCCCTGCCCGGCCCCGCCACCCTCGCTTCCACGGCGCTTATCGACAGCGATGCGCCGTCGGTACACGCCTTTGCCACGCAGCACGCACAGGGCAGCACCGACCGCGAACGCGCCGCAGCCCTGTACCTGGCCGTGCGCGACGGCTTCCGGTACGACCCGTACCGCATTGACCTGTCGCCTGCGGGCATGCGGGCCAGCAGCGTGCTGGCCCACGGCCACGGCTGGTGCGTGCCCAAGGCCGCCCTGCTGACCGCCGCATGCCGCGCGGCAGGCATACCGGCCCGCATGGGCTTTGCTGATGTGCGCAACCACCTGAGCACCGCGCGCATGCGCGAGACGATGAAGACCGACCTCTTCATCTGGCACGGCTACACCGACATCTGGCTGGACGGCCAGTGGCGCAAGGCCACGCCCGCCTTCAACATCGAACTGTGCGACAAGTTCGGCCTGCTGCCGCTGGATTTCGACGGGCACGCCGACTCGATCTACCACCCCTTCGACAAGACCGGCCAGCGCCACATGGAGTACGTGCACCAGCGCGGAACGTTTGACGACCTGCCGCTGGATGACATCGTGCGTGACTTTCAGGATGTGTACGGCGGCTGGCTGGAGGGCCACCCCACCCGCAGCAGCCTGCAAGGCGCCAGCTTTGACCGCGACATCGACAACGAAAAGGACGCGCACTGATGCCCATGCAAGCCCACGGCCCCGCAGCCACGCAACCAGACATCCCGGAAGGCTTTGCGCCGCTGGTGGCCGGCGGCCCGTTCATCCAGCACAACGGCCCGCTGTACCTGCAGCAGCGGGGCAGCGTGGTGAAGTTCGGCTTTCGGGTGCTGCCACAGCATGTGAACCCCATGAATAACCTGCACGGCGGGATGATGGCCAGCTTTTGCGACATGCTGCTGCCGCTGTCGGTGCACCGCAAAAGCGAGCAGGTACACAACCGTTTCTTGCCGACCATCAGCCTGCAGATCGACTACCTGGCCCCCGCTGCGCTGGGTGCCTGGGTCGAAGGCGAGGCCGAGCCGCTGCGCGTGACGCGGTCGCTGGTGTTTGCGCAGGGGCTGGTCACGGCTGATGGCGTGCCGTGTGCACGGGTGAGCGGGGTGTTCAAAATCGGGCCGGAAGTGCCCGCACAGGCCAGGGAGTAGCCCACAGCGGCGGCTTCTGCCATGGGTGGGCAGTGCGGCCAAGGCACGGCATCACACCATCTGAAAACACCGATTTGTTCATCGATGGTGTTTGAACGCTGCGGATACCCAGGCCGTGCGCCAGCAGATTGCGCTGCCGGAGCCAAACATGGTGGTCGCGCGCAAGCGCCGCTGCGAAACGCAGGCGCAGTGGGCACAGCGCCCGGGTGTGTCGCAGCCCACCATGGCCCGGATCGAGCGGGGCGATCCCTCCGTGGCCACGGCGTCGTATGCGATGTGCATGTGGGTCGTCCACCAGGCCCAGGGGCTGGCCGACCTGACTGACCGTTTTGGTGTGTTGGGCATTTCCACATCCACCGACCCGTGCATCCCCCGCCGCATCGGCCCCTGCCTGGTCATGGTGGTAAGCAGCCACGGCGCTGAGTCAAGCCTGGACAACGCGCTCACGGAACGGAGCAAGTTCGGCATCACCCGGGCCCACGCCCTCGCGCTGGTGCACGAGGTAGCGCGCGTGGTGAGCACATGGCCCGCCCACTTTGGCCAGCCGGGGGGGCGGCGGAGGCCGCCAGGAGCAGTTTTCTGGTCAAAATGGCCGCAGGTGCAGGTATCAATTGCACCTATTGCTACAAAATACATAGCAATTCTCAACACCGGGGCTGGCGAGCGCTGGCGGCCCCATCCTCCACCCCGTTGCACCGCAGGCTTTCGGCCTGGCCCTGTGCGGCACAGCGCCCGGGCGTTTCGCGCTGCCACACCGGCACACAGCACACCCGGCAACGCCCAGAGGTTCAGAGGTTCAGACGCGTTCGATGATCAGCGCAATGCCCTGGCCCACGCCGATGCACATCGTGCACAGCGCGTACTTGCCGGCGTGCTCGTGCAGGCGGTTGACGGCGGTGGTGACCAGGCGTGCGCCGCTGGCGCCCAGCGGGTGGCCCAGGGCAATCGCGCCGCCCCAGGCGTTCACGCGAGCGTCGTCATCGTTGAGGCCCAGGGCTCGCAGCACGGCCAGGCCTTGCGCGGCAAAGGCTTCGTTCAGCTCGATCACGTCCATGTGGTCGATGGTCAGGCCCGTCTGCGCCAGCACCTTCAGCGTGGCAGGCGTGGGGCCAAAGCCCATGATGCGCGGGGCCACGCCGGCCGTGGCCATGCCCACCACGCGGGCGCGGGGCTTAAGGCCGTATTGGGCCGCGTTGGCTTCATCGGCTAGCAGCAGCGCGCAGGCGCCGTCGTTCACGCCGCTGGCGTTGCCGGCCGTCACCGAGCCATCGGGCCGCACCACGCCCTTGAGCTTGGCCAGCGCTTCGATGCTGGTCTCGCGGGGGTGTTCGTCCTGGCTGACGATGATCGCGTCGCCCTTTTTCTGGGGGATGTGCACGGGCACGATCTCGCGCGCCAGGTGGCCCGCCTTGATGGCAGCCACGGCGTTGAGCTGGCTGCGCAGGGCCATCCGGTCCTGGGCTTCGCGCTCGATCTTGAAGTCCACGGCCACGTTTTCGGCGGTTTCGGGCATGGAATCCACGCCGTACTTTTCCTTCATCAGCTTGTTGATGAAGCGCCAGCCGATGGTGGTGTCGTACACGGCGTTGTTGCGGCTGAAGGCGCTCTCTGCCTTGGGCATCACAAACGGTGCGCGGCTCATGCTTTCCACGCCGCCGGCAATCATCAGCCCGGCTTCGCCGGACTTGATGGCGCGGGCAGCGGTGCCCACGGCGTCCAGGCCCGAACCGCACAGGCGGTTGATGGTGGCGCCGGGCACGTCGATCGGCAGGCCGGCCAGCAGGCTGCTCATGTGGGCCACGTTGCGGTTGTCTTCGCCAGCCTGGTTGGCGCAGCCGTAGATCACGTCGGTCACGGCCGCCCAGTCCACGCCGGGGTTGCGCTCCATCAGCGCCTTGATGGGGATGGCACCGAGGTCATCGGTGCGCACGCTGCTCAGGGCCCCGCCGTAGCGGCCGAAGGGGGTGCGGATGGCGTCGCAGATGAAGGCTTGTGGTGTCGTCATGAATGTGTCTCCTGAAATCTGGAAATGGGTCGCGTCAGGCTGCCGGGCGGATGGGCAGGCCCACCAGTTGCTCCAGTTCGGCCAGCGCCAGGCCGGGCACCAGGTCGATGAGCTGCAGACCGGTGGGCGTGCAGGCCAGTGTGCACAGATCGGTGTAGATACGCTTCACGCAGGCGACACCGGTGAGCGGGTAGGTGCACTGCGTCACGATCTTGCTGGCGCCCTGCTTGGTCAGCAGGTCCATCATCACCCAGGTCTGCTTGGCACCGATGGCCAGGTCCATCGCACCGCCCACGGCCGGGATGGCGCCGGCCTCGCCCGTGCTCCAGTTGGCCAGGTCACCCGTGGCCGACACCTGGAATGCGCCCAGCACGCAGATGTCGAGGTGGCCTCCGCGCATCATGGCAAAGCTGTCGGCGTGGTGGAAGTACGCACCGCCGGGCAGTAGCGTCACGGGTTGCTTGCCGGCGTTGATGAGGTCGTAGTCTTCCAGCCCTGCGGCAGGTGCCGGGCCCATGCCCAGGATGCCGTTTTCGCTTTGCAGGATGACTTCGCGCCCCTCAGGGATGTGGTTGGCCACCAGCGTGGGCTGGCCGATGCCGAGGTTGACGTAGGCGCCGTCGTGGATGTCCTGCGCCACGCGTTTGGCCAGCTCTTCTTTACTACGCTTTTGATAGCTGCTCATGATGATTCTTTCTGGGCTTCAGGCTGTTTTCATGCCTATTTCTTGAATCCGCCGGCCTGGGTGGCAGTGCGTTCGATCTTCACGACCTGGCTCACGAAGATGCCGGGCGTGACGATGGCCTCAGGGTCCAGCGCGCCCAGTTCCACCACCTCGTGCACGGTGGCAATCGTCGTCCTGGCGGCGGTGGCCATCACGGGGCCAAAGTTGCGGGCCGACATGCGGTAGGTGAGGTTGCCCCAGCGGTCGCCCTTCTCGGCCTTGATGAGTGCCACGTCGCCATGAATGGGGTGCTCCAGCACATAGTGCTTGCCGTTGATCTCGCGCGTTTCCTTCGGTGTTCCATCGGCGTTACGGGCGAGCTCGGTGGCGTAGCCCGTGGGGCAAAAGAAGGCGCCGATGCCCGCCCCGGCTGCGCGCAGGCGCTCAGCCAGGTTGCCCTGGGGCACCAGTTCCAGCTCCAGCTTGCCGCTGCGGTACAGCGCGTCAAACACATGGCTGTCGGCCTGGCGCGGAAAGCTGCAGATGATCTTGCGTACCTGCCCGGCCTTGAGCAGCGCCGCCAGGCCCTGGTCGCCATTGCCGGCGTTGTTGTTCACCACCGTCAGGTCGCGCGCGCCCTGGGCGATGAGCCCGTCGATCAGCTCGCCAGGGATGCCCGCCGTGCCAAAGCCACCAATCAGGACCGTGGCACCATCCTTCACGCCTGCCAGGGCCTGCGCCACCGAATCCGCCAATTTGTTGATCATCGAAAACCGCCTTCTTGTGAAGTGATGTACCCAAAGCCCCGGCCCTGTGCCGCGTTGCGACCGCTGCGATGCCTGGACAACATCACCGCCCGTGATTTTGTTCGCATTACGAACATTTGTTCGCCAAAAGAATTATAGTCGGCCACTTATGAATTCCCAAGCCCCAGAAACGCAAGACCCCAAGCCCGGCGATAGCTATGTGCAATCGTTCGCGCGTGGGCTGGAAGTGATCCGCTCGTTCAGCGCCACCACGCCGCAGCAGACGCTGAGCGAAGTGGCTGCCCAGACCGGACTGACCCGCGCTGGCGCGCGCCGCATCCTGCTCACGCTGCAGACGCTGGGCTATGTCGAAAGTGATGGTCGGCTGTTCCGCCTGACGCCGCGCATCCTGGATCTGGGGTTTGCCTACCTGTCCTCCCTGCCCATCTGGAACCTGGCCGAGCCCGTGATGGAAGACCTGGTGGAAGAGGTGCGCGAGTCGTCATCGGCCGCCGTGCTCGACGGGCTGGACATCGTCTACGTGCTGCGCGTACCCACGCACAAGATCATGCGCACCAGCCTGGGCGTGGGTTCGCGCCTGCCGGCCTGCTGGACGTCGATGGGCCGCATGCTGCTGGCAGGGCTGCCCGATGACGCCCTGCGCGAGCGGCTGCAACACCACCCCATGGAACGATTTACCGAACACACCACCACCGATGTGGACGCGCTGATCGCCCATATCCGCCAGGCACGCCAGCAAGGGTGGTGCCTGGTGAATCAGGAGCTGGAAGAAGGATTGATCTCGGTCGCGGCGCCGCTCACCAACCGATCGGGGCAGACGGTAGCCGCGCTGAACATCAGCGGGCAGGCGAACCGTACGAGCGCCGCGGTGATGCAGGAAAGCCTGCTGCCGGCGCTGCTGCGCGCGGCCAAAACGATATCGAGGATGATGGGGACGCCCCGGGGGTGAGGTGCGAGCGCCTTGGCGCCGCCCCACCCTGCGCCACCGCTGCTCGTGGCAGAAACCCAAGCGGCGGAGTGCGCTTTGCGGCCTGGGTGGAGGACCAGGACGACCTCAACGGCGACTTGGCGCAATCAACGGCGTACCCCTTGAATCCCCCGCTACACGCCTCATCAGCGGTCGCCGGATGTCACTTGCGACGGAACCCCAATACCAGCGCCGCGCCGCCCAGCACCATGGCGCCCAGGCTCAGCCACTCAGGAATATTGACCGATTCCTTTTCCTTGACCGTGAGCTCGAGCGGCCCGAGCTTGGCTTGCGTGGTGTCTTTGGTGAAGCTGAAGCCCCCGGTCAGAAACCCGGCCAGGCCCAGCATCAACAACAGCACACCGACGATTCGCATTGCATTCATGACATTTCCTCCCGTTGCCGGGTTGGATGGTGGGGACAAAGCGGACCCGGCTTCCGGTCTTTGCGCTCGGCCAATGTAGGGGCGCGCGCGCCACGCGAGCGTAGGACGCAGCGCCGACCCGTGGTGGCCGCCGGGCCAAGCATCACCCCAACACCCGGCTCCAGTCTTCACCCTGCGTGCTACGCTCTGCGCCCATGTTCAATCCCTCGCAAGCCGACGTGCGCCGCTTCATGTGCGGCGTGCACGCCAAAACGCAAAGCGGCGCCCCCATGGAGGCCATCGAGACGCTGGCCAGCCTGTGGATTGCCGAGCACCCCGAATACCACCTGGATCTGGCGGATGCCGATGCCGCAGTGGCTCGCAATTACGACGAAGCACCCGAGCGGACCAACCCGTTCCTGCACCTGTCGATGCACCTGTCGATCAGCGAGCAGTGCAGCATCGACCAGCCCCGGGGCATCCGCCAGGCGGTGGAGCTGCTGACGGCTCGGCTCGACTCGCTGCACGACGCCCACCACGCCGCCATGGAATGCCTGGGGCAGATGCTGTGGGACAGCCAGCGCTCCGGTCGCCCACCCGATGGCGATGCCTATGTGGCCGCCGTGCAGCGGCGCGCCACGCGCGACTGAGGCCCCGGGCGGCAGCAGTCGCCGTTGCGCAACGCAGCACCAGCGCCGGACGGTTCGCCCACCCTGCCAGCCCTGAAGGTCTTGTGACCGCGGCCCGGCGTGACGCAGGCATTGTTTGCACAATGCAGGCAGTCCGGTTTTCAAGACTCCACCATGCCCGTCACCATCCCTGTCCAGCGCCCTGTATCGGTCACCTGGCTTGGCTACGGCGGCCTCATTCCGTTTCTGGCCCTGGCCACTGCCTGCCTGGCGTGGCCTGCCCTGCGCAGCACATGGTGGGTGCCCGCGCTCATCGGCTATGGCGCCGTCATCCTCAGTTTTGTGGGCGCCCTGCATTGGGGCTTTGCCATGACGCTGCCGGAGCTGACGCTGCGCCAGCGGCACGCCAGCTTCGCCTGGAGCGTGGTGCCATCGCTGCTGGCCTGGCCTGCCCTGCTGGTGCCGCCAGTCGCTGGTGCTGCCTTGCTCATCATCGGGTTTGCCGCGCACCTGGTGCAGGATTTCCGCCTGCAACGCAACGCTCCACTGGCTCCGTGGTACCTGCGCCTGCGCGTGCAGCTCACCAGCGTTGCCTGTACCTGCCTGGCCCTCGGTGCCTGGGCCAGCACGCGCTGATCGGCATGGACAAGCTTCCGCCGCCATCTTCTGATTCTGCTTCTGCGGACGCCTACGGCACCCGTCCGGGGCAGGCCACGTCTGCCGTGCCCCAAGGGCGCATCGGGAGGCTGGCGCGCATGGGCGGCCTGGCTACCGGGCTGGCCTCTGGCATGGTGGCCGAAGGCGTGCGGCGCTGGTCGCAGGGCGAGCGCCCCAGTGTGCGCGACCTGCTGCTCACTCCCGCCAATGCGCGCCGCGTGGCCGACCAGCTCGCGCAGTTGCGTGGCGCTGCCATGAAGGTCGGCCAGCTGCTGTCGATGGACGCCGGCGACCTGCTGCCGCCCGAGCTGACCGACATCCTCTCGCGCCTGCGGGCGGATGCGCGCCCCATGCCATTGGGCCAGGTCGATGATGTGCTGACGGCCGCCTGGGGTGCGGGCTGGGACCAGGGCTTTGCCCAGTTCGGCTTTACCCCCATTGCGGCGGCCTCCATCGGCCAGGTGCACAGAGCCCGCACCAGGGATGGCCGCGAGCTGGCCATCAAGATCCAGTACCCCGGCATTGCCCAGAGCATCGACAGCGATGTCGACAACGTGGCCATGCTGCTGCGCGTGTCGGGCCTGCTGCCGCGCGGTCTGGACATTGCCCCGCTGCTGGCAGAGGCTCGCCGCCAGCTGCACGAGGAAGCCGACTACACCCGCGAAGCCGAGTGCCTGGAGCGCTTTGCCACGCTGCTGCAGGGAGACCACGCCTTCGTGCTGCCCCGCACCGACGCCCGCTTTTGCGCCCCCACGGTGATCGCCATGGACTACGTGGCCGGGGAACCCGTGGAATCGCTCGTGCGCGCCGAGCCGGCACGCCGCAATGCGGCCGCGACCGGACTCATGCGCCTGCTGTTTCGCGAGCTGTTCGAATTCGGCTGGGTGCAGACCGACCCCAACCTCGCCAACTTTCAGGTGCAGGCCGACGACCGCATCGTGCTGCTCGACTTTGGCGCCACGCGCGCCTACGGCCCGGACATCGTGCAGGGCTACCGCCAGCTGATGCGTGCGGCCCGAGACGGGGACCGCGCAGGCGTTGCCGCAGCGGCCGAGGCCATTGGCTACTTTGGTGCGGCCATCGTGCCCGCGCAGCGCGAGGCCGTGGTGGACCTGTTCCTCACCGCCTGCGAGCCGCTGCGCACGCCGGGTCTGTACGACTTCGGCACCTCCGACCTGGCCACCCGCATTCGAGATGCGGGTCTGGCCCTTAGCATGGAGCGCGACTTCTGGCATACGCCGCCCGCAGATGCCATCTTTTTGCACCGCAAGCTGGGCGGCCTGTACCTGCTGGCCGCACGCCTGGGCGCGCAGGTGCCTGTGCAGGCTCTTGTTTCGCCATGGCTGGACGCGCCTGAAAACGTGGCCGTATCGGCACAAAGCTGATACGGGCTGCGGTCTGCCGAGACCCACGCCCCTGAAGATTCGCGAACCGCGCTCAGTCAGCGCGGCCGGAAACAGCAAAGCCCGCACAAGGCGGGCTTTGGCAGGCGGTCAACGCTGACCGCAGCAGGGCAGAAATCAGCGGAAGCGCGATTGGGGCACCACCTGCAGGTCGCCGTCGATCGAGCCGATGTAGTTAGCCAAAGCCTTCAGCTCGGCGTTCGTGAACTGCTTGGAAATGCCGCCCATGATGGCGTTGCTGCGGCCCAGGTTGGGGTTGCGTGCGTCAGCCTTGTATGCCTTCAGGGCCACGAACAGGTAGTCGGAATGCTGGCCTGCAATCTTGGGGTACGAAGGATCGATGGGCTTGGCAAAGTTGTCGCCGTGGCACGAAACGCAGGCGCCCTTCTTGATCAGCTCTGCCACCTGGACGCTGGGCTCACGCGAAGGCTTTGTGGGCAGCTCGGCGCCCTTCTTGCCGTGCTGCTCGTAGTAGGCCGCCATGTCGGCAATGTCCTGATCGCTCAGCGAGGCGGCAATGCCGCGCATGGTCGGGTGCTTGCGCTCGCCCTTCTGGTAGGCCACCAGCGCTGCCGCGATGTACTTGGCGTTCTGGCCCGAGATCATGGGAACCCGGTGCACTTCCGGGAAGCTCGACTGGTAGCCCGGAATGCCGTGGCAGCCGATGCACATGGCGATCTTTTGCTTGCCCGCTTCCACGTCGCCCTTGGCTTCCTGGGCATGGGAGAAAGCGGTCACGGAAGCGACAGCCAGGGCGAATAGCGTGGTCAGCGTTTTGTTCATTTTGCGCGCACAATCTCGTGGAAGTTCAGCTCTGGGCTCTGATCAGCCGTCGATTATAGCCAGCGCCTGTCAAGCCCATTCATCAACTAATTCGGTGATCCGCTCCCATGAAATTTCAAGGCTCCGAGAACTACGTCGCCACACAGGACCTGATGCTTGCCGTGAACGCGGCCATCACCCTGCAACGCCCGCTGCTCATCAAGGGCGAGCCCGGAACCGGCAAGACGATGCTGGCCGAGGAAGTGGCCCAGTCGCTGAACATGCCACTGTTGCAGTGGCACATCAAATCGACCACCAAGGCGCAGCAGGGTCTGTATGAATATGACGCGGTGAGCCGCCTGCGCGACAGCCAGCTCAACGATGGCGACAGCGCCGAGCGCGTCAAGAACATCCGCAACTACATCATCCAGGGCGTGCTGTGGCAGGCGTTCACCGCCGACGAGCCCGTCGCGCTGCTGATCGACGAGATCGACAAGGCCGACATCGAGTTCCCGAACGACCTGCTGCGCGAGATCGACCGCATGGAGTTCTACTGCTACGAAACGCGCGAACTCATCAAGGCCAAGCACCGCCCGCTGGTGTTCATCACGTCAAACAATGAAAAGGAACTGCCCGACGCCTTCCTGCGCCGCTGCTTCTTTCACTTCATCAAGTTCCCCGAAGCCGACACGATGCGCCAGATCGTCAACGTGCACTTCCCCACGCTCAAGAGCGAACTGCTCACCGTGGCGATGAAGACGTTCTACGACGTGCGCAACCTGCCAGGACTCAAGAAGAAGCCTTCAACCAGCGAGCTCATCGACTGGCTCAAGCTGCTGGTGGCCGAAGACATCCCGCTCACTGCGCTGCAAAGTGCCGACAACAAGGTGTCGGTGCCGCCGCTGGTGGGCGCGCTGCTCAAGAACGAACAGGACGTGAGCCTGTTTGAAAAGCTGGTCTTCATGAACCAGAGGAACCGCTAAGTGAGCGACAACAACACGGGGAAACTGCTGGCGAGCGGTATTGCTGACGCCGTAGGGTTTGTGGGCGGCGCGCTGCTGGGCTACTGGATCGGGCAGATGCTGGGCCTCGATATCTTTGCAGACGGCTACGGCGCCGGCAGCCTCATCGGTATCGCACTGGTGGGCCTGGGCGGCGGGCTGGGTCTGCATTTGTCCAAGCGCTGGCAGACCAGCCAGGCCAAGGCCAGCCGCAAGGAGTAAGCGGGATGGCGTTTGTGGAACCCGTGACCCTGTGCGAGCGCGGCGTGCGGCTGGAGCCCCTGGCGCTCACGCACGAGGATGGGCTGCGGGCCGCCGCAGCCGACGGCGAGCTGTGGAAGCTGCGCATCACCTCGGTGCCCGAACCACAGGACACCCGCGCCTACATAGAAGCCGCCCTGAAGATGCGCGAAGACGGCAACCGCTTTGCCTTTGCCGTGGTGGATGAGGTCACCGGTACCGTGCTGGGCACCACCAGCTACCACGACATCCTGCCCGCCGTGAAACGCGTGGAGATTGGCTACACCTGGTACCGCCAGAGCGTGCAGCGCACCCACGTCAACACCACCGCCAAGCTCTTGATGATGGGCCACGCCTTCGACACGCTGGGCTGCCACGTGGTGGGCTGGCGCACCGACAACTTCAACTTTGCCTCGCAGCGCGCCATCGAGCGCCTGGGTGCAAAGAAGGACGGCGTGATCCGCGGCCACGCCCTGCGCCGCGACGGCACGATCCGCGACACGGTGATGTACAGCATGCGTTCAGGCGAATGGCCCGAGGCCCGGGCGCAATTGCTATATCTTTTAGAGCAGCGAGTGCAATAGATACCTGCACTGGAGGCCAAAAACATGCTGATCGACTTCTTCTACACCCTGCGCGCGGCCAAGCTGCCCGTGTCCGTGAAGGAATACCTCACCCTGCTCGAAGCCCTGCAGGCCGGGGTGGTGGGGCCCAAGTCCGACGACGCATGGGCGCTGGACGACTTCTACAACCTCTCGCGCCTCACCCTCGTCAAGGACGAGAAGCACTACGACAAGTTCGACCGGGCCTTTGGCGCCTATTTCAAGGGCGTGGAGATGGTGGCCGACTTCACCAAGGAAGTCCCGGCCGACTGGCTGCGCAAGATCCTGGAGAACGAACTCACGCCCGAGCAGAAAGCCGCCATCGAGAAGATGGGCTGGGACGAACTGATGGAGACGCTGAAGAAGCGCCTCGAAGAGCAGAAGGAGCGCCACGAGGGCGGCAACAAGTGGATTGGTACCGGCGGCACCAGCCCGTTTGGGCATGGGGGCTACAACCCGCAGGGCATACGCATTGGCGGCGCGGGCAAGAACAAGAGCGCAGTGAAGGTGTGGGAGCAGCGCGCCTACAAGGACTACGACGACCAGCAGGAGCTGGGCACCCGCAACATCAAGGTGGCGCTGCGCCGCCTGCGCAAATTTGCGCGCGAGGGGCATGAGCTGGAGCTGGATCTGCCCGACACCATTCGCAGCACGGCGGCCAACGCCGGGTACCTCGACATCAAGATGGTGCCCGAGCGGCACAACAACGTGAAGGTACTGCTGCTGATGGACGTGGGCGGCACGATGGATGAGCACATCCAGCGGGTCGAGGAACTGTTCAGCGCCGTGAAGACCGAGTTCAAGCACCTGGAGTTCTATTACTTCCACAACTGCGTGTACGACTTCATGTGGAAGAACAACCGCCGCCGCTTTGCCGAGAAGTTCCCGACCTGGGACATCATCCGCAAGTACAACAAGGACTACAAACTGATCTTCGTGGGCGACGCCACCATGAGCCCTTACGAGATCCTGCAGCCCGGCGGCAGCGTGGAATACAACAACGAGGAACCCGGCGCCGAGTGGATACAACGCCTGACCCACGCGTTTCCCAAGTTCGCCTGGATCAACCCCGAGCCCCAAGGCGTGTGGCAGTACCGCCAGAGCATCAGCATCATCCAGCAGCTCACCGGCAACCGCATGTTCCCGCTCTCGCTCAAGGGTCTGGAAGAAACCATGCGGCTACTGTCGAAGTAAGCTCGCCCGCTCGGCGGCGCACCACTGCGGTGGCGCCTGCATCGGGCGAAGCTGTCTGACACGCTGGCTGCCGGTTCGTGGGCATAGTGGCCGCATTGCGCGGTGGCCTTCTTCCCGCGCAGGCTGCACCCGGTACTTCGCCCATGGTGGACCTGCGTTCGCCCTGCTTCACCGACCTGATTTCGCTGTTTCTGTGCATTTCCGCATTCATTGCCGATCCGTCACGCTGCCAGCGCCGGCCCTCGGGTCGGCGTTGCTGCTTTGCGGCACGCTGTTGCTGCAGGGCTGCAGCCTGCTGCCGCTGGGCCGCGACAGCAGCGCTGCCGATGAAGCCGGCACCGGCCCCGTGATCGTCGAATCCGGCGCGCCGTCGTTTGCCGTGGACGTGCGTGCCCCCGACACCGTGCGCGACACACTGGAACGCCATCTGGAGCTGCAGCGCTTTCGCCGCATGCCCGATCTGCAAGCCAACGAACTGCAGCGCCTGCTGGGCGCGGCGGACGCCAACGCGCGCGAGCTGCTGGGCACCATGGGCTACTTTGCGCCCACCATCACGGTCGAGCTGACCGACACGCCCGGCAGCCGCCAGGCCCCGCGCACGGTGGTGGTGACGGTAGAGCCCGGGCCACAGACACGCATTGCCACCGCTGACATCGGCTTTACCGAAACCGCTGGCGACGATGCCAGCGGCACGCGGCGCCAGCAGCAGCGCGTGCAGCGCGACTGGTCGCTGTCGCCCGGCCAGCCGTTCACCCAATCCGCCTGGGACGCCGCCAAGACCGGCGGCCTGCGCCAGCTGCAGGCGCGGCGCCACCCGGCAGCACGCATTGCCAACAGCCGCGCCGAGATCGACGCCGACACCCACGAAGCCAAACTGGGCGTGACGTACGACACCGGCCCCGCCTACCGCTTCGGCCCGCTGCGCGTGCAGGGCCACGAGCGCTACGACCCGGACGGCGCCCGCCGCCTGGCCCGCCTGCCCACCGGCGCTACCTACGACGAGGCCGAGATGCTGGATGCCCAGCTGCGGCTGGCCAGCAGCGGCTACTACGACGCCGTGTTCCTCACCCTGGACACCGAAGGCACCGACCCCGCGGCCGCACCCGTGGTGGCCCAGGTACGCGAGGCACCGCTGCAAAAGCTCGTGTTCGGCCCCGGTTTTTCGACCGACAGCGGTGCGCGGCTGTCCCTGGAGCACATCCACAACCGGCTGCCCGGCATCGGCTGGCGCGCCGTGAGCAAACTGTCGCTGGACCGCGAAACCCAGCGCATCGAGACCGAGGCCACCGCCCTGCCCGACGAGGACGGCTGGCGCTGGTTTGCCGGCGCCCAGCTGCAGCGCGAAAACACCGGTGACTACGACGTGAACAGCGGCCGTGTGCGCTCGGGCCGCAGCCAAAGCACGCGCAACATCGACCGCAACTATTTCGTGCAGTACGACTACGCCCTCAGCCAGGGTTTGAACGCGCCTCCATCGGGCAGCGCCGTCAGCGTCAACTACGGCTGGACGGGCCGGTACTTCAACAACCAGACCGCCCCCACCAGCGGCCACGGCCTTGCTGCCGAGCTGGGCGTGGGCACCACGCTGCGGCCCGAGCGCGACCCGTTCGTGCGGGCGCTGCTCCGCTGGCAGACCTTCATCCCGGCCGGGCGGGTGGTGGACGACGCAGGCATCGGCCGCAACGCCCGCATCTCGCTGCGGGCCGAAGGCGGCGCGGTGCTGGCGCGTGAAGGCGCGGAGATTCCGGTCACCCAGCTCTTCATCACGGGCGGCGACACCACCGTGCGCGGCTATGGCTACCGAAGCATCGGCGCGCGCACCGACAACGACCAGCTCTATGGCGGGCGCTACCTGGCCGTGGCCAGTGCCGAATGGCAGCGCCCCATCGTCTACCGCGGCGCGATGACCGACTGGGAAAGCACCGTGTTCATCGATGCCGGTGCCGTGGCCGACCGCGTGGGCGCCCTCTCGCCGCGTGTGGGCGTGGGTGCGGGCGTGCGCTGGCGCAGCCCCGTGGGGCCCTTGCAGGCCGACCTGGCCTACGGCGTGAAATCGAAGGACGTGCGGCTGCACCTGCGGCTGGGCTTCAGCTTCTGACCGCCCCGCCGACCGCCCTGCCCGCCTGACCTGATCCACGGATGCCGCCCAGTTCACCCCCATCGACCAGCACGCCCCGCGCCACGGATTTCAGCGCGGGTGCGTCTGCGCCCCGCCCGCCCATGCCACGCGGCAGGCGGCCGCTTCGCCTGCTGGGCTGGCTGCTCGCTGCCCTGGTGGCCCTGCTGCTGGTGCTGGGTGCCGGGCTGTGGTGGTGGACAGGCAGCAGCACATCGCTGGCCACAGCGCTGGTACGCGCGGCGCGCTACCTGCCGGCCGACCAGCAGCTGGAAAGCCGCGACGTGAGCGGCGCGCTGCGCAGCGGCGGGCGCATCGGCTGGCTGCGCTGGAGCAGCCCCGGCATGGCCGTGGAGGTGACCGACATCACCATCGGCTGGCAGCTGGCCCCGCTGCTGCAGCGCCGGCTGGAGCTGGGCGACGTGCATGCGGCGCGTGTGCAGATCACCCGCCGCGATGCGCCCCCCCAAGACCCGACACCCCCACCAGAGCGACTGGTGCTACCGCTCCAGCTGGGGCTGGCGTTCCGCGTGGACCAGATCGACTGGGCAGGCCCGCCCGCCGTGCAGGTGCTGGGGCTGGCGGGCGACTACCGCTTTGACGGTAGCGAACACCGGCTGAACATTGCCAATGTGGACCTGGCGCAGGGCCGCTACAGCGCCAGCGCCACGCTGCAAGCCCAAGCGCCGATGGCATTGCAGGCCACGGTCGATGGCTCACTGCGCACACAGGTACCCGGGGGCGGCGCAGCATTGCAGGCCGCAGCCCATGCCACGCTGGAGGGCACGCTGGCCACGGCCGCTGCACAACTGCAGGTGCAGGCACGCATCCGCCCCGAGGCGGCTGCACCCGCTTCGGCCGCGCCTGCCTCTGGCGCCACCCGGTCATCCGCCCGGCCTGCAGCCGGTGCCCCCGGTGGCAAAGCCGCTGCACCCGGCGCCGAACCCATGCAGGCCGACCTGCAGGCCACGCTGCGCCCCTGGGCGACCCAGCCGCTGGAATCCGCCACGGCCACGCTGCGGGCGCTCGACCTTGCAGCCCTGTGGCCCCAAGCCCCTGCCACGCTGCTGAGCGGCACCGTGCAGGCTGGCCCCACGCCAGCGGCGCCCACCTTGCCAGGCGCTACCGGCCCTGCCGTGAATGGAAGCACCGCGCCCGCCGTGGGCTGGTCGTTACAGGCCCGCCTGCGCAACGACCTGGCCGGCCCCTGGGATGCCACCCGCCTGCCCCTGACTGCCCTGGAGGCCGACGCCCACCTTGCCAGCGGGCGCTGGACGGTGCCTTCAGCCACGCTCACCGTGGGCAGCGGCAGCGCAATGGTGCAGGGCCAGCTCACCCCCGCCACGGGCGCCGTCAGCGGCCAGGCCGAACTGCGGAACCTGTCGCCAGAGGCACTGCACACGGCACTGGAAGCCGCCCCGCTGTCGGGCCGCATCCGGGCTGACATGCAGGGCGATGCGGTGCGGTTCAACGCGGACATTCGTGCTGCCGCAGGCCGGGCCCGAGCCACAGGTGCCGGCGCAGCACGCGCCGCTCCGCTGCGCATACAAGCCTTGCAGGCACAGGGCACCTGGCAACCCGGCCGCGCGCCAGCTTCTGGCGCTGCGGGCACCGCCCCGGCCACGCCCGACGCGGGCGGAACCTTGCTGCTGGAGCGCCTGCTGATCGATGCCCTTCAGGCCCGGGTCGAGGCCACGAAAGTGCGCATTGCGCCCGCGGAAAAGTCGGCACAGGGGCAACTGGCCCTGACGCTGCCGGGGGCCACGGCGCGCGCCAACGGCTCGCTCACCGCGCGCAGCGGCGCGGGCGAGGCCCAGTTGCAGTGGTCAGACGCCGACCAGACCCTGCGCTGGCTGGCCAGCCTGCCTCTGGTGGGCGACCGTGTGCAGCCCCTGCTGGCCGGTGCCAGCGCCAAAGGTGCGGCCCAGATCGGCGTGCGGTGGAAGGGCGGCTGGGAAGCCGCGCTGCAGCAATGGCAGCGCGCCTCCGGCATCAATGCCGCAGCCACCGCCTCAGGATTCGAGGTGCAGGCCAGCGCATCCTCCCAGCAGCTCGACCTGCAGCTTCCGTCGTCTCCGGAGGCCGGTGGCAATACGGGCACCGCCGTCCAGCTGCGCGGCGTCAAGGCCACGCTGTCGGGCAGCGTGGCGCAGGCCCAGCTGTCGCTGGAAGGTGAGGCGCGCCTGAACCCAGCCGCACCGCAGCAGACGCGGCGCATTGCGTTGCAGACCCGGGCGAGTGGAGGCCTGGTGGGCAACGGGCAATGGCGCATGGTGATCGATGCGTTGCGTGCCCAGGTTCAGGACGCGCAGCGGCCCGGGCCGTGGGCAATCCAACTGGCAGAGCCGCTGTCGGTGACTACGCGCATGCCCGCAGCCGGCCTAACCATCGAGACATCTACCGGGCGTGCGCGCATCACCGGCCCGGCGCCCGGCACGGTATTGCTGCAGTGGCAGCCGGTGCGCGTGTCTACCGCTGCGGGCTTGCAGGTGCAAAGCCAGGGCACGCTGCAGGGGCTGCCCATGGCCTGGATCGATGCCTTGGGCATGGGCGCCACACCGGGCGCCGCAGGCCAGGCGGCGGAGCCGCTGCTCGCGCGCATCGGGCTGGCTAGCAGCCTGGTGCTGGATGGGCAGTGGAACATCAACACGATACAGGGCCTGCGCGGCAGCGCCAGCCTGCGCCGCGCCAGTGGCGACCTGCGCATCCTGGCGGGCGACGCCACCGCCGTCACGGCAGTGCAAAGCAGCGGCCAGGGCAAGGGCTCCGGCAAGGTTGCAGCCATTGCCACCGAGGCTTCGGCCACAACCCCTGCAGCAGGCACACCGGCCGGCGTGCGGCAGGCCGAGGTGTCACTGGAGCTCGATGGCGAAGCCCTGCGCGCCCGCCTGCAGTGGGCCAGCGACCGGGCCGGAGAGATCGATGCCAGCGCCAGCACGCGCCTGGCGCAGGGCGGCGGCACGGCCGACATTTCAGCCCTCACCTGGGCGCCTGACGCACCGCTGGCCGGCACCCTGCGGGCTAGTCTGCCCGACGTGGGCGTGTGGTCGGCCCTGGCACCGCCGGGCTGGCGGGTGCGCGGCACGCTGCAGGCCAACGCCACGCTGTCGGGCACGCGCGATGCGCCGCGCTGGGCTGGCACGCTGGGGGCCGACGACATGGCCGTGCGCTCCGTGGTGGATGGGGTGGACCTGCAAGGCGGACGGCTGCGTGCCACGCTGCGCGGCAACGAGCTTCAGATCACGGACTTCAAGCTGCAGGGCGGGCGCGGCAGTGGCGCACGCATTGCCGGTTTCAGCGGCAACCGCACGGCCGCACCGGCCGTTGGGGGCACGCTGACCGCCAGCGGCCGC
The DNA here is from genome assembly GCA_001464865.1 of Burkholderiales bacterium Ga0074133. Classification (GTDB taxonomy): domain Bacteria; phylum Pseudomonadota; class Gammaproteobacteria; order Burkholderiales; family Burkholderiaceae_C; genus Acidovorax. The sequence goes on from LNEG01000138.1 coordinate 29,040, forward strand.
ATCCGCTGGGGAGACGCACCAGCGGGGACCGCAGAGTCAAAGGGCATCTCCGGCATCTCGATGGATGTTGATGCCGAGGCACGCGCGCTGCAGGTGCTGGTGCGGGCAGACCGCCAGCTCAGCGTGTCGGGGCCGCTGCAGGTGCGGCTGCAGCAGGGGCAGATCACGGTGCGCGGCACCATCACGGCGGACCGCGCCACCATCATCCTGCCCGACGAATCAGCGCCCAGCCTGGGCAGCGACGTGGTGGTGCGCTCGGCCGCCAAAGACCGCGAGGACCAGGCCACGGCACAGGCAGCGGGCAAGGCAGCGCAGGCTGCCGCGTCCACGGAGCCCGACACCATCAAGCCACCGGATGTGGCGGTCACCGTCAACCTGGGCAACGACTTCGCGCTGCACGGCCACGGCATCACCACGCGCCTGACTGGCGAGGTGCAGGTGCGCAGCGCCAGCGCGCCCGGCGGCCCGCCGCGCGTGACCGGCGAGGTGCGCACCGAGGCCGGCCGCTACCGCGCCTGGGGCCAGATGCTGGACGTGGAAACCGGCCTGATCCGCTTCAACGGCCCGTACAACAACCCCTCGCTCGACATCCTGGCGCTGCGCCCGAACATCGCCGTGCGTGCGGGCGTGCAGGTGACCGGCAGTGCACAGGCGCCGCGCGTGCGGCTGTACTCCGACCCCGAGCTTCCCGATGCCGAAAAATTGTCGTGGGTGGTACTGGGCCGCGATGCCGCCGCCGGTGGTGCCGAGGCCGCCGTGCTGCAGCAGGCGGCGCTGGCGCTGCTGGGCCGCGGCGGCAACAACAACACGGCAGGCAACATTGCCAGCCGCGTGGGGCTCGATGAAATCGGCTTCAAGGGGCCGGGCACGGGCCAGGACGCCACTGGCGCGGCCCTCACCTTCGGCAAGCGGCTATCGAAGGACCTGTACGTGACGTACGAGCGCAGCCTGTCGGGAACGCTGGGCACGCTGTACATCTTCTACGACCTGACCCGGCGCCTCACGCTGCGCGGCCAGACGGGCGAAAAAAGTGCGGTGGACATCATCTACACAGTGAAATACGACTGACCCCGCTGCGCCGCAAAGGCAGCCTGCGCAGCCCCTACAATGCGCGGCTGCCCAGCCTCTTCGTATTGCTCCTCGTAGTTCAATGGATAGAACGAGTGCCTCCTAAGCGCTAGATACAGGTTCGATTCCTGTCGAGGGGACCAATTTATGGTCAAAATGACCGCTGGTGGACGTTCCATCATCCCTAGAAGCTATAACTTTTATAGCAAAATACTGACATGACGGTGGCATTGCAAGATCTCGCGAGCCTGCTGTCCGTGCAGGCCCACCGGCTGGCGACCTGGGCACTGCTGAACCTCTCGGAAGACGTGGCCCTGATGGCCTTGCTGTTCTGCTGACAGGGCGTACTCCGCACCGAGGGCCCCGCACAGGCCTCATGCCGCAGCGGCTGGCTGTGGCTGCCCCCGCCCCGCCGTCATGGCACTGCCCATCGACGCCGCCACCACGCAGCCGATGGCCAGCCATTGCAGCGCCGTCAGATGCTCGCCCAGCAGCGCCATGGCCAGCACGGCGGCCACGGCGGGCTCCATGCTGATCATGATGCCGAAGGCCTCCTTGGGCAGGCGCTTCAGGGCCATCATCTCCAGCGAGATCGGGATGGCGCTCGATACCGCCGCTACCGCCACGCCGATGAGCAGCACGGTGGGCGACAGCAGTGCCGCACCCGCATGCGCCACCCCCACGGGCACCACCACCAGCGCCGCTACCAGCAGGCCGAGCGACACCGTATGGCCTGCGTGCAGGTGCCCCGCCCGCTTGCCAAACACGATGTACAGCGCCCAGAACACCGCGGCGGCCAGCGCATAGAGCACCCCGATGGGGTCCAGCGTGCTGCCATTGAGCCCCAGCGGGAGCAGCATGCCCAGCCCGGCGATGGCCAGCGCAACCCATACAAAATCCACCGCGCGGCGCGATGACCAGATGGCCACAGCCAGCGGCCCCGAAAACTCGATGGCCACCGCAAGCCCGAACGGCAGCGTGCGCAGCGACATGTAGAACATCAGATTCATGCCACCCAGTGCGGCGCCATACAGTGCAATGGCGTGTGCATCGGCACGCGACAGCCGCCAGCGCCAGGGCCGCCACAGCAGCAGCATCAGCACCGCCGACAGGCCCACCCGCACGGCCGTGGTGCCCTGTGCACCCACCGCCGGAAACAGCCACTGCTTGGCCCACGAGGTGCCGATGCCCAGCGCGGTGACGGAGCCGAGCACGGCCAGGAAAGGGATGAAGCGGTGGAACGATGCAGCGGACATCCCGACACTGTAGTGTGCGCTGCACAGGGGGTGCAGGCCGCCCGATTCGGTGGCGCTCAGATTCCGAGAAGCTGCCGCATCTGAGCGCCAGCAAGGCGCTGGCGGGGCCCGGCCAGCAGTTCGCACATGCGGGCGTTGAGCGGTGCAGTCCGGCCCTGCTGCGCCGCCAGCCGCACCACCGCGCCGCAGATGGCATCGATCTCGGTCACACGACCGGCTTCGAGGTCGTCCCACATCGACGAGCGGGCCGAGGCGTCCATCTGCAGCATGCGCCGCGCGATGCGGGTAAACAGCCAGTTGGGCAGGCGCAGCAGGCGCGGCAGCACGGTGGGCGACACGGCCGCGACCTGGGCGGGCGTAATGCCTGCGGCTGCCATGGCGTGCAGCGCCTCGGTCTGCAGGGCGGCCAGCACGCGCCGGCAGTCGCGGTCGAGCAGCTCGTCGCGCAGCGGCAGATCGGACAGCGCGTTGACCGGGTTGTTCAGGTTGAGCAGCAGCTTGCCCCACTGCACGGCGCGGATGTCCGCCGGGAGCACGGTGCCCAGGCCCGCAGCGTTGAGCAGCAGCGCCATTTCGGTGGTGACGGGGTCGCGCTCCAGCTGCAGCACGCCGGCCGTGGCCCGGTGCACATGGTTTCCCCGCAGCACGACGTTGTAGGGCACCATCCCCGCCAGCGCATGCAAGCCCGGCGCGCAGGCAGCAATGGCGGCCACGTTGTCCAAGCCGTTTTGCAGCGACACCACCGTCGTACCGGGCGCACAGATGGCGGCGATCTCGCGTGCGGCATCTGGCGTGGCCCCGCTCTTGACGCAGAGCAACACGACGATGCCGGCGCCGGGGGCAGCGTCAGCCAGCGTGGGCGCCAGCTGCAGGCGGTGCGCAGGCACCTGGGCATCAAAACCATCCAGGTCGGTCACGTGCAGGCCTTGTTCGGCCACCGGCGCCAGCGCGTGCGGCCTGCCCACCAGGCAGACCTGCTGGCCATCTGCCGCAAGGCGGCCGCCCACATAGCAACCCACGGCACCCGCCCCCAGAACGACGAACTTCATTGGCTACCTTTTCATGGTTGACGTGCAGTGTCGCCCAGATGGCCGACACGGGTGGACCGCCAGACAAGCCGACAGGACCCGACCCAAAAGGCACACATTCTGTTGCAACTACCTATACTGACATCGTTAACGAGCCACCCACCGAATCCGCCGGGGCTCCTTTTGAACTGTGCGCCGCCCACACGACCTGCGTGACCCTGTACACCCGCTGCCCGTGAACACCATTGCGCAGAACTCCCCCCGCCAGGCCATTGCACCACTGTGCGCCAGCGCTTGCCGGGCTACCCTGCATGGCTGGGCGGCGATGGCAGACGCCGCTGCGCTGACGAACCGAATATGGTGAAGCCACGCAGGAGTCCACCGGACTCCCTCCAGCCCGCGCAGCGCCCTCCCCAGGGCATGCCACCGCTGCGCACCATGGTGATCTTGGGGACTGCGCTGGGGCTGCTGCTGGCATGGTCTGCCGTAGTGACCGTGCTGCGCGTGACGTGGCAGGACGCCATGAATTCGCAGGTGCGGCAAAACAGCAATCTGGCGCTGATCCTGGCCGAGCAGACCGTGCGTGTGCTGGCCACGGTAGACCAGGCCACGCTGCGGATGCGCGATGCGGTGCTGGCCAAAGACTTCGACCAGGCTGATTTCAGACGGCTGGCCAATGAGACCGGGCTCGCGTCCGAGATCCTGACCCAGCTGTCGCTGGTCGGCCCCGATGGCCGCTTCGTCGGCAGCAACATCGATCCCACCGGAGAAAAGACCGGCCATGTGGACCTGACCGAACGTGAGCACATCAAGGTGCACCTGCGCGCCAATCCGCTGCCGGCTGAAAAACAGCAGACCACAGCGGGCGGCCTGTTTGTGGGCAAGGCGGTGGTGGGCAAGGTGTCGGGCAAGGCCACCATCCAGCTGTCGCGCCGCATCCCCGAGGGCACTGGCGAACTGGCCGGCATAGTGGTGGCATCGGTGAATCCGGGCTATTTCGAGGATGTGTACCGGGGCGTGCAGCTGGGCAGCTCCGGCATCGTGACGCTGGTGGGCGACGACCGCGCGGTGCGGGCGCGCGTGGTAGGCGGGCAGAGCATCGGGATGGGCACGGTGCTCGCCAGCAGCCAGGGGGCCAGCGGCGGTGACGAATGGGGCCAAAGCAGTCACTACGTGCGCGCCAGCCGTGTCGACGGCATAGAACGCATTTCGGCCTACCGGCGCGTGGGGGCCTATCCGCTGGCGATTGTTGTCGCTACCGGTACCGAGGAAGCCATGAGCGAATGGCGGCGCAGCCGCAACGTGGCACTGTTCACCACGGCACTTTTCAGCCTGTCCGTCATCGGCGCTGCCATCGTCTTCCTGCGCAGTGTGGGCAAGCTCGAACGGACCAACGCAGCCCTGCGCGCGAGCGAGGCCCAGGCCCACTCGGCCAGCCAGGCCAAGACCGAATTCCTGGCGGCCATCTCGCACGAGCTGCGCACGCCGCTCACCAGCATCCGCGGCTTTTCCGAGCTGATGGAAATGCGCCTGGAACAGCCACGCTTCAAGGAGCAGGCCGGGCTGATCCGCAAGGCGGCCGACCACCTCAACAGCCTGCTCAACGAGATTCTGGACCTGGCCAAGGTGGAGGCGGGGGCCATGCCGCACACCCCCACCCTGCAGAACGTGGCAGAGGCCGTGCAATCCACAGCCGACTTCTTCGCGATCACTGCAGCCAACAAGCAGCTGGCGCTGACCGTGCACATCAACCCGGACGTGCCGCAGACCCTGCTGTGCGATGGCCTGCGGCTCAAGCAGGTGCTCAACAACCTGCTGTCCAACGCGATGAAATTCACCGAGAGCGGCACGGTCCGCATCGAGGTGGATGCCACGCCCGACACGGTGCGCTTTCATGTGGTCGATTCTGGCCCCGGCATTCCGGCGCACCTGCACGAGACCATCTTCGAGAAGTTCCGCCAGGGCAACGACCGCGTGAGCTACCAGCACGGTGGCACCGGGCTGGGTCTGGCCCTGTCGCGCGCGCTGGCGGCGCTGATGGGCGGCACCCTCACCGTGCAGTCGCAGGTGGACCACGGTGCGCGCTTCACGCTCAGCCTGCCCGTGGCGCCCGCGACACTGGACTGAACGCAGCACGTTGCGGACCGGCCGTGCACACAGGCCATCGGCTGCACGGTGCTGCGTACTTTGCCGCACGCGGTGGGGCCACCCCGGGCCCGATCGCCCCGCCACGGCAGGAAGCCCGCCCGAGTCAGCCAGTGAACCGGTACACGATGGCTCCACGAACCACCTCGCCCGGCTTCCACCACCGCGCGCCAAATGCCGGATGGTTGGGCGCGTCGGGGTATTGCATGGGCTCCAGGCAGATTCCATCGCCCGGTTGCCAGAGCCAGCCGTCGTCGACACCGCCCAGGGCGCTGCGCCCCCGATCCCGGACGGCGTCGCCCTTCAGGCCGTGGCCTGCATACACCTGCACGCCCGGTGCGGTGCTCCACACTTCCATGGCCCGGCCGCTGAGGGGATCGACCAGCTGCGCGGCAAGGCGCAGGCCGGGCGGCGTGCAGTGCGCCCGCGGGGCGCGTGCCAGCGGAGGCTCTTGCCCGTTCAGCACCAGGTAGTGGTCGAGTCCGCCCGCGCGCGCCAGCTGGTCGTGCGGGTGCGCCAGCGCACTGGCCACACTACGCGGCTGCCGGAAATCAAAGGGCGTGCACTCCACCGACGCGACAGTACCGCCAGGGCAGACGTCGGCCTCCAGCGGAACATAGGTGCCTGCGCCAATCTGCAACCGGTGCCCGTGCGTACTGCCCGCGCCCGCCAGGTTGAAGAACGCATGCCCCGTGGGGTTGAACACGGTGGGCGCGTCGGCCACCTCGGCCGTCCAGGCGATGTGCAGCGCGTTGTCTGGTGCGGCGTGCAGGGCCAGTTGCAGCCGTACGGTGCCCGGCACGCCATCGTCTTGCGTGCGAAAGGTGTGGCCCAGCACCAGCGTGTCGGGTTGCACCAGATCGACCGAGAACACCTGAAACCGGCTGCCACGGGGCCCGCCATGGTGGTGGTGCGGTCCGCTGTTGGTGGGCAATTGCAGGTGGGTTCCATCAGGCAAGGCGAGGTGCCCGTTGCGCAGGCGGCCCGCCCAGCGGCCGATGAACGCGCCCATCGAGAGCTGCCCGTCCAGGTAGCCCTGCAGGTTGCCGTAGCCCAGCGCCACATCCAGCCGGTCTCCCTGGCCATCGGGCACTGCCACCTGCACCAGGCGAGCGCCGTAGTTGCTTACGGCCACCTGCAGGCCGCCCGCGCCGTGCAGCGTGAACAGGTCGGTACGCTGGCCGTGCAGCTCCTGCTGGAACGCTTCGCGTGAAAGAGTATGTGCCATGGTCTGAAAGTCTAGGGCCTGTTCAAACTATTTTCGCCAGTGCGAAGGCCATGCAAACGGCGCCAATCCAGGCGCGTGACGACGCCAGGGCCGGGGCTTTGGCCAGGAACGCAACAACGAGTGGCGCCGTTGGCATGGCCTTCCCTTCGGGTTACAACCCAAAAGAGCCATCCGCATCGTTGCCAAGCCTCGCTGGGGCCTCCCCCAGCTTCGTTTGGCGCCTAGCGCCTGGCTCTTTTGGATTGCAACGCATCTGGCAAAAATAGTGTGAACAGGCCCTAGGGGGCTGCGGTGGGCGGACGCGCAGGCAGGGCGGGTGCAGTTTCAGGTACATCACGCGTCACCAACCGGATGCCGGCGCACACCAGCACCAGGGCCAGCAGGTTCTTCCACCCCAGCAGCGCCTCGCCCAGAAACAGCGCCGACAGCGCAGCGCCGAACACCGGCACGGTGAAGTTGAACACCGTGACCTGGCTCACCCGGTTGTGCTTGAGCAAGATGCTCCACAGCGAGAACGCGGCGGACGACAGCAGCGCCAGGTACACCAGCAACACACTGGAGCCCCAGGTAAAGCCCGTGAGCGACCCGCCCAGACTCCAGCCGATGGCCAACAGCGCCACGCCGCCCAGCCCCAGTTGCCAGCCGGTCATCACCACCGAATCCATGCGCTGCGACACCTGCTTGCCGTAGATGCTGGCCGCCGCCAGCACAAAGGCGGCGATGACCACAAAGCCCTCGCCCAGCAGCGTGAAGTCCATGTCCAGCGCGCCGCGCCCCAGGTTCACCACCATCACGCCCACAAATCCCACCAGACAGCCCCAGAGCTTGGCGTGGCTGAGGCGGTCGTTGTGATAGACCCAATGCGCGAGCAGCACGCTGAAAAACGTGCCCGTGGCGTTCATGATCGAGCCCTTGACCCCGGTGGTGTGGGCCAGCCCCACGTAGAAAAACACGTACTGCAGCGTGGTCTGCGCCAGGCCCAGCACCACCAGCTGCCGCCCCGCCGCAAAGCCGAGGCCCCAGATGGCCTTGCGCGTGGCCAGGGCCCAGGCCAGCAGGATGAGACCCGCGCCCAGAAAACGCCAGCCTGCGAACACCAGCTGTGTGGGAATGTCGCTCTTGGCAATGCCGAACCAGGCGTACCCGGTCTTGATGGCGGGGTACGAGCTGCCCCAGAGCAAACAACACAGCAGCGCCAGCGCCACCACGACCTTGCGGTCGGAAAAACGGGAATGCCCCATGGGAAACGGTCTTTCAAGGACCACAGCCCTTGCAGGCAAGGGCTGTGAAGAAGAAGGCGCCGGGGCCCGTGGCCCCGAAGAAGTCAGGTCACGGGGGCTGGGTTGAACAGCACCAGGGCGTTGTGCAGCTTCCAGTGCTCAGCCCAGGTCTTCTTGCGGCCGCTGGCCACGTCGAGCAGCAGGTGGAACATCTCCCAGCCCAGGTCCTCGATGCTGGCTTGCCCGTCTGCAATCTTGCCTGCGTTGATGTCCATCAGGTCGTGCCAGCGGCGCGCCAGGTCGGTGCGGGTAGCCACCTTCACCACCGGGCATTCGGCCAGGCCGTAGGGCGTTCCCCGGCCGGTGGTGAACACATGCAGGTTCATGCCGGCAGCCAGCTGCAGCGTGCCGCAGATGAAGTCGCTGGCGGGCGTGGCGGCGTACACCAGGCCACGCTGGTCGCGGCGCAGTTTCTCGCCCGGCGCCAGCACATGCGAAATCGGCGCGGTACCACTCTTGATGATGGAGCCCATGGCTTTTTCGGCGATGTTGGACAGGCCACCTGCCTTGTTGCCCGGCGTGGTATTGGCCGCGCGGTCCACGCGGCCGCGATCCAGATAGCGGTCGTACCAGCCAAGCTCACGGACGATGGCTGCAGCCACCTCGGGCGTGGCGGCGCGGCTGGTGAGCTGCTCCACCGCGTCGCGCACCTCGGTGTTCTCGCTGAACATCACCGTGGCACCGGCCCGCACCAGCAGGTCGGCGCAAAACCCCACAGCCGGGTTGGCAGTGACGCCCGAGAACGCGTCGCTGCCGCCGCACTGCACGCCCAGCACCAGTTCGCTGGCCGGAAGGGTCTCGCGGCGGCGGGCGTTCAGGCGCTGCAGATGGGGCTTTGCGCTCTGCACGATGTGGTCGAGCATGGACATGAAGCCGACATGTTCGTCGGCCTGCAGGCATACCGTCTCGGGGCCCAGATCGGCACCACGCTCGTCGATGATGGGGAAGCTGCCCGGTGGCAGCAAGCGGTCGGGCTGCAGCTTTTCGCATCCCAGACTGACCACCATGACCTCACCGCCAAAGTTGGGGTTCAGGCTGATGTTGCGCAGGGTGCGAATGGGGATGACGGCATCTGGCGCGTCAATGGCCACGCCGCAGCCGTACGTGTGCTCCAGGCCGATCACGTCGTCCACCTGCGGGTACAGGGGCAGCAGCTCGGCCTTGATACGGCGCACGGCCTGCGCCACCACCCCGGCCACACACTGCACGGTGGTGGTAATGGCCAGGATGTTGCGCGTGCCCACCGAGCCATCGGCATTGCGGTAACCCTCGAAGGTGTAGCCCGTGAGGGGTTCCAGCACAGGCGGCTTCACCGTCGCCATGGGCAGCCCCTCCAGGGCGCGGGCAGAGGGCATCTGCAGCAGGCGCTCATGCACCCAGCTGCCGGCCGGGATGGGCTTGAGCGCGTAGCCAATGGGCACGTTGTAGCGGCGCACGACGGCGCCCTCGGGGATGTCCTGCAGCGCCACCTTGTGACCCTGGGGCACCTTGTCGCGCAACGCGATGCCGGCGCCAGGAACGCCTTGCGGCAGCAAAGTGCCGACGGGCAGGCCACCGTCGTTGGCGACGATGGCAACGTTGTCGTCGGCATGCATGCGGATGGTCAGGGCTTGTTGCATCAGTTCAGGGTGTTGATACTCAGGAAGGCGGCCGCAGGGGAACCGCCACGACCCAGTTGGGGTTGAGGCCTACGGAGTGTTCTGCGACCAGCGCCAGCGCGCCGCTTGCGCCGTCGATGGCGTGGACGCCGACCCGGTGGCTGGTCTGACCCGCGGCCAGCAAAAACCGGCCGTCGGGAGTGATGGCAAATCCGCGCGGCGTGGGTTGGGTCGGCCAGTTCCCGACGGGCGAGAGCTGGCCACTGAGCGGGTCCACCGCGTGCGCTGCCAGGGTGTGACTGTTGCGCTCGCTGCTGTACAACCATCGGCCGTCTGGGGTCAGGTGGAGGTCGGCACCCCAGGCTTTGCCTTCGAAACCCGGTGGCAGCGTTGGCAGGGTTTGCAACAAGGCCAGCGCCCCCGTGGCGGGGTCGAACGTCAGCACTTGGACACAGGCGTCCAGCTCGCCCAGCACGTACACGCGGTCGCCGCGCTCGTTGAAGCACAGGTGCCGCGGCCCGGTGCCCGCGGGCAGCGGGAACACGGGCACATCCATGTCCTTCAGGCGACCAGTGGCGGGGTCAAAGTGGTAACGGTGGAGCTGGTCGGCCCCCAGCGATGTGGCGAGCACGAAGCGGTTGGTAGGGTCAGCCAGCACGCAGTGGGCGTGGCGGCCCGTCGGGTGCGTCACCGTCCCGGCAGCATGGCCTTGCGCATCCAGCGACTGCACCGCCACCATGTCGGCGCCGTACGAGGCACTGAAGAGCCAGCGGCCCGTGCGATCGGTGTTCAGGCTGGCCATGCTGGCGGGCAGCGGGCTTTCGCCCAGCACCTGCACGCTGCCCTCAGTGCCGTCTAGCGCCAGAGCAATGACGGCGAGCGGCTCGCTGCGGCGCGCCAAATACAGCTGGCATCGGCCCGGGCTCAGCGCCATCGGCATGAGCTGCCCGCCCAGCGGCAGGACCTGCTCCGTCTGAAGTTGACCATCTTCCGACAGACGCAGGACATGAAGCTCACCGCTGTCGGCACACGAGACAAGTACGAGAGACTGTCCAGACGCCATCACGGACCTCACAGGCCCATGGCCCGTGGCAGCCACAGCGAGATGCCAGGCACATAGGTCACCATCAGCAGCACGACAAACAGCGCCACAAAAAACGGGATCATGGCCCGGGTCACGACGCCCAGCGGCAGCTTGGCCACCGCCGCACCCGTAAACAGCACGGTGCCCACCGGCGGCGTGATGAGGCCAATGCCCAGGTTGACCATCATGATCATGCCGAAGTGCACCGGGTCCACGCCCAGCATCTTGACCACGGGCAGCAGAATGGGCGTGAGGATCAGGATCAGCGGCGACATGTCCATCAGGCAGCCGAGCAGCAGCAGCATGATGTTGATCATGGCGAGGATGACGTACTTGTTGTCCGACAGGCTCGTGAGGAAAGCCGTGACCTTCATCGGGATCATCATCATCGTCATCAGGTAGCCGAAGGCCGCCGCAAAGCCGATGAGGATCATCACCACCGTGACTGTCTTCACGGTGCGGTGCACCAGCTTGGGCAGGTCGCGCCACTTGTAGTCGCGGTAGATGAACATGGTCACGAAGAACGCCCACACCACCGCAATCGACGCCGACTCGTTGGCCGTGAACACGCCCGACAGGATGCCGCCCAGGATGATGACCATGGTCATCAGGCCCCACAGCGCGTCCACGCAGATCTTGAGCGCCTGCTTGAGCGGGATGACCTCACCCTTGGGGTAGCCCTCGCGGTGCGCGGTGAACAGGCACAGCGCCGCGAGCGTGAGGCCCATGAGCAGCCCGGGCAGGACACCGGCCATGAACAGCGCGGCAATCGACACCGTACCGCCCGCCGCCAGCGAATACAGCACTGCGTTGTGGCTGGGCGGAATCAGGATGGCCTGCACCGAACCGCTCACGGTGACTGCCGTGGCAAAGGGGCGCGGGTAACCCTTCTTTTCCATCTCGGGGATCAGCACCGAGCCGATGGACGCGGTGTCGGCCACCGACGAGCCCGAGATGGCGCCGAAGAAGGTGGACGCCAGGATGTTGACCAGCGACAGCCCACCCCGGATAAAGCCCACCAGCACGCCCGCAAACGCCACCAGGCGCCGCGCCATCCCGCCTTCGGCCATGATGGCGCCCGCCAGCACGAAGAACGGAATGGCCAGCAGCGAGAACTTGTTGACGCCCGAGGCCACTTGAATCATCACCGCGTCGAGCGGCAGATCAATCCAAAGCGCGCCCGCCAGGGCCGAGAGGCCCAGCGAATAGGCGATCGGCACACCGATCATCATGAGCACAAAGAATGTGCCCAGAAGTACCAGGGTATCCATGATCAGGCGCCTTCCGTCAGTTCTTCAAAACGCACGATGCGCCGGTGGTTCTGCGGCCCGAAAGCCATCTTCTCCAGCACGAACAGCAGCGTGACCGCCGCCCCGATGGGCAACGATGCATAGGTGGCGCCCACAGGCAACCAGGGCAGTTCGGCGATGCCCTGGCCCCAGGTTTCAATGCACAGGTTGGTGCCATACCAGGCCACAAAGCCGCAGATGACCAGCATGAGGATGTCCACCAACACCGCCAGCAGCCGCTGCAGGGGTGCCGGCAATTTCTCGGTGAGCATGTTGACGGCGATGTGCCCGCCCGCACGGTAGGCCGCTGCAGCGCCGATGAAGGTGAAGACCATCATCAGCAAGATGGCGATGGGCTCGGGCCACTGTGAGCCCGTGCCCATCACATAGCGGCTGAACACGCCCCACGGGATGATCAGCGACATGAAGAAGATGGCGGTGCCGGCCGCCCAGATGGTGGCCAGGTAGAGGCGGTCCATCCAGCGCAAAAAGGGGTGGTCCATACAAGCACGTCTGAAAGACAAGGGAAAAAATGCGCAGGCACCCCACCAGGAGCTTGCCCGCGCAACACGCAAACCGGGAGGGGCTTACTTCACCGCTTCGATGCGCTTCATCAGGTCTGCATAGTTGGCGCCGTACTTGGCGCGCACGGGGGCAGTGGCGTCATAGAAGGCCTTGGTGTCCACGTTGATGAACTCCACGCCGGCGGCCTTGAGCTTGGCGGTGTAGTCATCCACGCTTTTGTCCCACAGGGCGCGCTGCTCCAGTTGCGCTTCACGGCCCAACTTCTTGAGCAGGGACTGGTCGTCCTTGGAGAGCTTGTCCCACGTCACCTTGGACACCACCAGCAGTTCGGGAATGATCAGGTGGTTGGTCTGCGTGTAGAACTTGGCACCCGTGCTGTAGTGGTTGCTGGTGAAGAAGCTGGGCGCATTGTTTTCAGCGCCATCCACCACGCCGGTCTGCAGGGCGGTGAACACTTCGCCATAACCCATCGAGATGCCGTTGCCGCCCATGGCGTTCATGGTGTCCACGAACAGGGGGTTGCCCATCATGCGCACCTTCTGGCCCTTGAGGTCAGCGGGGCTGCGCACGGGTTTTTTGGTGTACAGGCTGCGCGATCCGCCATCCATCCAGCCAATGGCCACCAGCTTGGCGGGCGATGCGCTGATCTTGGCCAGCAGTTCATCGCCAATCGCACCGTCGATCACCGCACGCATGTGGTCCTGGCTGCGGAACACGAAGGGCATGTTGAACACGTTCACCTCGGGCACCACGGTACCCACCGGGCCCAGCGACGTCCGCAGGATGTTGATGGCGCCGAACTGTGTCTGTTCGATCATTTCCTTCTCGCCGCCCAGCACGCCACCCGGAAAGGTCTGGATCTTCAGGCGGCCCTTGGTGGCCGCATCAAGCTTTTTGCCCATGCTTTCCACAGCCACCACGTTGGGGTATCCGGCGGGATGCACGTCGGCCGCCTTCAGCACCAGGGACTGGGCCTGGGCGGCAACGGGAAGCAAGGCCAGCGCTGCCACGGCGGTGGCGCAGGCGGTCAACAGGGAACGGCGAAAAGTCATGGTGTGTCTCCAGAGGAATGATGTCGTTGTCGAATGCAGGCGGGTGCGCAGGTTCATTCAAATGGGCCGGTGCGCACAAACGGGCCGCCCTGGTACAACACGGCGGGGTCTGTCAGATCGGGGTGCGGGTCGGCAGCCTCCACCTTGGCGCGAAAGCGCTCGGAGCTGTCTTGCGGGCGGTAGCCGATGTGCCGGGCCTTCGTGTTGTCCCACCAGGTCGTGGTGTTGTCGCCCATGCCATAGATGATGCTGTGGCCCACCACCGGCGCCGTGAGGCTGGCGACCACCAGGCGCTCCAGGTCGTCGTAGCTCATCCAGGTGGCCAGCATGCGGCGATTGCGGGGCTCGGGAAACGATGACCCGATGCGCAGACATACCGTCTCGATGCCGTAGCGGTCAAAGTAAAACCGCGACAGGTCCTCCCCGAAGGCCTTGGAAACGCCGTACAGGCCATCCGGGCGGGCCGGGTCATCGGTCCCCACCACCTCGTCCTGCCGGTAAAAGCCCGTCACATGGTTGGAGCTGGCAAACACCACGCGCTTGACGCCGTTCTTGCGCGCGGCTTCGTACAGGTTGTACGCGCCCACGATGTTGGCCTGCAGGATCGGCCCCCACGGCTGCTCGGTGGAGACGCCACCCAGGTGCACGACCGCATCGACACCTTCCAGCAAGGCGTGCATGGCACTGGCGTCTTCCAGTCGCGCCGGGCGTACTTCCTCGCCTGTCGCTTCGGCACCCAGATCGGCAATGTCGGAGAGACGCAAGATCGTGCAATACGCCTTCAGGCGCGACCGCAGTTCCTGGCCCAGGCCCCCGGCAGCACCGGTCAGCAGCAGGCGCTGAAAGCGAATGGACGTGGGGTGGCAAGAAGGCATGGTGGTACAAAGGCAGGTGGATTCGTGGTGGGTCGGGCAGATGCCCTCAAACCGTCATCAGTTGTCGTACAACATTGATGAAGAAATGTACTGCCCCTCACCACACGGCCGCATAGGGATAACACTGAGACATGGTGCGGTGGCGAGTGCCTCAAGGTCGACGGGGACGATCTCGGGTGCTGGCAGGCTTGATGCCCTCTTCCCATCCGGAGGGCCTGCCCAAGGCCGGCCGGTCGTTCAAGGACGGGCGGTGGTGACCCGCCCTGTTCAGCGCGCATCGCAGGGTCAGCGGCGGCAGTCAGCGCGCTGACCTGGATCTGCCGGTGCGAAGCCATGGCGATGTGTGCGGCTCGGCGCGAATCCGGCTGCCAGCGCCATTCATGCACCATCCCCGCTCGTTGCACAACGCCTTGCAGACCAGCGCCTCGCAGGATGCAGGGGGAAAGCGCTGCCTTTTGTGCATGACGCCTGCCTCCCGCCAGCTCGCCATCCGCCGATACTTTGGCTCGGGAATCGTCGGGCAAGCGCGGGCGCAATCGCCCGGACCAACATCCGGATACCCCACGGTGTGGGCTGCGCCCAAGCCGGGACCTGGCCACTTGGCGGAGCTGATCGACCCCCGGCGGCACGCAGTTCGCTCGCAAGCCCAAAAGCGCACCGAACCGTCGGAGATCGATTGCCAGAAAGTGCGCCAGCCAGAGGCGCCAGCTGCGTTCCAGCAGCCCTGCCGAGCACCGGCCGGGTGCACAGCGGGGATCGAGGGCGAAGCATCGCCTCGCCGCGGCGCGGGCCCGATTCAACCCTTGGCGCGCGCGCTGTGGAAGCCGGGCAGTCAGCAATGTGCACGCAGGTCCTCGGGGTCGTGCTGATTCCGGCGGGCACGCACCATTCATGTTGTACGATGACCTACAACACTTCCTTGGACAAATGGTCTGGTCACCTGAATCCTGGTCGTGGCCGTTCGCGCGCGTCCGCGGCCCAGCAATCCGCAAACCGCCGCTTCAACGGGACAACGGGCAGGCCCCGCATGAACACGCCTCTTGCGTGCCCCGGGCGCGACGTTGACGCCTGCCATTCATGGGTCGCCAGATTCGTTGCGTGTCGTTACACTGCCCCCCGCTGCGGCCGCGCTCGACCCAGCCTGCAGGGTCCATCGCACCGCGGAGTCCTCTGCAGCCCACCTGCCCTTGACCACGCCCTCCTTCGGAAATCCCTGTATGAAGAAAATCCCTGCCCTTGCAGCCGCTGTACTTGCACTGACTGGCGCCGCCACGGCGTTTGCCCAGGGCGGCTACAACCGCCCCCCCATGGGCGACATGCAATACGCCCAGTGCCTGGTGTATGCGGACCGCCTGTACGAAGGTGGCAACGAACCCAGCCCTGTGCGCGGCCAGACCAAGGCGCAGGCCTGGTGCACCTGCATGTGGAACGAAACGCCCGACGATTTCAAGGGCAACCTGGTGCGCTTTGCCGAAACGCGCAAAGGCAAGGAAACCAACAAGGTCTGCGAGAAGCATTCCGACTGGAGCGAGTAAGCCCGGTCGGCCCGGTCCGAAAGCCGCC
>LNEG01000139.1 GCA_001464865.1 Burkholderiales bacterium Ga0074133
CGCAAGGTGCGGCTCAGCAGGATCACCGGCACCAGCCCCACCGCCACCAGCGCCAGCGATGGCAGGGCAGCCTCGCCCAGGCGCTCGTCGCGCGCCAGCTGGTAGGCCACCACCGCCAGCGTGTCGCTGTTGAAGGGGCGCAGCACCATGGTGGCGGGCAGCTCCTTCATCACGTCCACAAACACCAGCAGCGCAGCCGCGGCGGTGGAACGCTTGAGCAGGGGCCAGTGCACGCGCGCCATCAGGCCTACGCTGCCCACGCCCAGCATGCGCGCCGAATCATCCAGGCTGGCGGGGATGCGGGCGTACCCGCTGTTAACCGACTGCAGTGCCACAGCACAAAAGCGCACCAAGTAGGCCCACACGATGCCAAAGCTGGTCGCCGTGACCAGGGCGCCCACGCCCCAGTGCGGTACCGTCGCCTGCAGCCAGCCCACCGGCAGCAGCAACCCCACCACGATCACCGCGCCGGGCACGGCATAGCCCAGGCTGGCCAGCCGCACCACGCCGCGGGTGACCGGATCGGGCCGGCGGCGCAGCGCAAAGGCCAGCGTCAGCGCCGCCAGAATGGCCAGTACGGCCGTGATGCCGCCCAGGCGCACGCTGTGCCAGGCCCATTCCATGAAGCGCTCCCACGGCAAGGCCGACCAGTCGGCCGCCAGGGGCCGCAACATGAAGGCCACGGGGGCCACAAAACCCATCAGTACCGGCAGCGCGCAGATGGCCCAGGCCAGCCAGCGGCGACCGCCCCGCAGCGCCAGGGGCTGCGCCTCGGCCGAGCCCGCACGCCCGCCACCCGTGGCAAAGCGCATGCGCTGCTGGGCGCGCTGTTCCAGGTGCAGCAGCATCAGCACGACCACCAGCAGCATGGTGGCCAGCTGCGCGGCCGCCAGGCGGTTGTCCATGGACAGCCAGGCCTTGTAGATGCCGGTGGTGAAGGTCTGGATCCCGAAATAGCTCGACACGCCAAAGTCGGCCAGCGTTTCCATCAGCACCAGCGCCACACCCGCGGCCACCGCAGGGCGCGCCAGCGGCAGGGCCACGGCGCGGATGCGGCGCGGCAGCGGTGCGCCCAGCAGGCGGGCGGCCTCCATCAGGTGCGCGGCGCGCTCGCCCAGCGCCGTGCGGGCCAGCAGGTACACATAGGGGTACAGGCTGAAGATGAAGACCCACACCGCCCCGCCCAGGCTGCGGATCTCGGGTAGCAGGCGGCCCTCCAGCCCGAAGGTGTTGCGCAGGCCCACCTGCAACGGCCCGCTGAACTGCAAAAAGTCGGTGTACGCATACGCCGTGACGTAGGCGGGCATGGCCAGCGGGAGCAGCAGCAGCCACTCAAAAGTGCGCCGGCCCGGAAAATCGAACAGCGTGACTGCCGCGGCGGTACAGGTGCCCACCACGGCCGCGCCCACCGCCACCAGCACAGCCAGCCAGAGTGTGGTGCCGGCGTAGCGGGGCAACACCGTGGCCGCCATTTCGCGAAGGATCTGCCCGGCCTGGGCATCCCCCTGCCCCCAGGGCAGCCATGACGCCAGCACGGCCAGCACGGGCAGCGCCAGAAACCCCGCAAACAGGATCAGCAGCAACGAGCGAAAGGCAATGGAG